>QWRL01000121.1 GCA_003670425.1 Chloroflexota bacterium
CTGCGTGCCAGTGCTTTCTACTTTCCCGCCCGTCTGCAACCGGCACTAACGGTGCAATGTGCATTGCACTGGAGTGCTTGGCTGGTTGCACGCGCGCATGGTGTGGCAGCTGGTTGGCAGATACTCCGGCCAGATAATAAACGTCCGCTGTGAAGGCGGGTATTGGACCGCTGGCGTTGGCAGCGGAATGCAAACGACTAGTGGTTGTGGCAGCACTTGTACGCTGCGCAGCCGGCACGGCCATTACCGTGGGCAAAAGAAAACAGGCAAGCAAAAAAGTTCCGGGCATCCAGCCGTGGCGAACCTGCTTCGGAGATGGCGACGAAGGCGAACTGAAACGATTCATTTGAAGTCTCTACTATATGAGGCGCGTCAATTTATACCAGAGGTTTTGTAACTGGTAAAGTATTCCTGCAACTGTATAAGGTTTTTTTACGGCTTCATCCAGTTCGTTACTTCATTATGTCAATCCGGCCGGGCCTTTTGGCGGGGCCATGCAAACTATTGCAATTGCAGGCCGATACTGGCGCGTCTATCCGCCCGCCGTGCGCCGGGCATGGGGGGCTAGGTCAGCCCGCCCTAAATTGTGGGACCAATGACCTCATGTACGGGAACGGAATTGGGGGGGCTGAGGCCTGCCTCTTTCGCACCTGCATTGGGGCGCCATAGTCTTTCGCTGTCTGTTTCGCGACGCGGCTGTGTAGCACCCCCATGGAAATAACCATGGGGGTTTTTTATTTGTGCAAGGAGATCAATGCAATGACCGTTCAACAAACATCCTGGACCGCAAGGGTCTTTAGTTTTCCAAATCCGGTGAATGACTACGCTGCGCGGCTGGTAGCCGGCATGGTGGTTTTGATGGGGCTCGCGGTACTGCTGGGCGATGCGGTGTGGCTGCTGCCCTTCTTGGCGGCCGGGTTTCTGGCGCGGGTGCTGGCCGGCCCGCGGCTAAGTGCTGCCGGCCTGCTGGCTACGCGGGTGCTGATCCCGGCGCTGGGCAATCCCTATCGGCCGGTTGCGGGTCCGCCCAAGCGTTTTGCGCAGTTTGTTGGCTTGTTGTTTTCCGGGGGCGCGCTGGCCTTGCACTGGGGGCTGCAGCTGGCCGGCGCTTCAAAGTTTCTGATTGCGGTGCTCGTGCTGTTTGCCGGCTTGGAGACCGCGCTGGGCTTTTGTGCGGGCTGCTTTGTGTTTGGATACTTTATTCGCTGGGGCCTGGTACCGGCCACAATATGTGCGGAGTGCGAAGACTTTTCCCGCCGCGTTCAGTGAAGCTGCGCTGCGCGGAAATTAACGCAGCTGCGGTTGTTTGAATGATGGGCAGGGCGCAGCCAGATTGGCGCGTCGCTTGCCCGTAGTTTGCGTCTAGGGTATTCTGGGCACATGCTGGACCAGCAATTGTTCGGTGTGCTGTTCCAGCTTGCAACTGCAAGCAGCTTCGCGCAGCGCGCCACCGTCTGGCTGGGAGTGCAGCTGCCGTATTGGACCTGTGCCGCTGCTGCCGTGCACGAATGGTTCATCCGCCAGCCCCACAAAATACCGCGCTCGCTGGTGCGCATTTTTGTGCCCGGAATTGTTGTGTGGGTGTTTGCGTGGGTTCTCAAGGCTTGGTTTTTTCTGCCGCGCCCAATCATTGTGCTGGGGATCGTGCCGATCATTACCGTGAATGATCAGTACGGTGCATTCCCTTCGGCGCATGCCACTTTCTTTGGGGCGCTGGCTGTGAGCTTTTACTTTCGTGACCGGCGTGCCGGGCTTGTATTTTTTTGCGCGGCGCTGGTGGTGGCGTTTGCGCGCGTGGCCGGCGGCGTGCATTGGCCATCCGATGCATTGGGCGGCTTGGCGCTGGGAGCCGTGGCGGCTGTGCTCGCGCAGTTTGGGTTCAACTGGTTTGATCAGCGGGCGCGTGCAGCGGCGGCATCCGGCATTGTGTCCGGAAGTTAGTGCAGCATTGCGGCCAAAGCAAATTAGGTGCGCACCATAATGTAAGCCAGCCGTTGAGCAGCGCGCGCCAGTGCCGGCGCGACAGCTGCCCGGCAGCAGTTAACTTTCCGGCAGCGCGCGGCTGGCGCGTGATTGCAGGCGCTCCAGCTCGGCCAACACATCTTCCGGCAGCGTGTCCAGCTCCAGTTCAGCCAGTTCTGCATCAGCATTATTGGCAATGCCCAGCTTGTCTTGAATGGCATCAAGCATGCGCAGGCTGCGCGTGAGCTCATGCTCGGAAAGCAGGCCGATGTGCAGGTCAAGGTCGGCGCGGAAGTCTGCCTCGCGGCTGAGGCGGTTTTGGCTGATGAGCACAAAGGTTGCCAGAAAGATGGCTTCAAGCGACACAGTCATTGTCAGCAGGCCGTAGGGAAAAGGGTCGAAGGGCGCAAGTCCCACGCGTCCGCTGTTGAGCACGATCCATGCTGCAAACCAGATAACGTGGAGCCACAGAAACTGCATGCTGCCGGAGAAGGCGGTGATGAAGTCTGCGATGCGGTCCTGCACGCCGCGCTGGCGCGCTGCTTTTTTGCGCAAGCGCAGAATGGTGCGCATGTTGCGTTCCAGCACGCGGCCGAGGTGCGGATGCGGGTTGGGCTCAGCGGGCGGCGTTGGCATTTGCTGGCGCGCAGGTTTCAGGCCGCGTCTGGATCCGGAGTGCTGATGCGCCACACATCCGAAGCCCGGTCTATAAACAGCACGCCCTCCAGATGGTCATACTCATGCTGCAGTACGCGCGCCATCCAGCCATGGGTGTGCAGCTTGTGCGGCTGGTTGTGGCGGTCGCGGTACTTGATGGTAATGGTGCGCGGGCGTTCCACATCGCCGGCAAAGCCGGGCAGCGACAGGCAGCCTTCAGTGCCGACTTCAAGCTCCTCAGAAAAGCGCGTGATCTCCGGGTTCACCATCACCAGCACGCGCCCCACGCCGGGCGCGGCAGGGGCTGCAGGCTCTGCGCTCGGTTCTACATCCGCGGTGGCCGCATCCTCAGCATCATCGGCAGCGGGCTCATGTTCCAGGTGCGCCACAAACAGGCGCAGGCTTTCGCCCACTTGCGGCGCAGCCAAACCGACGCCGGGCGCGGCGTGCATCGTCAGCAGCAGGTCGTCTACCAGCTGCTGGAATGTTTTGTCAAAGCTGGTCACCTTGAGCGCGGCCCGCCGCAGCCGGTCATCGGCTGGAGTGATGATGTTGCGCAGCGCCATGGCGTCAATGGGCGGGTGCGCCGGGCTGCTCCGGCGGCTGCGCAGGCTGCGTTACCTGCGCGTATGCTTTTAGCCAGTCCACCATCTCGGTGCGCTGGCGCTCGCGCTCAGCCGTCTGCTGCTGCTCCTGGCGCAGTTCCATGCGGTTCAAGATTGTCTGCTGCACCAGCAGCGGATCCAGCACCATCTTGAAGTCCAAGTCGCCTGTGTCTCCGCCGGTTTCAATTGTGACGCTGCCATAATTAAAAATGCTGGCCCAGAAGCCGGGCCGCGAGTACTGCACATTCACCAGATTCTCCAGCGGCGCGCTGCGCTGAATCAGGCTGCCCAGCAGGGGCTTTTTTTCCATGTCAATCAGGCGGTCGGGGGTGAGGGTGTATGTGTCGTTATGCCAGTCTG
Source organism: Chloroflexota bacterium (assembly GCA_003670425.1). Lineage (GTDB taxonomy): Bacteria > Chloroflexota > Anaerolineae > Anaerolineales > UBA11657 > BD1. The sequence continues at coordinate 3,585 of QWRL01000121.1, forward strand.
CATAGTAATACCAGGCCCAGCAAAATGCGCCGAACGAGAACAGCAGCAGGCTGCCGTTGATGTAGGCGCTGGCTGGCATGCCCGGCTGCTGGAACAAAAGCGCCAGCAGCGCGCACAAGAGCATGCCCAGCAAGCCCGGCCCGGTGCGCGCAAGCAGCACCAGCGGATGCTTGCGCCAGATGACGGTGTTGCCGGCGTACTCGGTGAAGCTGGGGCGCAATTGGCTGAAGAGTGCGCCGAGGCTGCGCAGCAGCGAAGCTTGCGGCTTTGGCGGCGCGGGCGGCTGCGCCACGGGCGGCTCTGTCTGCCAGCCGATGCCCACGCGCACGGACTGCACCAGGGATTGCGCATGCGCCTTGCGCTGCGCACTTTGCGCGCGTTGCACCAGCTCGTTGATAATCTCGCGCACGGCTTGCGGTGCCTGAATGTTCGGGAAGTGCAAAATGCCGGCCAGCGTGCGCGCGCTTACGTCGCCCACATCCAGCAGCTGCTCTATAAACCCCTGCTCCAGATCCACTGAGCGCACGCGCTGCAGCGGCACCTCCGTGCGCGTGCGGTATAACAGCATCAGGCGCTGGTCGCTGATGATGCGCTTGTCCGTCACCACGTACGAGTCGTCCAGCCAGTCCACATACAACAGCAGCATCCAGAGCGCTGCCAGCCCGCCGCCCGGCAGCAGCACAGGCCAGCCATTGATGGAAAGCTGCTGCAGTCCCCAGAATGCGCCAAGCGCCGCAACCAGTATTAGCGCCGGCTGCCAAACGCGGCCTGCCAGCCACGCCCAGTGCGTGCGGCAGATCAGCAGCACATTTTCATTGCCGCGCAGCCACCCGGCATAACGCCGGCGGCGCAGCCAGGCCGCGGTGCGGCGCTTCACCAGCAAGGCAGCTTGCAGGGAAGGGTGCTCGCGCTGCAATTTTTGCAGCGCAGCCGCCGGCAGCGCCAGCAGCACGGTTGGCTCCAGTGGTATGGCGGCTGCCGGATGGCGGCCTTTGGGGTGCGCAGCCTGCGCGCCAAAATAATCATTCTCAACCAGCACTTGTGCGCCGGGTGCGCCGGCACCCAACGCCACCCGCCCGGATGCCACAATAAACAAAAAGTTTGCGGCAGCGCCGGCCGCCGCCACCACCTCGCCGCTTGCAAATTCGTGCACCTCGCACTGCGCGGCCAAGGCCTGCAGCGCCGGCAGCTTGAGCAGCCGGAAGAGGTGCACCGGCTGCAGCACAGCCAACATCTCGGGAGTGCTGATGCTCATGGGTCTGGCTGGGCTTGCGCCGGCGCCTCAGGTGACCAGCGGGCGCTGGTCCTGATACTTAACATAGCGCTGCTCCAGCACGGCAGTGCGCATGTGCTGCACCGCGGCATGCAGCTCGGCAAATGTGTTGTAGAGCGGCGCAATACCGAGGCGCAGGTTGTCCGGCGCGCGGAAGTCCGGCAGCACGTGCAGCTCTTCAATCAGTGCGCGGTCAATGCCCAGCGCGTGCAGATGGCCAAGCGAAATGTGCGAGCCGCGCTGCTGCGCATTGCGCGGCGACTGCAGCCGGTAGCCCAGCGGCTCCAGCTGCTGCTCCCATAATGCCACCAGATACTCCGTCTGGCGCAGCGACTTTGCGCGCACGCGCGCCAGGCCGGCCTCCAGCAGCAAGTCCAGCGCGGGCTCGATCGCCATCAATGAAAGCACCGGCGGCGTGCCGGTTAAGAATTTGCGCAGGTCGGGCTGTGGCACGTAGTCCGGCTCAAATGCAAACGGATCAAGCTGCCCGATCCAGCCTTGGATGGGGTTCTGCAGGCGCGCGTGCAAATCTTCATGCACATATAAGAAAGCCGGCGCACCCGGGCCGCCATTAAGGTACTTGTAACTGCAGCCCACAGCCAAGTCTGCATGGGCTGCGTGCAGTTCTACGGGCACCGCGCCCACCGTGTGGCTCAGGTCCCACAGTGTTAGCGCGCCGCGCGCGTGTGCCAGCGCGGTGATCTCTGCCAGCGGGTGTACGAAGCCGCTTTTGAAAGCAGTATGCGAGAGCATCACCAGCGCGGTTTGCTCATCAATGGCGGCAGCCAGGGCAGCGGGTGCTACGCTGATGCCGTCCGCTGTGGGTACAATGCGCAGAGCGTCCGGCGGGTGGCCCAGCAGCTGCAGCACACCTTGCAGCACATACAGGTCAGAGGGAAAGTTGAGCGCGTCCGTAACGATGATGTGGCGCCCGGGCTGCGCCCGCAGCGCTGCCACACAAAGCTTGAAGAGATTTACGGAAGTGGAGTCGGCCAGCAGCACTTCATGCGGCAGCGCGCCCACAACTTGCGCCAGCTTGGCGCCAATGCGCTCTGCCGCCTCAAACCAGCCATTGCCCCAGCCGCGGATGAGCTGGTTTGCCCACTCTTCATCTATCAGTGCGTGCAGGCGCGTGCGCGTGTCCAGCGGCAGGCGCCCAAGCGAGTTTCCATCAAGGTAGATGAGGCGCGCATCCGGGATGGCGAAGCGCTGGCGGAAGGCAGCCAGCTCATCGGCACGATCCAGGGCTGCGGCGCCGGCGGCGGTAAGGTCCATGGGCAGGATGGTAACTGCGGGGAGCGGGGCGCGTCAAGCTGCCGCATTGGCAGCCAGTGCATGTGCAGCACTGTGTGCAGATTGCTGCTAGTTCACTTTGCGGGACTGCGGCAGGTAGTGGCGGCATGACAGGGTGGCGGGCCGCGGTGTATCAACGCCGCCGGCCAGAATGGAGTGCAGGCCGGTACTCCGCGCTGCAGAAATGGTACATGCTGCGAAGCGTGGAAAGGTGTGGATCTGGCGCGAGTGTGGAGTAGTGGGCTGCCAATGCTGCTCTGTGGAAGTAGTGCAAAATGCGTTGATACGCGAATCAATCCTATACGAATATCGAATAAACGTAGTCGTTGACCCTCAGTCAATGGTTGGGTGGAGGTCAGCGCAAAATGGTACTTTCACATTGCGGGTTCAGGGTGTACTATAGTGGCGTGGTTTTGGGAATGAATTTCATATCCATCACGCGAGGAAGAAAATGTACCCTGTATTAATAGGATTAGCGATAGTTATCGGAATTGTATGGTTTATAGCAAGTGCAGCTATCGCTATAGCAAAACCAATTGGAATAACATTTTTGGTTGGTGGAGCAGGGTGGTTAATTTATCAAATTTATCTATACCTGTACTTCAATGGAGATAAATTCAAAAAAATCAAGGACAGCATTAAAGAATACACGAAGAACTGCAATGAATTAAACCACCACATAGAAGAGCTTAAGGGTTCGTATTCTGACGTAAAAACACATGACTATGGTGATGGTGACTTATATGACAATAGTAATTATAAATTCAAAAGAAAAGAGTGGAGCAATAGCGTTAAGAACAACAAAACACACAATTGCTCTGCGTCTATTTGCAAAAGCGCCAGTGAACAGCCATTCAAATATCTTTGTAAGTACTTTGATATCAAAGTAAGTGAGGAAACATTATCGGGTTTTGAAAGTGTATTAAACGATTTCGCCGCTGCTGAACAGGGAAAAGTAT
>QWRL01000122.1 GCA_003670425.1 Chloroflexota bacterium
TCAAATCATCATCAGCCGCCTCAAGCAAGTGGGCGGCAATCTTGCGCGCCTTTTCACGGATCTTGCGCGCACCCATTACAGCTGCGGCGCCCGCCGTGGGCGTGCTGCGGCTGGCGTATGTACCCAGGCCATACGGCGCGGTATCCGTGTCACCCTCTTCCACCTTGATGTGGTCCGCCGGAATACCGAGCTCTTCCGCAATAATCTGCGCATACGTAGTCTCGTGGCCCTGGCCCTGGCTCTTGGTGCCGAAGCGCGCAATCGCCTTGCCAGTGGGATGGACGCGGATCTCAGCACTGTCGAACATCTTGATGCCAAGGATATCGAAATCCTTGCTCGGGCCTGCACCCACAATTTCCGTGAACGATGAAATGCCAATGCCCATCAGCTCGCCGCGCTGGCGCTTCTCCAGCTGCTCCTTGCGCAGCTCGCGATAGCCAATCAGGTCCATGGCCTTGGTGAGCGCCACGTGGTAATTCCCGCTGTCGTATTCCCAGCCCAGCGCGCTCTTGTAGGGAAACTGCTCCGGCTTGATGAAGTTGCGCATGCGGAAATCGGCCGGGTCCTCGCCACGCTCGTGCGCCATGATATCCACCATGCGCTCGATGGCATGCGACGCTTCGGTAACGCGAAACGAACAGCGATACGCCACGCCACCCGGCGGCTTGTTGGTGTAGGCCGCGTCAGCCTCGGTGAACGCCGTCTGAAAGTCGTAGGAGCCCGTGCAGATGCTAAACATGCCCGCCGGATACTTGCTGGGATTCGCTGCCGCATCGGTATAGCCATGGTCAGCCACGGTCTTGATGCGCAGCGCAGTAATGCGCCCATCCTTGTCCGCCCCCAGCTCGCAGTCCATGTGATAGTCACGCGCAAACGAGTCCGCCTGCAAATTCTCGCTGCGATCCTCAATCCACTTCACCGGCAACCCGGTCACCACCGATGCCGCCGTGGCAATCACGTAACCCGGATACACCGGAACCTTTCCGCCGAAGCCCCCGCCGATATCCGGCGAGATCACGCGAATATTTTCCTCGCTTAGGCCCAGATGGCCGGTGATCAAAGCCACGACGGTGCGGATGGCGTGCGGCGCCTGCGTGGTCATATACAGTGTCAGGTGCTTGTTGATGGCATCCCACTTGGCAACAATGCCGCAAGTTTCCATGCTGGCCACGTGGATGCGCGGAATGTAGATGTGCTCCCTGACCGTGGTGTGGCTGTTCTTGAGCACGGCATCGGTGGCAGCGCGGTCACCCACTTCCCAATGCCAGATGTGGTTGCTGTCCTTGTCATCACGCACTTTGGTGGAGCCGGCCTCCAGCGCCTTGTACGGATTGACCACAACCGGCAGCGGTTCGTAATCAATCTCAACCGCGGCCACGCCGTCGGCGGCCGCATAGCGGCTGCTGGCCAGCACGCCCACCACTTCCTGCGCCTGATACTTCACAGTATCGATGGGCAACACCATTTGCTTGTCGCTCATCAAGGTCGGCATCCATGACAGGCCATACTTCTCCAGATCCTTGCCGGTGAGAAACGCAATCACACCCGGAATCTTTGCCGCCTTGGACGTGTCAATGTTTAAAATTTTGGCGTGCGCGTACGGGCTGCGCACAATATCCAGCCAGATCTGGCCGGGCAGATTGATTTCCTCGATGTAATTGCCCTTGCCCTGCAATCAGCGCGCATCCTCTTTGCGGCGCATCGAAGAACCAAGACCATTGATGGGTATTTCAGTCATAACAATCTCCTGCTTGCAAAATAAAATTCAAGCCGTCAGCGCAAATTCCACACAACCGTAGTTCTAAATTCACGCCGTACATTTCCGCCCAAGACAAGCGCATTGCAGCGCTGGCCTAATGCGCCATCTCCCGCACCGTCGACTCCTCGTTGATGATTACAACCTCAGGCTGTTTGCCGGCCAGCTTCATGGCCGCATATTGCACAGACTTAACGATATTGTTGTAACCGGTGCAACGGCACAGATTGCCCGAAATTCCCCAGCGGATTTCATCCTCGCTTGGATCCGGGTTGTGCTTGAGGAGCGAAATGCTGGTGAGGATCATGCCCGGCGTGCAAAAACCGCACTGCAAACCATGGCACTGGTAAAAGCCTTCCTGCACCGGATGCAGTTGCCCGCCCTGTGCCACGCCCTCGATGGTGGTGATCTCAGCACCATTGGCCTGCACCGCCAGCAGCGTGCAGCTCTTAACCGGCTTGCCGTTAAAGTCAATTGTGCACGCGCCGCACGACGTGGTGTCGCAACCGCAGTGCGTGCCGGTCAGCATTGCCATATCACGGATGAAATGCACCAACAGCAGCCGCGCGGGCACATCGCCCGTATGCACCTGGCCATTGATTGTGACACTGATGGGATATGTAGTCATGTTGGGTTGACTCCTGTTTGTTAATCCGCGCGCTAGGCTGCCGCGCGCAGGGCTGCCTGCTTGAGCGCGCGCACTGTCAAGGTCTTCACCAGCGCGCGCTTATATTCCTCGGTTCCACGCCAGTCCGAAGTGGGCTCGGCCGCCTCTGACGCGAGCTGCGCTGCCTCCCGAATTTTGGCATCGGAGAGCGGGCCGCCCATCAGCACCTTGCACGCAGCCGTGGCTTTGATTGGCATCAAGCCGAGGTTGGTGAGGCCGATGCCGGCGTACTCGCACACGCCCTTGGCACCCAGGCGCACAAACACACCCACGGCTGCCGTGGCGTAGTCGCCCACTTTGCGTTCGATCTTCAGATAGCAGCCACCGTCGCCCGCTTTGCGCAATGGAATCCGAATCTCGGTCAGTATTTCGTCGTGCGCAATATCAGGCGTAAAGGGACCGGTGAAGAATTTTGTGATTGGCACCTCACGCGTACCCTTGGCACCGCTGACCACCACCACAGCGTCATAAGCCAGCATGACCGCCGGGTGGTCATTTGCGGGGTCGGCATGCGCCAGATTGCCGCCCACCGTGGCCATGTTGCGCACCAGCGGATCCGCAATCATTTTGGCAGCGTCGGCCAACAAATGATATTTATCACGGATCAATGCCGAGTTCTCAAACTCGGATTCGCGCGTAAGCGCACCGATCTTTAGCCATTTTGCATCTTCTTTTATGTACGCGAGGTCCGGAACTTTGTTTATGTCGATCAGCAGCGCCGGCTGCGCCACCCTAAACTTCATCATGGGGATAAGACTGTGTCCGCCCGCCAATATCTTGGCATCGGGATGCTTTTTCAACAGGCCAAACGCCTCGCCAAGCGTGGCCGCCGCAACATACTCAAAACTAGCTGGGATCATAGTTTCCTCCTCGGTCGTTTAGTAAACGCTACAAGAACACCTAGCCCACCGGTTGCGCCGAAAATTTACAGCGACATAATATCACAGTTTGGCACGGCTCCACTTTGCGCAGCCTGCGGCTGCACGCACCGCGCCCGCGCCTACCCGAGAGCCGGCTCCGCAACCTCCGGCATGGCATTGTCCGCCAGCGCAGTGCGCGGCGCAAAGAACGTGGGCAGCAGCGCCAGCGCAGCGGCAACCAGCGCCACCACAAAGACCAAGTTGATGGCATTGGCCAGCGCGAGGCGCACGCCCGCGTTGACGACAACCACCGCGCCCGGCAGCGGGTCCAATAAACGCGACACCAAGCCGGGGTCCAGGCTGCCGGCCTTCAGGTTGGCAGCCAGCCGCACACTCAAAGCAGCCCCCATAATGCTGACGCCAATCGTGCCGCCAATCGAACGGCTGAACTGCACCATCGAAGTGGCCGTGCCCAGCAGCCGGCGCTCCACACTGGATTGCACCGCAATGAAGTACGGCGGAATGGCAAAGCCCATGCCGACGCCCATTATGCCCACCATGACCATGATGCTAACCTGGCTTGAAGCCGCGCCGGTGCGCGCCAGCAGCAGCGAGCCCACTACGAGGCCGCTGGTGCCAAGCATGCCCAGTGTGCGGTAGCCAACCCGGAACATGATGCGCGTGCTGATGATGCTGGCGCACACCCAGCCCAGCAGCATGGGCGTGATGGTGATGCCGGCCTGCAGCGCGCTGGTGCCCAGCACGGACTGCACAAACAGCGGCACAAATGAAATGCTGCCGAACATGGCCATGCCGGCCAGCGTTCCGTGCGCAATGGTGACGACAAACAAGCGCTGGCGAAAGAGCGGCAGCGGCAGAATGGGATCCACCGCGCGCCGCTCCACATACAACAGCGCCGCAAACAAAGCGCCGGCCAATGCCAGCAGCAGCCAACTCTGCGCGCTGCCCGGTTCCATCAAACCCACCAGCAGCGTTACGAGCCCGGCCGTGAGCAACGCGGCCCCGGCATAATCCACCACCGGCTGCGCGGCGCGGCCAATCTGGTCTTGCCAAGCCAGCACCACCAGCGCCGCAGCCAGCAACCCGGGCACAACGTTTACGTAGAAGATCCACGGCCATGACAGCTGGCCCACAATGAAGCCACCCAGCAGCGGGCCCACAATGGAAGATACACCCCACACGCCGGAGAAGAAACCCTGCATGCGCGCGCGCTCTTGCATGTTAAACATCTCGCCGATCAAAATAAATGCCAATGGCATGATGCCGCCGGCGCCAGCGCCCTGCACAGCGCGCGCCAGGATCAACTGCAGCATGCTGCGTGCCATGCCGCACAGAACCGAGCCGGCCAAAAAGAGCGCCATGGCCACCACGTACAAACGGCGCCGGCCGTACAGGTCGGACAGCTTGCCGTAGAGCGGCACAGTGGTGGTGGTGGCCACCATGTAGGCGGCGAAGACCCAGGCGTAATGCTCCAGCCCGCCCAGCTGGCCCACAATGGTGGGCATGGCGGTGGCCACAACCGTGGACTCCATCGATGCCAGAAACAGGCTGAGCATGATGCCAGCCGTTACGACCAGAATGCGCTTGCGGGACATGCTAGTAAATAAGCTCGATACGCCCTGATCAATCATAACCCAAACGCCACGCCTTAAATAACAAATATCCAGCGCCCGCTTGCAACCGTTAGCCAGGCACGGACTGCAGTGGTGCGAGCTTATACACGCTGTATTCATTACAGGTTAACAACCACCCAAAGCCATCTAGTGAAAACAAGTGCTGCAGCCAAAGCCTGCTAAACCATCAGAGTACGCTTCCCATTTCTGCACGCGCCCTGATACAATCCGCCCTGCCTATCCGAAAAAAAACGGAAATCCATGCACAGCTTCTAAACCACCAGAGAACATGAACCTTAAATACAAACTCGCGCTTTTGTGCGGTCTGCCCTTGGCGGGCCTATGCCTTGCCATCGCCACTAGTTACCTGCTTGCGCGAACCATCCAGCTTCAAACTACCCAAGCCCGCGACCAAAGCGCCGTCTTTGCCGAACGCGCCCGCCGCATGCAGTTTGACGTAGTCCAAGTGCAACAATGGCTCAGCGACATCTCAGCAACTCGCGGCCTGGACGGTTTGGACGACGGCTATGCCGTAGCGGCAGAGAGCCGGGACTCATTCTTTGCCAACCTCAATGAATTCAAAACTCTGTTCCAGCGTGAGCAGAACCAGGCGAAGCTGCAAAAGCTCGCTGCTTTGGAAGACACATTTAACGACTACTACGACGCCGGCCGTGCCATGGCGGCCGCTTACGTGGAGGGTGGCCCCGCAGCCGGCAACCCGCTGATGACCGGCTTTGACGCAACAGCCGCAAGTCTTACCGCGGACCTAATTCCATTTGTCGATGACGAAGTTGGAAAATTGAACGCTGGACTCAACAAAATCCAAGCTGACACCTCCAACATGAGCCTGATGATGGGCGTGGGTGGCTTGGCCCTCATCATCATCACCCTGGCGGTAGCCCTCATTCAGGTGCGTTCGATTACGCAACCCGTTGCCTCCGCAGTCGAAGCGCTGACCATCACGGCGACCGAAAGTGCGTCTGTGACCCGCAGTTTGGCGCAGTCCAGCCAGCAGCTGGCCACTGGTGCAAGCGACCAGGCTGCCGCACTTCAGACCACATCTGCGTTCCTGCAAGAGATCGCAAGCATGACCCAGCGCAACGCGGACAACGCCGCCACCGCCAAGAACATCACCACTGACGCCCGCACCGCCGCTGACGAAGGCACTGCAGATATGCACGAGATGACATTAGCAATGGAAGACATAAACGTCGCCAGTGTCAACATCGCCAAAATAGCCAAGACAATTAACGAGATTGCATTCCAGACCAACTTGCTTGCGCTAAACGCTGCAGTGGAAGCTGCTCGCGCGGGCGAAGCCGGGTTGGGTTTTGCCGTCGTGGCAGACGAAGTGCGCAGCCTCGCCCAGCGGGCCGCCGCTGCCGCCACAGAAACCGCAGAGAAGATTGGAGACTCGGTCAGCAAGAGCCAGCGCGGTGTCGTGATCAGCGCGAAAGCTGCAAAGGAATTGCAGGAAATCGCAGCGAAAGTCCGGCGCGTGGACGAGCTGGTGGCCGAAATTGCCGCAGGATCCAAACAACAAAGCGAGGGTATCTCCCAGCTTCACTCTACTGTCAGCCGACTGGACAATGTCACCCAATCCAACGCCACATCGGCAGAACACAGCGCCAGCGCCGCCAGACAACTGAACAGCCACGCTGTGTCCATGCACTCGGCAATCCAGAACCTTGAGTACCTTATCGGAAAGGACACTTCAAACCAATCCGCCGATTCACAGCCTTCACGCACACATCAGCCGCTTCAGGAGGCGCGCTCCCGCCCGAGAAAATAACGCTCTAGTCAGCGCGCTGCTAACAGCCGACAGCGCAGCTGCTGCGCCGCGCATGCACGCGCAGCGCGCACGTAACCAGCCGGCGCACGCGGCAATGCAGCGCGCGCCGTGCCTTCAACTCAGCGCGTACCCATCCACTGTGACGCCCAGCCCGTCTGCGATGCGGTTGACGTAGGCAAAGTAGCTCACAGTCTGGTTGAGGTCCAATATGCTGCGGTCATCCAGGCCGGCTGCGCGCAGTGCCTGCATGTCCGCTGCGCGCAGCGCGCCGGGATCGCGCGTCAGCGTGTCTGCGTAGTCCAGCATGGCGCGCTGGCGCGCGCTAAGGTCTGCGCTGCGGTCGTCCTGCTC
>QWRL01000123.1 GCA_003670425.1 Chloroflexota bacterium
CCGGGGACGCGATCCGTCCGCTTCAAGTGCAGCCCGGATGCAGTCAAGCTTGGTGGGTTGCTTTCTTTCACGGCGGCCATGTTGTGGCTGCTGGTTTTTGCGGGTTCGTGGTGGACGCAGCGTGCGCCGGGTGAGGCGGCTTCCGGCGCTGCGCGCGTGGCGCGCAACAGCCTTGCACCAATGGGTTTCAATCTACTCAACCGCGCCATTGATTTTGTTTTTGCGGCTTACTACTTGCGCGTGCTGGGCCCGGGTGCCGCCGGGGATTACACAACCGCTATTGTGCTTGTGGGCTGGTACGAAATTTGGACCAACTTTGGATTGAACGCGTGGTTGACGCGCGCCGCTGCGCAAGACTTGCAGGGTGCCAACCGCTATTTTTCAAACAGCAATATTCTTCGCGTTGCATTGGCCGGCATTAGCATGCCAGTATTTTTAGGCGCCATCTTTTGGTATCAGGCGGGAACGGGCGCGCTGGGCGCGGGCACGGTGCTGGCTGTGGCGCTGCTGGCGGTGGGCATGTTTCTTTCGTCGCTTTCCAGCGGGCTGACGGCGTTGTTCTACGCATACGAGCGCGCTGAGGTGCCGGCGGCGGTGTCGGTAGTCACAACGCTGCTCAAGGTGCTGTGCGGCACTGCAGCGCTGCTGCTGGGCTACGGCTTTGTGGGCTTGGCGGGCGTGAGCATTGTTGTGAACGCGTTTACGCTGCTGGTTTTGGCTGCATATGTGCACCGCAACTTTTTTGTGCCGCGCACCGAATACACACCCGCGCTGCAGCGCACGATGGTTATTGAGTCGTTTCCATTGATGCTTAACCATTTGCTGGCCACACTGTTCTTCAAAATTGATGTGCCGTTGCTGCGCACGCTGCGCGGTGATGCAGAAGTGGGGCGCTACGGTACCGCCTACAAGTTTCTGGACGCGTTTAATGTGATCCCGTCTTTTTTTACTTTTGCGCTCTTCCCGCTGCTCAGCCGCCAGGCACAGCATGACCGGCCGGCGATGGTGCGCACCTACCATTTTGCAATCAAGCTGCTGACGCTGGTGGCGCTGCCGGTGGCGGCCGCGGCGTGGTGGCTGGCTGCGCCGCTGGTGGGCCTGCTGGGCGGGCAGGCATACCTGCCTGACGGCGCCTTGGCACTGCAGCTGATGGCACTCTCCATGCCTTTCGGATGGATCAACAGCGTTACCAACTACCTGCTGGTGGCCGCAGGCCAGCAGCGCGCACTTACGCGCTGCTTTGCTGTGGCGGTGCTGTTTAATTTGGGCGCCAATCTGTTGTTTATCCCGCGCTATGGGTTTGTGGCTGCGGCTGTGATCACCATTTTCTCTGAGCTGGTCGAAGGCGCTGCCTTCCAATATTTTGTTTATCGCCACATTGCGCCGACGCCGTGGCTGCGCCTGTTTGCGCGGGCAGGTGCGGCAGCTGCCGCCATGCTGGCTGTGCTGTGGCTTGCGGCGCGTATTAGTGTGGCGCTCGGGCTGTGTCTTGGCGCCATTGTGTACATTGGCGCGCTGCTGGTGCTGCGGGTATTTGATGAATGGGAGCGCACGCAGCTGCGGGCTGTGCTGCCGCCGGCATTGCGCTTGCTTGTGAAAGTATAATGACGGCGCAGCGGAAAGCGGTTGGCCCATGAGCATCATTCGGATTGAAGACATTGCGCAGCATGCCGGCCAGCTGGTGACTCTGCAAGGCTGGATATACGCGCGCACGGACAAGGGGCGCCTGCAATTTTTGCAAGTGCGCGATGGCACCGGCATTTTGCAGTGCGTTGTTTTCCAGAAAGAAGTAACGCCTGAGGTGTTCGAGCTTGCGCGCCAGCTTACACAGGAGTCGGCGGTAGTGCTTACGGGTACGGTGCGCCCGGATGAGCGGGCGCCGGGCACACCGGGTGGCTTTGAGTTGGGCTTAACTGAGTTGCATGTGGTGCAGCTGGCCGGCGAGTATCCAATCTCCCCAAAGGATCACGGCGTGGAGTTTCTGATGGACCGGCGCCACTTGTGGATCCGGTCGGCGCGTCAGTGGGCGGTGCTGCGCGTGCGCGCCACCATCATGCGGGCTATTCGCGAGTGGCTGGACACCCACGGCTACCTTGAGATGACAACGCCCATCATTACGCCGAATGCAGCCGAAGGCACTTCGACGCTATTCGAGCTTGATTACTTTGGCAAAACATCGTACCTGGCGCAAACCGGGCAGCTGTATAACGAAGCCAACATCGGCGCGTTTGGACGCGTGTACTGTTTTGGCCCCACTTTTCGCGCTGAGAAATCCAAGACGCGCCGGCATTTGACGGAGTTTTGGATGGTGGAACCGGAAGTTGCTTACTGTGATTTGGACGGCCTGCTGCAAATCGAAGAGCAGTTTGTGAGCCATATTGTGCAAACATGCCTGCGTGAGCGGGCGGCTGAGCTGCGCGTGCTGGAGCGCGACTTGACGCTGCTCTCCAAAGTGCACGCGCCATTTCCGCGCATCACTTATGACGACGCCGTGCAACGCCTGCAAAAGATGGCGGCAGACAGCAGCGACCCGGAGCAGGCAGCCCAGCTAAAAATTGAGTGGGGTGGCGACTTTGGCGCGCCGCATGAGACCGCGCTGGCTGCGCAGTTTGAGCGCCCGGTTTTTGTGACGCATTACCCCACGGTGGTGAAGGCGTTTTATATGACGCCCATGGCCGGCCGGCCGGAAGTTTGCAACAGCGCCGACATGCTGGCACCGGAAGGCTTCGGCGAAATTATTGGCGGCTCTGAGCGCATTCATGATCATGATGTGCTGCTCGCGCGTATTCAAGAGCATGGGCTGCCGACTGAAGATTACGCGTGGTATCTGGACTTGCGCCGCTTTGGCAGCGTGCCGCATGCCGGCTTTGGGCTGGGCGTGGAGCGCACGGTGGCATGGATTTGCGGCCTCGAGCACATTCGCGAGGCCAGCCCGTATCCGCGCATGCTGCAGCGCAACACGCCGTAAGCTGGCGCCGCCAATGACGGAGCTCGCGCAGCAACGCGCACTGGCCCGGCACCTGCTGGACGAGCGCAGTGCCGCTGATGCCATGGCTGCGTATTACGCGCAGGAGCACGCCGCTGCGCGCACACGCCTCTTTTTGCATTATGCCGCCGGTGGCCGGGTGGATGGCGTGCTTGTGCGTGCCCAAACCGGCGCCGACTTGTTTCGGCCACTGGTGATGGTGCGCGCACCAAGCCCAAACGCTGCAGCGCAGCTGCTAGAGGCCGGCATGCAGCCCGACCGCCCGTGCTATCTTGTTATGCCATCAGAGCTGGGCGCCGTTGCCTTCCGGGAGCTGGAGATCACCGAGCTGCAGCTGCTGTGCCAGTATGTTTTGTACGCGCACCAGTTCAAGCCGCTGATCAATGTGCTGGTGCAGCGCGCTGCGAGCGCTGGCGGCGCACCGCGTTACGAGATCCGCGCGCAGGATCGCGTGCGCGCGCTGGCCGGAATAAACTGGCGCAGTGATTACTTTGCGGAGGTGTATGTGCAGGTGGAGCAGGCAGCGCGCGGCCGTGGCTGGGGGCGGGCGGTTGTGGCAGCGCTGGCCAGAGAATTGCTCGACGCCGGCGTGCAGCCGTTGTATTCTGTTGCGCAAGGCAATCAGTCTTCCGTCAAGCTGGCCGAGGCGCTTGGCTTTGTGGACAACGGCAACCGTGAACTTGCCGGCTTTGCGATTCGCCGCACCGAATGATTAATATCTCAATGGACTCTGTGATGCGATTGTCACTGCATGAAAAGTTTTGCTGGCTGGCAGTCCGCGCGGTGCGGGCGCTCTGCCACTCCGCGGCTTTGGTTGCTGCGCTGCGCCGGCCGGTGTGAAATGATCCGCGCACAGTTTACTTTTCCGCGTGGTTTTTTGTGGGGTACTGCATCTGCTGCGCATCAAGTAGAGGGCGGTGATGCGCTGAGTGACTGGAAGGCTTGGGAAGCCGAGCCCGGCCGGGTGCTCGGCGCGCACACGAGTGCGCGGGCATGCGAGTGGCTGCAAGGCCGATACATTGAAGACTTTGACCGCGCGGCGGCTGACGGCCACAATGCGCAGCGCTTGTCTGTGGAGTGGGCGCGCATTGAGCCGGAGCCGGGGCGCTGGGATGCCGCAGCGCTGCAGTTTTATCGCGCGCAGTTGCTGGCGCTCCGGGCGCGCAACATCACGCCGATGGTGACCCTGTGCCACTTCACCCAACCGTTGTGGTTTATGGAGCGCGGCGGCTGGGAGACGCCGGCTTGCATCCCGCTGTTTGAGCGCTATGTGCAGAAAGTGGCCGCGGAGTTGGGGGACTTGTGCAGCTTGTGGTGCACAATCAATGAGCCCAATGCCTATATGTTTGCGGCTTATGTGGCCGGTGTATTTCCGCCGGGGCGCCATAACTTGCTGCTGGCGCAGCAGGTGCACTTGAACCAGCTGCGCGCGCATGCGGCTGCCTACCATGCGCTGCATGCGGCGCGCCCGGATGCGCGCGTGGGCTGGGCGCAATACCTGCGCGGGTTTGAGGCGGCGCGCCCCGGTTTTCCGCCGGACCGCTGGGCGGCGCACTGGCAGCACCAGCTCTTTAACATGAGTTGGGTGAATGCTGTGCACAGCGGCCGCTTCCGCATGCTGCAGCGCAGCGTGCCCGTGCCTGAATGTCGCGGCACCTGTGACTGGCTGGGCGTCAACTACTACACGCGCGACCTTGTGGCATTTGACTTGCGCCATCCGCTGGAGTTGTTTGGGCGCCGCCAGTTTGCGCCGGATGATGTGCTTTCCGAGCAGGGCTTTATTGCCAGCCATCCGGCCGGCTTGTTCCGTGCGCTGGGTGAAATGCAGAAATTCGGCTGGCCAATGTTTGTAACGGAGAACGGTGTTGAAGATGCGCCGGACAACATGCGCCCCGCTTATTTACTGGAGCATCTGCGTGCGCTGTGGCAGGCTGTATGTTTCAACTTTCCAGTGCACGGATATTTCCACTGGTCTTTGGTGGACAACTTTGAATGGGAGCGCGGTTGGACGCAGCGCTTTGGGTTGTACGCACTGGATGTGGACACGCAGGTGCGCACGCCGCGCAGCAGTGCAAAGCTATACGCGGAGATTTGCCGCGCCAACGCAATCAGCGCGGAGATTGCGCAGCGCTATGCCCCGCCGGTGGCAGCCAGCATGTTTCCCGGCGCTGTGCTTGCGGGCTGAATGCGGCGGGCTTGCAAAACAAGCGGGCAACCCGAGGCGTGAGTGTTTTGCAGCATCTATTTTTCGCCATGCTATACTCGCGCGTCATCGTTGCGATGCGTGCGGCCAGATGGCAGTGCGGCTGCGCATTGCATCCGCGCGGAGAGGTCGCATAGCTGGTCTAGTGGCGCCCGCTTGGAAAGCGGGTATGGCGTCAAAAACCATCGTGGGTTCGAATCCCACCCTCTCCGCCTGAACCTGCAGAGCTGCCCCCAAGCGGGCGGCTCTTTTGTTTGGCCGCTGGTTGCTGGTTATTGAAGTGCGGCTTGCACAAAGCCCAGCAGCAGCGCGGTTAAACGCTCCTGCTGCGGACCGTTAAAAATTTCGAGTCCGTGCGCTGCACACTTCAGGCTGACGAGCTCGGCGCGCACCGGGTGCAGCTTGTCCTGCTTGGCAATCGACTGCTTAAACATGTCGGTAAGTGCGGCCATGTATAGGGCGTCTGCCTCGCAGCCAATAAAGTATTTCAGCGGATCCGGTAATTGCAATGCGGAGAGACTTACGCTGAAGTTTTCAACTTTTGCGGGGCTGGAGAGCAGCGCCACACCCTTGACCAGCGGGTCGCCGAGGGCGGCGGTGGCATAAGTGCCGCCCATGCTGGCGCCAATGATGGCGATGCGGTCGGCGTGTAACTGTTGCCGCGCAAAAGTAACTGCTGCCAATATGTCCGAGTCCATTCGATTGAAATCGGCAGTGCCGCCTGACCCGCCATACCCCCGAAAGTCTAACGAAAGTACGCTGTATCTATTTTTTTGGAGCACGCGGGCAAATCCATCCCATTTGGTCCGGTCGCCATTGCGCTGGTGGGCAAGAATCACAATTCGATTGCCGGCGTTGTAAAGCGCAGCTACCAACGGCGTGTTATCCACCGTTGGAAAACCAACTTCGATGGGGCTCGGGGTTGGGCTTGGTTCTGTCGTTGGGCTGGGGCCTGGTGTTTTGGTGAAGATTGGTTTCGAAGTGGGGCTGGGTCCGGGAGTGGGGCTGTCACCCGGAGTTGAGCTAGGCACACGCGTTGCAAACGGCGTGACTGTCGGGTAAGGCGTTGGCGTAACCGTTGGCGTCCGCGTGGCGGCGCGTGTCAACGAGGGCTCTAGTGTGGGCGTCAATGGATTCCAGGTGGGCGTTGCACTGGGCGTGATCAACATCACCGTCTCGGTGTCCGGTATCAAGCCGCATGATCCAACGATCGATGCCAAAATTGCAAGCAGAATTGCAAAATAAAATTTTGAGCGCATGTGACGATCGTGATTATAAACGCGCGGCTAGTGCCAAGTTGGGAGCTGGTGCGTGGTATTATCGCCATGCGGCGGTGAGGTGTTGAAGGTTGGGCCCTGCGCGGCCGGCGCCTGTGGAACTCCGCCAGGCCCGGAAGGGAGCAACGGTACGCGGTTCCGCCGGGGTGCCGCAGTTCGCCTAACCGGAGCCGAGCCGCCGTGGACAATCGCGCTGCCGGCAGCCGCTGGTTACCGGCAGCTTTTTCAATGATTGCGCGCCTCCCACTTAATTTTTTCCAGAGTTGCCTGCTTGCAGCTGCAATGTTGGCCATTGGATGCAGGCGCGCTGCCGTGCTGCCGGATTCCGCGGTATTAGTTGCGCCGGAGGCTGCAGCAACGGCTGCGCCCAGCATGCGCAGCATCATCATCAAGGACGAAGGCGCGGACCAAACGCTGCTGACAGCCGCACTGTCGGTGGGCGCGGCGCTGCAGGCGGCCGGATTGACCATCACAGTTGCTGATTCGGTTGAGCCGCCACTGGATGCGCCGGTAACCGATGCGGCTGTCATTCGAATTACCCGCGCCCACCCGCTGACGATTGATGTTGATGGCGTGCGCC
>QWRL01000124.1:0-456 GCA_003670425.1 Chloroflexota bacterium
CGCTGCCGGTGCCGCTGCCTTCGCCCGGCTGCGGGGCCGGGCCGTTTCCGCCAGCGTACATCCCCACGGCTGCGCGGTAGCTGCCGCGCGGCAACTGCAGCGCGTGCGCATCTGCCACATACTCGCCCGCCACCCACAGGCGCGTTGGGTATGCACCCGCCTGCGGCATGCTGTCATTTTGGGCAGCGGCACTGCCGTCCGCATTCATTACATGCACAAACACGGTGTAGTCCACATCAATTGGCGCCAGCGCCTGCCAGTGCAAAGTAAGCCCGCGCGCTGCATCAAACGCGTAGCCCGCCAGGCGCAGCTCGCTGCCAAACGCTGCATCCAATGCCCGCGCATTGCTCGGCGCAGTTAATTCGCGCACCAGCGCTGCCACCTGCACGGTGCCCAGCTGCGCCTCCACTTGCTGGCCCGCCACCATCAGCCGCAGGCGCAATGCATGGGTTCCGG
>QWRL01000124.1:466-7022 GCA_003670425.1 Chloroflexota bacterium
GCGCAATACAGGGGTCCCGGCTTGCGTGGTGCGCGGCAGGCGCGGCAGCATTTTGTCCACCAGCCCCCCCCCCGCCCGCCACGCGGCACTGGGATAGCTGCCCGCCAGCGGGCCACCACTGTAAAGCTCCACCGCGCCCAGCAGCAATTGCAGCTGCAAGCCGGCATGCTGTGCAGTAACCGCCTGCCAGTACAGCGTCAGCGGCAGTGCCTCCCCGGGCCGCAGCGGCGTGCCTGAAACATCGAAGCCCAGCAAACGCACACCGCCCGCCTGCGCCGCAGCCGATTGCGCAGGCAGCGGCAGCAGCTGCGGCAGCGCCGCCCGCGCCACCAGCACCGGCCCTATGAATGCTGCGGCAGCAGACATTTCATCGGCGTTAATCGCAGGCAGCTGCTGTTGCGCCAGCGGCGAGTAGATGGTGGTGCGCAGCGTGTACGCACCCGGCGGCAGGCCGGCGGGCAGCTGCCATTGCAGACGCGTGAGCAGCGTATCACCGGGCTGCCATTGCGCAGCGGGATCTGCATCATTGAACGCCTGGCCCCAGTAGTTGCCGCGCGCATCAATCAGGTCCGCCACCACGCGATAGTCCGGTTGTAGCGGCACGTTGAGCACTTGCAGGCGCAGATCCACCCGCAGTGTCTCCCCCGCCCGCGCATTGCTCACGCTGTAGCCCGTGATGGCGGCAATGTTGCCAAAATTTGCAGCGGCGGGCAACGCTGCAGGCAATCGAACTTGGGCTGCATCCGCAAATTGATATACGCGAAAGTCGGCGTGCCCCAGCGCATCAAGCGGTGCAGCACGCAGCGCACCTTCCCAGCCTGCCAGCCACTCTGGCGGCGGCTCGGCTGATTGCGGAAAAATAAAGACGGCTGCACCGCTGCCGGGAATTGCCAGACTGTGCGCAGCCGTGAGCCAGCGGATGCGCTCATAGTCACGGGCAATGTAGGCAACGGTGGGATGGCGGAAGTGCAGCGCGGACATAAACACACGCGCGCCGGCCGTCACATCGGCATTGGCATTCAGGTAGCTAGCCGCAGCCACCAGGTCGCCGTCGTTGTCCAGCTGCTGCGCGGGCAGCGCCTGCCACACATAAAAGTAATCACGCGCTGCCTGCGCAAAGACCAGCACAAACAGCAGCGCGGCTGCGCCCAGCCAGCGCTGGCGCGGCGCAGGCCATTTAGGCAGCCCTTGCGCATGCGGCTGGCGCAGCCATTGCAGCAGCAGCCAAGCGCCGCGTGCCGGGAACACCATTAGCAGCGGCAGCATGCCAAATGCGCGCGTGTTGGAGGGCGTGATCTCATGCACCGCCAACGCAGTGGGAATGAGGTACACGGGCACCCACGCCAGCAGCAGCGCTTCGCTGGCCAGCGCAGCCGCGCGCGCGCGGCCCGCCGGGCTGGCGTGCCATTGCGCAGCGCGCAGCAGTGTGTGCGCCAAACCGCCAATTGCCAGCAGGCCGGCCAGCGCACCCAGCACTGGCTGGCCCGGAATGTTGTAGCGCGAATAGGGCTCGCCCTCAAGCAGCACCATTCCGGCAGCGGCCAGTGTGTTGCGCAACAGCAACGCTCCCTCGCCCGCGCGCACACCCACCTGCGCTGCGCGCTCCCAAAACAGCGCCGGCTGCTGCCAGAAGTGCAATCCCAATGGCGCAAACACAGCAGCTGCTGCCGCAAAAAAGAGCACCAGCGGCCCAAACACTGCCGGACGCTGCGCGCGCGGCAGCGCCACCACAAAGACGGTCAGCGCCAGCAGCAGCAGCACCGGCAAAAAACGCCCGGCGAGATAGGTGTGCGCCGTCAGCCCGGTGAACAAGCCGGCCAGCAGCCACGCGCGCCAGTGGCCGCGCTGCAGCGCGCAGACCAGCCAGCCCACGGCAAGCGCCTGCACAGTGGGCAGCGTAACAACGCGCAGCCCAAACCGCGAAAACACCACATGCATAAAACAACCCGCAAGGAAAAGCGCCGCAAGCACTGCACTGGCACGCGCATGCCCGGATGCGCGTGCCAGCTGGCGCGCAGCAAAGTAACACGCGGCTATTCCGGCGATGCCCCAAAAGGCGCCAGCCAGCCGCAGCGCAAAGATGGACGAACCCAACGCGCGGAACAGCAGCGCAGCGGAGTAAAGAAAGAGCACTTCGCGCCCGCTGTATGCGTCAATGAAGACCGGCCGGTAGCCTTCGAAGGCAATTTGGCCGGCAAGGATCGCGTTGCTGGCGATATCGTAGTGCAGGCCGGCCGGCACCGCGGCCAGCCGCCAAACCCGCAGCCAAGCTGCGCCCAGCAATACAGCCGCCAGCAGCCAAATGCGCACGGCCTTCGACATGAAATTAATTATAGTGCCGGGCTATTTTGCATTGCACTGCGTGCGCGCATTGCTGGGAACCGGCATACATAGATCACAGTGAATCCAGCATACAAAGTCAGAGCATTAACAATGCGCTTGGCGCTGCACAGGCCGGGAAATTTAGCATTGCAGCCTGCGCTTGTAAGCGTGCGCCGCGGGCATGCCCGCCGAACTTAGTAAGGCAAACCGGTGGCGGGATCCACGCCTGTGGCCAGCTCGCCGCTGGCGAGCCGGTTGGCAAAATCCATCACCACACTCACGTCCCCGGCTGTGAGCGCAGCGCGTGCGCCAAGCGGCTGCAGCTGCAGTGCGCCACTGGCGGCGTTAAGCATCACGTTCACCTCCGGAGCGCGCCCACCCCACCGCCCCTCCAGCATAGCCGCGAGCGGCAGGTCCGTCTTCCCACAGTGCATCCAGAATAGCGGTTAGCGGCAGGTCCGGGCGCAACGCAACCACCGCAGCCACCGCCGGCTCCAGCTTGGCCGCTGGCTTTCCATTTGTCACAATACTGCAGCCTTGCTGCGCACAACCTTCCAGCAGCCAATCCCCGCCGGCGCCGGGCGCCACCCACAGCGTGTCCACCTTTTCGTCCTCGCGCAGGCGAATGAGCAGCGCCTGCTGCACATCCAGGCCCGCGTAGATGCGCGTGTCAATCTGGATGTATTTGCAGCGGGCGCAGGCAACGCGCATTCCGTTTTGAAAGCCGCTGTCATAGGCGCGCCCGCTAACATCAAACAATGAAACGACGGCCGCCACAACCTCAGAGCGCGAGGCAGCGCCGGCAGCCAGCCCGGCCAAAAAGCCCAGCTCGTCGGCGGGAAATCCATCCGCGCCGAGCACAATCAAATTGTTAGTTGCAGCCGGCGCCGGCTGGCCCATGTAAATAAAAGTGACCGCAACATGCGCAGCGGCGGCGGCGCTGACCGCAGCTCCCTGCCCGTCGCCCGCCAGCACCAGCACATTGTCGCCCGCAGCGATGCGCGCCGCAATTGCTGCGGGCACATCCGGCGCAGCCAGCATTGTGTACGGCAGCGCGTGCGCCGCCGCAAATTCTGAGGCGCCGGCATCCAGCAGCGCAATCAGGTCGGCGCCGGAAGCAAGCTCACCCGCATCCAGCAAGCCAAGGCGCAGCTTCGGCACCGGCGTGGCGGTTGGCGGAACGGGGGTACTGGTTGGCGGAACGGGCGTTGCGCTGGACGCAGCCGTTGGCGCAGCTGTGGGAGTTGGCTGCGGCTGGACGCTGCAGCCGCACAGCACCAATACCAGCAGCGCAGCAGCCATGGCGCGCATGCGGGCTGCTTTAGAGCGGTGCGCCAGGCTGGTCTTCCAGCAGCGCTTCTTCGCCAAAGTCCGTCACCTCGCGCTGCTGTGCGCCGGGCTTGGCGGGCCCCACCATGCCGGCTTCCTCCAGCGCATCAATCAGCTTGGCGGCGCGCGTGTAGCCCACCCGCAAGCGGCGCTGCAGCAGCGAGATGGACGCCTTGCGTGCTTCGCGCACAACTGTCAGCGCCTGCGCATACAGGTCATCCTGGTCTGCGGGCGCGGCGACCTCCTCGCTTTGCTCCCACGGCACTGCCGGTGGCGGCTCCACCGGCTGCGCGCTGGCCAGCAAGCCCAGCTTGCGCAGCTTGCCGGCTTCGCGCTCGCGGTCCTGCTCGCGCCAGTACGCCACTAGTTTTTGAATCTCTGCGTCCGAAACAAACACACCCTGAATGCGCTGCGGCGCGGATGCATCCGGCGCCAGAAAGAGCATGTCACCGCGCCCCAGCAGCTGCTCGGCGCCGGAATGGTCAAGGATCACGCGGCTGTCAATGGAAGACGCAACCGCAAAGGCAATCCGCGCTGGAAAGTTGGCTTTGATCAGGCCGGTCACCACATCCACCGACGGGCGCTGCGTGGCAATCATCAAGTGAATGCCGGTGGCGCGCGCCATCTGCGCCAGCCGCGCCAGCAGGCGCTCCACCTCATCGGGCGCCAGCATCATCAAATCCGCCAGCTCATCTATGATCACCACCCAATACGGCAGCAATTCCTCATCCTTGGCGGGCGCCTTGGCGTTGAAGTCCACTATATTGCGCGCGCCAAACTGGGCAAACTTTGTATAGCGGTTCTCCATCTCGCGCGCAATCCATTGCAGGCTCTTCACCACCCGCTCAAGGTCCGTTACCACCGGCGCCAGCAAGTGCGGAATGCCGTTGTAAATGGTCAGCTCTACGCGCTTGGGATCCACCATCAATATGCGCAGCTGTTTCGGCGTGTTGTTCAGCAGCAGGCTGGTGATGATGCCATTGACGCACACACTCTTGCCGGACCCGGTGGTGCCGGCAATCAGCAAGTGCGGCATCGTGGTGAGGTCCGCGCACACCGCGCGCCCGGAAACATCCTGCCCGAACGCCAGCGCCAGCGACGACTTGACTTTCTTGTACTCGGGCGTCTCCATCGAGTCGCGCAGCGCCACAACTGTGCCGTGCTTGTTGGGCACCTCGATGCCCACAAAGCCCTTGCCGGGCACCGGCGCTTGCACGCGGATGGACGGCGCAGCCAGCGCCAGCGCCAGATCGCCCGCCAGCGACGAAATCTTGTTCACCTTTACCTTCGTGCGCTTGCCACCCCGCGCCGGCATAAAGTCCGGCTCCACGCCATACTGCGTTACGGTGGGCCCGCGGTTTACCTCCACCACCCGCGCCGGCGCACCAAATGATTCAAGCGTCTCCTCAATCAAACGCGCGCGCTGCTCGTCATACTCGTCGTCGGCAACTGCCACCGTGCCCGGATCCAATATTTCTGAAATGGAGGGCAGTGCCCAGTCTGCACCGCCGGTGTATGCCTGCGTAAACTGCGCCTCAGGCTCGGTGGCGGCAGCTGCCACAGTGGCGGGTTTGGGAACGGCCGGCCGCACGCGGCGCTTGGTGGCAGTCTCCGCATTTGCATCCGGCAGCGCTTCCGCGGGTTTGGGCACGGCCGGCCGCACGCGGCGCTTGGTGGCAGTCTCCGCAATGGCATCCGGCACCTTGGGCAGCGGCAGCTGCACCGGCGGCTCCGGCTGCGCGGCTGCCGCCAGTGCGCTCTGGCCGCCGGCCCGTGCTGCAAACACTGCCCCCACGCGCGCCCACGCTTTCGCACCCGCGGCACCGGACACCATGAATGCCGCCACCAGCAGCCAACCCAGCAGCACCACCGCACTGCCAAGCTGGCCCACGCGCTCCGCCAGAATTATGGCGAGCCACGCGCCAACATAACCACCCGCGCTGCCCGCTGCAGCCAGCTCCCAGCTGCGCACTTCCGGAACAAACTGCACAAAATGAGAAAGTGCCAGCAGGCCAAAGAACAGCATCACCGCACCACCGGCCCGCTCGGCTTGCACCTGCGGCTGCACTTCGGAAAAATGCGGCGCCACAAGTAGCGCGGCCGTCCCCAGCAGCGCAACCGGGACCAGATACTTGCCCCAACCCACCAGCTGCGCAAGGCCGGTCACCAGCCACTGTGCCGGCGCACTGTTGCTGCTGGAAAGCAGCAGCAGGCCGAGCGCCAAGCCGGCCAGCGCCAGCACGCCAGCCAGAATGTCCGCTTGCTGGCGGCGCGTCAGTCCGGCTGCTGCTTTGGCAGCCGAAGCACGCCGTTTGCCGGCGCCGTTGGTCTTATTTGAATCAGGCACGAAGTTTCCTGTCAGACTCGGGGAAATGCAGGCGGTTGAACGTCACTGCGCTGCGGGCATTATAGCATCGGGATCGGCCCGTACACCGCCGGCCGCCACACCATCAATGCCAGCCAGCGCGCTAGTTGCCAGCCTCTGCCCGGCTACAAGCCCAGATCTATCTGAGTCACAAAGCGGTCTGGATACCAGTTCCACTGCAGCGCGATCAGCGTGGCCGCCACTGGCACCTCAAAATAAATTCTGCCGACGACCATGGCACCGGGCAGCATGCTTGCCGCAGCCGGAAAACCCAAGTCCCGATGCAGCACAACGGTGGGGTACGAGATGCCGTTGCGGTCAAACACGCGCGCCGAATACTGCGGATTGGCCGCGCCGCACTCGCCGTCCGTTCTGCCCACCATGATTTCGACCGCCACCCATTCGTTTCCGGGCGCGGGTGCCAGAGATGGCATTGCAATCTCGGTCAGGTTGGGACGCACCGGGCGCAGCACGCGGCGCACAGCCAGCTTGCAGCCGTTCATGAGCACTTCGTCGCCAATGCCGCCATCGGCATCCTTC
>QWRL01000125.1 GCA_003670425.1 Chloroflexota bacterium
ACGCGTGCCGCCGGCCGCTGCGTGTCTACGCGCACGGTGCCGGCCTGCACTGCAGTCACCCACGCCCAATCTTTGCTGTCGTTGCCGGCATTCACCACAACCAAAAAGCGCTCCGCCTGCAGCCGGTAAATCAGCAGGTCATCCAGCACATCCGCAGCGGGCGTGAGCAGGTGCGTATACAGGGACTCGCCGACGCCCAACGCGCGCACATCATTGCCCACCAGCTGATCCAGAAAGCCGGCGGCAGCCGGCCCGCTGGCATCCCACACGCCCATGTGCGCCACATCAAACAAGCCCGCCGCGTTGCGCACAGCTGCGTGCTCTTCCACCACGGAGCTGTACCACAGCGGCATCTCCCAGCCGGCAAATGCAGCCAGCCGCCCGCCCAACGCAACATGCTGCGCATGCAGCGCCGTGCGCTGCAGCGCTGCCGCTGATGGTTCGTTCCACACAAAATCCGGCAGCGCCGTGCCCTGCGCCGCGGTTGCAGCCTGCCCAATGTAATACGGCTTATGCCCCAAGCCGGCTGCGGGGGTGGCGGCTGGCAGCTGCTGCACGCCGCCGGTCACCTGCACTTGCACGGGTCCCGGCAGCTTGCCCTGCACATCCGCCGCGTCAATGCTCACATACCCGTCAGAAACATCGCGCAGCCAGGCGGCCACCGTGTTCGCATCAGCACTCGGCACCACCAGCTCAAAGCTGCCGGCTGCGGCAGCGCGTGCCAGCGTACCCGCCACCGTCACAAAAGCGCCGTGCTCGAGGCGCGCAACGCTGGTGGCCTGTGCGCCCTTGGCGGGCAGCGCGCCCACATCGCTTGCGAGCGCCAGCTCCAGAAAGTGCGCAGCATGCGCGCCGCTGATAACAATGGTTGTAAATGGCGCAGCCAGGGCCGTACTGTCACTGTAATAGAAATGCGGGTAGCCATGCACGCTGGCTTGGTAGTCGATCCCCATGCGCTGCGCCAGGTCGCGCAGTGCGTTCTTGCTCTCGTTGAGAATTTTGAAGTCCACGCGCGTGCGATGCAACGGCTTGCCGCGGCCGGCTGCATACGCAAACGGCACACAGGCGCGCAGCACGGCAGCCATGTGGCCCGCCAGCTCGTCCACCTCCTTTTCCATAAAGCCGCGCTGCGTGATCCACGGCGTTGCCAGGCGCAAACCCGACGGGTAAAACGCACCGCGATCGCCGGGGATGGTATTGCGGTTTACAACCACACCCGCCAAATCCAAAATGCGCGCTGCCATCTCGCCCATTAATGGCGCACCGGCCGCGCCAACCACAGACTTGCAGTCCAGATTGAAAAGATGAATCTCTGTGCCGCCAAACGGCACGCGAAAGCCGTGTGCCTGCAGCTGCTGCGCAAAGCGCACCGCATTGGCACGGATCTGCTTTTGCAGCGCCTTGAACTGCGGGCGCTGATTGAGCTTGAACACAACGGCCAAGCCGGCAATTGTGTTGATGTGCGGGCCGCCCTGCTCGCCCGGGAACACCGCGCGATCAAGCTTGCGCGCCAGCGCCGCATCCGTTGTTAGCAGGCACGCACCGCGCGGACCGCACAAAGACTTGTGCGTTGTAAAGCTGATGACATGTGCATGCCCCAGCGGCGAAGCCGCCTCGCCCGCAGCCACCAGCCCGGCAATGTGCGCAATGTCCGCCAGCAGCACCGCACCGCACTCGTCTGCGATGCGCCGGAACTCCGCCCAGTCCGGCACCCACGGGTAAGAGGAGTAGCCGGCAATCAGCAGCTTGGGCCGGTGCTGCATTGCCAGGGCGCGCACCGCGCTGTAATCCAGCCGCTCGGTGGCCGGGTCCAATCCGTACGGCACGCTGTTGTAGTAGGCACCGCTGCGGTTGGCTTTGGCGCCGTGGCTCAGGTGCCCGCCCTGCACCAGGTCCAGCCCCATCACCGTTTCGCCGGGCTTTAGCAGCGCATTGTAGACGGCATTGTTGGCCGGCGCGCCGGAGAGCGCCTGCACATTCACAAAAATTTTTTCAGCCGGCACCTGCGCAGTGGCAAACAACTCCGCGCAGCGCCGGCGCGCCAGTGCCTCAATCGCATCCGCATACTCCACGCCCTTGTAGTAGCGCGGGTCCGAGTAGCGCCGATAGTGCGCCAGCCGCGGGCCATAGTCGAGAATTTCATCCTCGGACATTTGGCGCGTCTCTTCATCCGGATAGCCTTCCGCGTAAATGTTGGTGAAGGCCGAGGTGGTGGCCTCCATTGCGGCATGCGGCGCGCTTGATTCTGAGGCAATCAGAATAATCTTGCGGTACTGCCGTTCAGCCTCCAGCTGGGTCAGCTGGTGCACAGCCGGATCAAGCTCAGCCAAAGTGCCGCGAATTAAATAATCAGACATTTACTTCCTCGCTGGAATGCTTCGATGTAATTAACTATTGCGAATTTGCAGATGAAGATCAAGTTTAGCATGTACGCTGATAACAGCTAAAATTGCATCGGGTACATGCGGTGACAACGAATTATCTTGGGAAGCGTCCCGGCTCCGGCTGGCATGCAGCCGGAATTGCTGCGGCTCTGCTGCTGGCATTCGCTGCGCTGCTGCTTGCGCAGCCGCCCGCCCGCGCAGATTCTATGCCCGGCGCCTATTCCACGCGCATCATGCTAACCAGCACGGCGCACTCCGCCACCAAGCGGGCGTACATGCGCATTACCACCACCGCCCAAGAAGCCACGGCGCGCGTGGCGCATGCCAGCATGACCGCCTACAAAATGCGCAGCACCAGCGCCGCGAAAACTGCCACCGGCATTTACTTCACGCGCATCGGCACCATCTTCCCCACTACTCCGCCCACGCCGCGCCCCATGCGCACGCAGCGCGGCCCCACCGCCACCGCCACCGCAGCCATTAACCCGACGCCCGCGCAGCCAGCCACCAGCACCGGCAGCGCGCCGGCTACTCCGGAACCAAATGCAACCGCCACGCCCACCACCGCCGCACCGACCGCCACGCCGTAACACCAACTTTTCAGTTCCACATAGTACAATGCCAACTATCAGTTACAGTTGCGCCATGCACAAATGCATGGCAGCTCTGCGCCCCGGAATTTACGTGCAGCAATTTACGATCGGCCGCACAAGCTGCAAGCCGCTGCTGCAAACCCGCCCGCTGCAACGCGGGCTGCCACAGCCGGCCCGCAAGACAAGGAACCAACGATGACGAACCACCCGCCGCGCTACACACCCGAACAGATTGAGCAGCGCTGGCAGGAGCGCTGGGAGCGCGATGGCCTCTACCGCGCAAAGGTGGACCGGGCGCGCCCCAAGTTTTACGCGCTCACCATGCTGCCCTACCCCAGCGGCGACCTGCACATTGGCCACTGGTATGCAATGACGCCTTCCGATGCACGCGCCCGCTACCTGCGCATGCGCGGCTACAACGTCATGTACCCGATTGGCTTCGACGCCTTTGGCCTGCCCGCCGAGAATGCCGCCATCCAGCGCGGCATCCATCCCAAGCAATGGACCTACAGCAACATCGCCAACATGCGCAAGCAACTGCGCTCCATGGGCGCCATGTGGGACTGGGACCGCGAAGCCGTGAGCTGCGACCCCGAGTACTACCGCTGGACCCAGTGGATTTTTACGCAGTTGTTCAAGCACGGGCTGGCTTATAAAAAACTGTCGCCGGTGGACTGGTGCCCAAACTGCAACACCACGCTGGCGCGCGAGCAAGTGTGGGGCGACGACCGGCATTGCGAGCGCTGCAAGACGCCGGTCATCAAGAAGAATTTGAACCAGTGGTACTTCCGCATTACCAAGTACGCCGACGAGCTGCTGAACTTTGAAGGCATCGACTGGCCGGAGCGCGTGCGCACGCTGCAGACAAACTGGATCGGCCGCAGCGCCGGCGCACAGGTCACGTTTCTTTCCGCACAAGCAGACCCGATTGAAGTGTTCACCACCCGCCCAGACACGCTTTGGGGCGCCACATTTATGGTGCTGGCGCCGGAACATCCGCTGGTTGCCAAGCTGACCACGCCCGCACAAAAAGCCGCCGTGGACGCTTATGTTGCGGAAGTGACACGGCGCACAGACATCGAACGCGAAGCCACCGGCAAAGACAAGACCGGCGTGTTCATTGGCGCATTTGCAACCAACCCCGTGAACGGCGCGCCAATCCCAATTTGGATTGCTGACTACGTACTGGTCACGTACGGCACGGGCGCAATCATGGCGGTGCCCGCGCATGACGAGCGCGACTTTGAATTTGCACTGAAGTTCGGCCTGTCGATTCTGCCGGTCATAGACCGGCCGGACGGCCTCACAAAATCGTGCGCACCCGCCGGCACAATGCAGGCCGGCTTTGCAGGCGCCCTGCGCGCTGCAAACATTGCTTACGAGGAACTGGATGGCGCGCTGTGCTGCACCATCCCGCAGCCGTTGGTGGCGCGCTACGTGGAGATCGCGCAGCGCTTTGTAGAGCCGGGCAAGTGGAACGCAGTAATTGGCACGCGCTGGGAGTTCATCTTTGGGCCGCAGGACAGCGCCAGCTGGAACTCCGAGTCCGCCGGGCAGGCCATCCTGGCGCGCTGCCAGCAGCTGGATGCGCACGCCCGCAGCAAGCGCACACTGATGGAGATGCTGTGGGCCGTCGATTTCTATCGCGATGCGCTCTATCACCCGGAGTACGGCGCACTGATTAATTCTGGCGAGTTTTCCGGAACGCCGGGCGCAAGCGCCAAGAATAAAGTGACTGATTGGCTGCAACAGCAGGGCTGCGGCAGTGCCGCGGTCACTTATCGCCTGCGTGACTGGCTGATCTCGCGCCAGCGCTACTGGGGCACGCCCATTCCGATTGTGTACTGCGCGGACTGCGGGCAGGTGCCGGTGCCAGACGACCAGCTGCCGGTGCAACTGCCCGAGGATGTGGAGTGGAAGCCAACCGGTGAGAGTCCGCTCAAGCTGCACCCAAACTGGTCCAGTACCACCTGCCCCAAATGCAGCCAGCCCGCACAACGCGACACTGACACGATGGACACCTTCATGTGTTCGTCGTGGTATCACCTGCGCTACCTGAGCCCAAAATTTGCAGATGGCCCGTTCGACCCCGGCGAGTTTGCCTACTGGATGCCGGTGGACAGCTACACCGGCGGCGCCGAACATGCCACGATGCATTTGATCTATACGCGCTTCTTTCACAAAGTGCTGCGCGACATGGGCATCGCCAGCGGCGCCGAGCCCATGGCCCAGCTGCGCAATCAGGGCCAAATCCTGGGTCCAGACGGGCAGCGCATGAGCAAGAGCCGCGGCAATGTGATTGATCCCGACGCACAGGTGCGCAAGTATGGCGCAGACACTGTGCGTGCCTTCCTAATGTTTGGCTACCGCTGGGTGGATGGCGGCCCGTGGGGCACAGACAATATTGAGGGCGTCAGCCGCTGGCTGAACCGCGTGTGGGCGCTTGCCACCGAAGCAGCACAGGCGCCCGCTGCAAAACCAAATGCAGAAGATGCGCGCGCGCTGCAGCGCATCACACACCAGACTATAAAAAAGGTGTCAGATGATTACGAGTCGTACGAGTTCAATACAACTGTATCTGCCTTGATGGTGTTTACCAATGCACTGCACAAATTGCGCGACACTGCCGGCGCCACCGCGCTGTGGCAGGCTGCAGTCAACACCTTGCTGAAATTGATGGCGCCCGCAACGCCGCACATCACCGAGGAGTTGTGGGCGCAGCGCGGCCTGCCGTACTCCATTCACACGCAGGCATGGCCGGAATACGACGCGGCTTTGGCTGCCGAGGATGTGCTGACGCTGGTGGTACAGATAAACGGCAAAGTGCGCGCGCGCATTACGGTGCCCGCCGGCATCAGTGAAAGCGATGCCAAGCAGGCAGCGCTGGCGCACGCCGCGGTGCAGCGCCAATTGGACGGCAAGCTGCCGCAGCAGGTGGTTTACGTGGCGGGCCGCCTCGTCAATATCGTGCTCTAAACAAAACGGCCGGCCTTTCCGGGCCGGCCGCAATTGACCGCCAAACCGCAACCGGTGCTTTCAGGCGCGCGCACCGTTGCGCGGCTGGCGCAACACCAGCACTACGCGCCCCTGCACTTCCACATTTTTCGCCTGCGCATAAATCGGCTTCATGGTGGGATTCGCCGGCTGCAGGCGGACACGCCCGTTGGGCTCCAAAAAGAAATGCTTCAGCGTTGTTTCTTCCTCGCGCCGCAGCCACACTGCCACCAGATCTCCGTTGCGCGCAATCTGCGTGCGCTTCATTACCACGATGTCGCCATTGCTGACCATTGCGTCAATCATAGAGTCGCCGCGCACCTGCAGTGCAAACAGATCTTCCGCATCACCCACCATGCTGCGCGGCAGATCAATGGTTTCGTCCGGCGCAAAGGACGCATCTGCGGCCGGCATGGGCACAGGCACCCCGGCAAAAATGCGCCCCGCCAGCGGCACCGTTACCAGCGCCCCGCGCGCCGGAATGCGCCGCACCGGTTTATTCACCAGCTGCAACCCGCGCGACACGCGGCCATCCCGGTTAATCCAGCCGGCATCGCGCAGCTTGTCAAGGTTGTAGTTCACAACTGAAGTAGATGCGACTCCAATTCCCCGCCCAATTTCCCGAATAGTCGGCGGGTACATGTTTGCAGCGTGAAAGACGCGAATGAAGTCCAGTATCAATTGCTGGCGCTTGGTCAATTCACCTTTGTTCACTATGCGGCCACCCCCGCTGGTATTGCAAACATGCGCCAACAATAACAGAACGCCTGTTCCGCGTCAAGATCCGCGCGCAGCCGCGCGCAGCCGCGCGCACAATCGCGCGCAGCGAAGCAACTTCCAAAAATACCGCTACTGCAGCGAGGTTTGCCATCTGGTCAAACTCAAGTTCAGGGATTGCCTCAAACACCGCTTCAGGACCCATCAGCTGCTGTGCATTCGCCTCCACCGGTGGTGAGCGTGTGGGTGCGATTGCCGGTGCAGTTGTCGGCTCGCCGACATGCGCCAGTATCTGTCGCCCCGTCGCCGGCTCTGTGATGACC
>QWRL01000126.1 GCA_003670425.1 Chloroflexota bacterium
CAACAAAGTTTATGCCGACCGCAAGCGCAGCGGTCAGCGCCGCATGCGAATCGGATGCGTTCACCGTCCAGCCAAACTGCATTGTGCCAAGGCAGAGCTGCGATACCTTCAAACCCGTCCGTCCCAGATTGCGATATTGCATGGTGGTTTCTGATGGGTGGCTGGTGCGCATGCTGGCACGAGCACCTCGTACGATTATAGGGTGTGCTGCGCGCAGCGCTTTGCTATACTGCCTGCACCCGCCCGCAATGGGCGGTTCGCTTTCTCCCACGGCAACAATCAATTGATGAATCGCGGAGCACTTGCGGCAGCGGGCGCCTACATTTTTTGGGGTGTGCTGCCTTTGTACTGGCGCCTGCTGGGCAGCGTGCCGGCGCTTGAGATTCTTGCGCATCGCGCAGTCTGGGCACTGCTGCTGTGCCTGGCGCTGCTCGCGCAGCAGCGCCGCTGGCACTGGCTGTTGCGCGCCGTGCGCAGTCCGCGCATCCTGCTCACCTTTTGCGCCACGGCCGCGCTGCTGCTTGCCAACTGGTTCATCTATCTGTGGGCTGTGCAAACCGGGCATGTAGTGGAGGCCAGCCTTGGTTACTTTATTAATCCGCTGCTGAATGTGGTGCTGGGTGTGATTGTGCTGCATGAGCGCCTGCGGCGCGGCCAGCTGCTGGCGGTGCTGCTGGCCGCAGCCGGCGTGCTGGCGTTTGCATGGGCGCTGCGCGCGCCGCCATGGATTGCGCTTTCACTTGCATTGACCTTTGGCGCGTACGGCTTGCTGCGCAAGCTGGCGGCACTGGGATCACTGGAGGGTTTGGTGCTGGAGATGCTGCTGGCGGCCGGGCCAGCACTGGCGTACTTGCTGTGGCTGCAGCGCAGTGGCGCGGCCGCGTTCGGCGGTGCGACGCTCGCGCAGGGCCTGGTGCCGGCGGGCAGCGGGTTCGTGACGGCGGTGCCGCTGCTTTTATTTGCGAGCGGTGCCCGGCGCGTATCGCTTGTGACGCTGGGCTTGCTGCAGTATGTGGCGCCCACGCTGCAGTTTCTGCTGGGCGTGTTTGTGTTTGGCGAGACGCAAAGCCCGCAGCGCCTGGCAGCGTTTGGTGTGATCTGGCTGGCGTTGCTGCTCTACTCGGCAGAGGCAATCGGGCAGCAGCGCGCACAGGCCGGCCGGGCGGCACCGGGTGCCGGCGCTGCATGATTGCTGCCGCACAAGCTGCCATGGTGCTGCAGGCCCGCTGGCTGCTGCCCACAATCCATGGCAGCTGTCTGCGCTATGATTCGCCTTGCGCGCAAAATTAAAATCCATGAAAAGCAATTCTGAATTTAATATTGCCGGTTTGTACGTATATGACCGGCGCAGCACGCTGCGCTGGGTGTTCTCGCACGTCTGGCGCTACAAGGGTCTGACGCTGGTGGGCATGCTGCTGACGGTTGGCAGCATTGCCGGCTACTCATTGAGCCCGGTGCTGATTGGGCTGGCCGCGGAGGAGCTGCAAGCGCCCGGGGGCGGCCGGCTGCTGCTGTACGCGCTGGCCACTCTGGGTGTGCTGATTGGCGATGGTATTTGCAATTTGATTGCGTACTATTGCTTCACAAATGTGGCCAATCGCTTTCAGGCTGATGCACGCCACGAGTTGTACGCCGCGCTGCTGGGCAAGAGCCAGACATTTCACAGCCGGCAGCGCACCGGCGACATCATGGCGCGCGCCACGGATGACACCGGCCTGCTTAGTGAAATGGTTGTGCCGGGCGCAAGCCTGATCTACGAGACCATACTCTCAATTTTGATTCCGCTGCTCTTCATTGGCTTTACCAACTGGCGCCTGCTGCTGGTGCCGCTGCTGTTTCTGGTGGCATATGTGTTTGCAGTGCGCGACTACACGCGCCAGCTGCTGCCGGTGGCTGCGCGCCAGCGCGAGCAGTTTGGGCACATGAACGCCGCACTGGAGGAGACCGTCAGCGGCATCGAGCTGGTGAAGGCCAGCTCGCGCGAGGATTTTGAGCGCAGCAAGTTCCGCGGGAACGCGCGTGCCATCCGCGACTCTTTTGTGGCGCAAGGTGCGATTGAGGCGCGCTACCTGCCGCTGCTTTTATTTGGCGCGACTATTGCGCTTACCTTCCTGCACAGCCTGTGGCTCTTCCAGAACGCGCAGGCAACGCTGGCGGAAATCATCGGCGTGATGGGGCTGGTGAGTGTGCTGCGCTTCCCCACCTACATTTCCATTTTTACGTTCTCGCTGGTGCAGGCCGGCCTCGCCAGCAGTGCGCGCATTCTCAAGATCATCGCTGAAGAAACCGAGCTGGATGAGAACAGCGGCGGGCACACGGCGCCCGTGCGCGGCGAGCTGGTGTTTGACAATGTGTCGTTTGGGTTTGCGGACCGGCCGCTGCTGCATGGTGTCTCTTTGCGCGCCGCCGCCGGGCAGACAATTGCGATTGTGGGGCAGACGGGCTCCGGCAAAAGCAGCCTGGCGCAGCTGGTGAACCGCAGCTATGACGCCAGCGCGGGGCGGGTGCTGGTGGACGGTGTTGATGTGCGCGACTGGAGCCTGGATGCATTGCGCTCGCAGATTGGAAAAATTGAGCAGGACATCTTTTTGTTCTCGCGCACAATTGCCGAGAACATTGCGTTCGGCAAGCCGCAGGCGCCGCGCGCAGAAATTGAGCAGGCGGCGCGCGACGCGCAAGCCCACGACTTCATCTGCGAGCAAAAGGACGGCTACGATACGGTGGTGGGCGAGCGCGGCGTCACGCTCTCTGGCGGGCAGCGCCAGCGCATTGCACTGGCGCGCGCGTTCCTCAGCAATCCGCGCATCCTCATTTTGGATGATGCCACTTCGGCGATAGACAGCGCCACCGAGGACGATATTCAACGCGCCTTGCGGCGTGTGCAGCGCGGCCGCACCACAATCTTGATCACGCACCGGCTGGCGCAAATCCGCTGGGCCGACACCATTGTGGTGCTGGACAAGGGGCGCGTGGTGGCTGCGGGCGGGCATGCGGAACTGCTGCGCAGCTCAGTGCACTATCGGCGCATTTTTTCGCGCTTTGATGCGGCGCTGCCGCCTGCAGAACCGGCGCTGGCCGCCGCCTAGCCCGATGGGTTTCATGATGGATGGCCTCGATGCCGAGGCCTACGACCGCACTTACGCCGACCGCGAAGTGGTGGTGCGCGTGCTCACATATTTTCGGCAGCAGCGTTTGCGCGTTGCGCTTGGTGTTGCCAGTATTGTGGCTTCCGCTGCGGCAGATACGGCACTGCCAATTTATATTTCCTATGCGTTGGATGAACTGGCCGCCGGCCGCGCACGGCTGTTGCCGGCGCTGCTGGTGGTGGGCGGGCTGGGTGTGCTGGGCTGGGCGTTGAACTACGCGCGCCGGATGCTGACTGCGCGCGCGGTGGGCGATGTGGTGCTGCAAATGCGCAGCGACGCCTTCGATGCGGTGCTTGAGCGTGACATGTCGTTCTACGACCAGTTTCAGTCCGGCAAGATTGTCAGCCGCGTGACGAGCGACACCCAGGCTTTCTCGCAAGTGGTGGTGCTTGCCATTGATCTGCTCAGCCAGCTGCTGCTGGTGTTTGTGCTTGTGGGTTATTTGTACACGGTCAGTGCGCAGCTGGCATGGATGCTGGTGGCGCTGGCGCCGTTTGTGGTGGCGCTGGCGTTGGGGTTTCGCTATCTGGCGCGCGCCACCATTACGCAGTCACGGCGGGTGGGCGCGCAGGTCAGCGCGCTCATTCAGGAGACGGTCAGCGGTATTGGCGTGGCCAAGACTTTCCGGCAGGAAGGCGCGGTGTACGACACCTTCCTGCAGGTCAACGAGCAGTCCTTCCGCATCAACCGGCGCGCGGGCTATGTGTTCAGCGGCATTTGGCCGCTGCTAAATATGCTGGCCGGCATTGGCACAGCGGCGCTGGTGTACTTTGGCGGGATGCGCGTGGTGGGCGGCCTGCTCAGCGCCGGCAGCTGGTACCTGTTTATTCAAGGGCTGGCGCTGTTTTGGTTTCCGCTCACCAGCATTGCCTCATTTTGGAGCCAGTTTCAGCTGGGGCTGGCTGCAGCCGAGCGCGTGTTCGCGCTGCTGGACGCAGAGCCGCGCGTTGTGCAGTTGGGGGAGCAGCGCCTGCCGCAGCTGGCCGGCAAAATTGAATTTGAATCAGTTGACTTTGCATATGCGCCAAGCCAGCCGGTGCTGCGCAGTTTTTCGCTGGGCATCGCTGCCGGCGAGACGGTTGCACTGGTGGGCCACACCGGCTCCGGCAAGTCTTCCATCGTCAAGCTGATTGCGCGCTTCTATGAATTTCAAGGCGGCAGCCTGCGCATTGACGGCCATGACATCCGGCAGCTGCAGCTTGCAGCGTATCGCGCGCAGCTGGGCATAGTGACGCAGTCGCCGTTCTTGTTTGATGGCACAGTGCGCGACAACATTCGCTACGGCCGGCCGGATGCCAGTGCTGAACAAGTGAGCAGCGCTGCCCAACAGGTGGGTGCCGGCGACTGGCTGGAAAGCCTGCCGCAGGGAATGGATACGCTGGTTGGCGAACGCGGCAGCGCGCTCTCCATGGGGCAGCGCCAGCTGGTGGCGCTGGCGCGCGTGGTGCTGCAGGACCCCTCCATTTTTATTCTGGACGAGGCCACTGCCAGCGTTGACCCGCTGACAGAAGCGCTCATTCAAGAGGGGCTCGATGCGCTGGTGCGCGGCCGCACATCAATTGTGATTGCGCACCGGCTGTCCACCATCCGCCATGCCGACCGCATTGTGGTGCTGCGCGCCGGCGAGATTATTGAAACTGGCACGCATGCCCAACTGCTGGAGCGCAACGCGCACTATGCCGAGCTCTACAACACTTACTTTCGCCACCAGAGCCTGGCGTACATTGATGCGCCGGTGAATTAACGGAACAGTGTGATGACAGCGCCGCCCGCAATGCGCCCGCGCCCATGGCTGGCGTTGGGCGGGCTGCTTGTGCTGCTGCTGCCCGCGTGCTGGCCATATCTGGCCGGCGATTTGCCGCGCACCAATGACACCGAGGCGCTGGTGTTCCGTGCCTATGCACTGCTGCAGTCACTGCGCGCCGGGGATTGGCTGCCGCGCTGGGCACCGCAGCTTGTGCATGGCTACGGCTACCCGGTATTCCATTATTTTCCAAACCTGACCTTCTATCTGCTGGCGGGTGTGCATCTCATTAGCGGCAGCAGCCTGCTGGCTGCCTACCGCGTGGTGATGTGCGCAGCGCTTGTGGCGGCCGCTGTGGGAGCGTGGCAGCTGGGCCGCAAACTTTGGGGCCGCGACAGCGCCGGCTTGCTTGCGGCCGCTGCGTACAGCTACTCGCCATATATTTTGTACACCGCGCATGTGCGCGGTGGCCTGCCGGAAGTGCTGGCGTTGGCTGCGCTGCCGTGGACCTTGGAGCGCTGGATTGCAGCCGCCAGCGGCAGCCGCCGGGCGCTGCTGGGCGGCGGTGCATTGTATGCGGCAATGATCCTTTCGCACGGCGGCGCTGCGCTGCAAGCTTCGGTTCCGCTGGCGCTGGGCGCGGTGTGGCTGGGGCGCAGTGCCGGGCTTTGGCGCACGCTGCGCAGCGTGGCCCAGTGTGCGCTGCTGGGCCTGGCGCTTGCAGCATTCCAGTGGTTGCCCGCGCTGCTGGAGATTGGATACGCACAAGTGCAGCAGGGCTACGGTGCCAGCAACATTCGCTATGACCTGAACTTTATTGGCTTCGCCGATTTGTTCACCTATCCGCGCCTGCCGCTCAACAGCGACCTGCTGAACCCGCCGGTGCTGCGCCCGCTGGGTGTGGTGGCGCTGGCTGCAGCGCTGGCTGCGCTGCTTGTGCGCCGCAGGGAAACCGTGGCGTGGGGCCTCGCTGCGTTGGCGGGCTTGTGTGTTTATCTTGCACTGGCGCAGTCGCGCTGGGTTTGGGATGCGCTGCCGCTGCTGCAGCGCACGCTTTGGCCGTGGCGGCTGCTGGGTCCCGCGGCACTGCTGCTGGCGCTTTTGGCTGCAGGACTTGATTCTAGTTCGGTCGGCATTCGCCGCTGGCTGGCGCCAGTGCTGCTGCTCGCAATTACGGTTAGCGCACTGCCATTTTTGTTTCCGCCGCGCGCTTCGCTCACGGCGCCCGGCAGCAGCGCGCAGCTGGCTAACTCTGAGCTGCCGCCGCTGCTGATTGGCACCACCACCACAGCCGAATACTTGCCGCGCTGGGTGACAGCGCTGCCGGACGGCAGCGCGCAGCGCCTGGCTCTGCAAACCAGCGCTGACCCGGACCGCCTGGAGCGCGCTGCGCTGCCGCCGGATGCATCCGCCGTGCATGCCAGCAACGGCTGGCTGCGCGACGAATACGAACTGCAGGCTGCGGCACCGTTTGAGTTGCGGTTTCGGCAGTTCTATTTTCCCGGCTGGCGCGCAGCGCTGGATGGCCAGCCGCTGCAAGTGCGCGTGACAGCGCCTCATGGGTTGATTGCAGTCACTGTACCGGCCGGCAATCACCGCTTGGTGCTGCAGTTTGGCGCCACACCGGTGCGCGCGGCTGCGGATGCGTTAAGTGCTGCGGCCTGGCTGTGGTGGCTGTTTCAAGTTTCAGCGGGCTTGCTGGTGGGCGCTGCGCGCACACACAACCCGGATGCAGTGCGGCCGGCAGGCGGGCTGCGTCGCAGCGCCGCTGCCGCCGGCTTGTTTGCGGTTTGCTTTGGTGTGCTGCTAAATGTGGATTCGCCCGTGCGGCGCCCGGGGCTGGCAGCCGGCAGCCAGCCGGCTGGGATGCAGCATGCGCTGCAGGCAGATCTAAGCGGCGAGCTGCTGCTGCATGGCTACGCATTGCGCGGCTTGCAGCTGGACCTTTACTGGCAGGCGCAGCGCCGGCTGGGTGTCCATTAACACTTCCAGGGGCGCTTGCTGGATGGTGCCGGCCTGCTGTGGAACCGCGCGGAGGTTGCGCGGGCGG
>QWRL01000127.1 GCA_003670425.1 Chloroflexota bacterium
AAAATGCCGGCAGTAAAAAGTGCACCGGCAAGCGCCAAAAGGTTTTGGTTTTGCACCCGGCCAATCAAGGCGGCAGCTGCCAGCAATGCCATTGCATGCAGCATATGGTATTGCACCGCCGTTTCAAAAGTTGCCAGCCTGTGCGGCTCCAGCCGCGCGCGCAGCGCGTGTGCGCCAAACGCGCCAATCGCTACGCTCAGGCCGGCCATGGCGGCGCCGGCAATCCATAACGTGCGTTCCATGTTTA
This sequence comes from Chloroflexota bacterium, assembly GCA_003670425.1. GTDB lineage: Bacteria > Chloroflexota > Anaerolineae > Anaerolineales > UBA11657 > BD1. The sequence continues at coordinate 248 of QWRL01000127.1, forward strand.
GCGGGCGCGCAGCGCTGCTCATGCAGCCGGGCCGGATGGGCTGCGTTTCAAGCGTCGTTGGTGGGAAAGGGCGTGAGGCCCAGCAGGCGCCGGCGGATATAGCGCCCGACCACCAGCAGCGAGCCGAGCACGGGTACCACAATCAGCGCGCCCAATACGCCTTGCACCAGCGCCGCAATGATTACCACGGTGAAGATTACCCCTTCCGGCAAAAGCATTTGGCGGCCCAGCACATACGGCCGCAGCCAGATGCTTTTGATGTTGATGAGAACTGTGTAGATGCCCAGTACCAGCAATCCAAATGAGGTGTGCGACATGTCCAGATAAGTGGAGCCTTTGAGCAGCGCGACAACCACGGCGATGACGGCAGTGGTGGCCGGACCCAGCTCCGGAATAATGCTTAGCACGCCGGCAAGAATTCCGATGGTAAGCCCACCCGGCAGTCCGATGGCCGTGTAGACGATGCTAAAAACCACGCCGACAATCAGCATCAAGATCATGTTGCCCCAGAGGTATGTATGCCACACCTTGCGCACTTCCACATAAACGCGGTTCATTTCCGGCTGCATGTATGCCGGCATCAACGCAATTATCCAGCTGCGCAAGCGCGGCCAGCCGGCGAGCAAATAGTATGTGGTCACCACAATCATTACCGTCCACGCGAGGTTGGTTGATGTGGCCTGCAGCAGCTCAATGATGGTGGCAGAGCTTGGGAGCAGCGAGCTGAGCGAGAGCTGTGCAATGCCCGGGAATACATCGCCGAGGTAAAGTGCGCCGCTGGGAGTTTGAATCGGCTGCAGAACGGCTGTGCGCAGCTCAATGAACGAAAACTGCAAGTCGGCGTAGATTTCTTGAGACTGACTGACGAGCGTGGGGGCCAGCAGCGCCGGCAATAAGAGAAATGCGGCCAGGCTGGTGAAGTACACAATTACAACCAGCGTTTGGCGCGACAGGTGCGTTACTTTGCGCAGCCCGTCCACGATGGTGCTCAACACATATGCAACGAGGCCGGAAATAATGAGCGGCTTGATGGCTGCGCTGGTGTAGACCACGACGGCGCCACCCAAGACCACCAGCATGATGAGCGCCAGATAGCGAAATGCCTCTGTCCAATCTTCGCGGTCGGCTGCATCCAATGGCGGGTTGGGCTGCGGGTTCATAAGCGGTTCTCCATTGCACACGATTGTAACATTTGGGCTTCCAGCGCGTGTGGGTTACAATAAATTCGCGGCGCTTTAGGCGCGCCGGTTTCCAAGGCTTTCTGTGACTGACACCGCTGCCCGCACACGCATTACTGCTTCGCTTTTCCTGTCGCAGGCGTTTTACTCCTCGGCGTTTATTGGTGTGTTTGCCGTGATGCCCATCCTCGCGACGCGTTTTGGCGGCTCGCCGGCGCAAGCCGGGCTGCCGGTAACGCTGACTATGGCCGGCCGGGCACTGGCGTCTTACCCGCTGGGCTGGGCGATGGACCGTTATGGGCGGCGCATGGCGCTCACAATTGGGTTCGCGGGCGGTGTGGTGAGCGCGGTACTAGGTGTGCTTGCAGTTTGGAGCAGCAGCTTGTGGCTGCTGCTGGCCAGCGCGGCGTTGATGGGCTTGGCGCGCAGTGCTTCCGAGCAGGCGCGTTTTATTGCGGCCGAAGTTCATGCGCCCGCGATGCGCGACAACATGATTGGCCTGATTGTTTTTGCGGGAACTTTCGGCGCAGTGGGCGGGCGCGCTGCCGCGGAAATGGGCAGCTGGCTGCGCCTTTCGTTTGGCCTGAATGAATTTGCGGTGGCTTACCTGCTGGCGATTGGATTGCTGGCGCTGGCGTTGCTGTGCACGCAAATTTTGTTGCGCCCCGACCCGCTGACGCTGCGCTGGAAAGCGGAGCCGGAATCCCTGCCGGAATCTGGCGCGCTGCCGAAAGTGGCTGGTGCGCTCCCCGCTGCGGCAGCGCCCGGCGCCGTACCCGCGCCGCGGCGCGGGCGTCCGCTGCTAGAAATTTTTTCCGCGCCCGATATGCAGATTGCGGTGACGGCGATTGCCATGGGCCAGCTGGTGATGACCATGTTGATGGTGATTACGCCGCTGCACATGAGCATCTGCGGATACGATACGCTCAATGTTTCCACGGCGCTGGCGGTGCACACGCTGGGAATGTTTGCGCTGTCGCCGCTGACTGGCTGGATGAGCCGGCAGGTGGGGCGCGTACCGGTGATTTGCGCGGGCGCGCTGGTGCTGATGGCGTGCGGTTTGCTGGCACCGTATGCAGTGTCTTTGTACGCGCTTTACTTTGGCATGTTTGCGCTGGGCTATGGATGGAACCTTTGCCATGTGGCCGGGTCCGCATTGCTGGCGCAGATGGTGCCGGAGGGCGAAGGCGGGCGCGTGCAGGGCGCTGCCGAATTTATTGTTTCGATCACATCCGGGATTGGCAGCCTGAGTTCCGGTGCGCTGTTTGCGTGGCGCGGGTTCAGCGGGCCCGGTGCGGCGGGACTGCTGCTGGCGGGGGTGGTTCTTGTGGGAGTGGCGGTGGCCACCAGCGCCAACCGGCGTTTGGCGCTGGAAATTGCTAATGCCTAAGCAGCGCGCGCCATTTGTGCTGCCAGATCTGGCGCAGTGGCAGGTGCATGCGGAGCGCGGCTTTCTGCCGGACCCGGACCCGCTGCTTGAACTTCCGCAAGCGTATGCGGCGTGGGAACGAATCAGCCGTGAGCTGCCGGGCCTGCTGGCTGCGGGCAGCGCGGCCCTGCTGCGCCAGGTGAGCGCGCTGCCCACCTTGGAGTTGTCCGGTTTGCAAACGGCGCCCATGCAAAACCGCGCCATGATCCTGCTGACCGTGCTGGCGCACGCATTTGTGTGGGCGGACCCCGAACAACCGCGCAAGCTTTTGCCGGCCGCGATTGCGCTGCCGCTTGGGGCGCTGGCTGCGCAGCTGGGGCGGCCGCCGCTTTGCACCCACGCCACCACCGTGCTGCACAACTGGCGCCGGCTGGATCCGGACGGGCCGATTGCGCTTGGCAATGTGGCCACGCTGTGTGGCTTCTTTGGCGGACTGGATGAGGCGTGGTTTTTTCTGGTGGCGCTGGAGGTGGAGGCGCGCGGCGCGCCCGCCGTTGTTGCAAGTTTGCAGCTGCAGGCTGCGGTTGCGGACCTGGATGCGGATGCTGCAACAGAAATAATGGAGCACCTGCACGCCACGCTGCTGGCCATGACGGCTGCACTGCGGCGCATGCCCGAGCGCTGCGCGCCGTTTGTGTTCTACAACCGCTTGCGCCCGTTTCTGGCCGGCTGGAAGGACGAACCACTTTTGCCCGACGGCCTGATTTACGAAGGCATGGGCACGCAGCCGCAGCAGTACTTTGGTGCCAGTGCTGCGCAAAGCGCGTTGTTCCCGCTGTTTGATGAAGTGCTGGGCGTGGCGCATGCACCCGGCAATGCCGGCGGCTATCTGCGTCAGATGCGCGGCTACATGCCGGTTGAGCACCGGCGCCTGCTGGAACACGTGGCGGCCGGCCCTTCTGTGCGCCAGTGGCTGCAGCATCTGCCGGAAGGCGGCGCGCTGCGCGCAGCATATAACTTGTGCGTGGGCGAGCTGGGGACGCTGCGCACACTGCACATGCGCATCGCGGCTGAGTACATTGTGGCGCAAGCGCGCGCCGGCGTTGAGGCGCGCGGCACGGGCAGCACCAGCGTGATACCTTTCCTGAAAGCCGTGCGCGACGAGACCACGGCCAGCGCGGCCGCATGATGTTTGTGCTGGGTGCCGGCGCGCGGCTGCTCTATATAAGCGGGTGTAATTATGACTGAACTACTTGCCGGGCAAACTTGTGTGGCGTGCCGCGCGGATGCTCCGCGCGCAACCAGCGCCGAGCAGACTGCGCACATGCAGCAGCTGCCGGATTGGCAGCTGCACGAGCGCGCCGGCGTGTGGCAGCTGGAGCGCATGTTTAAGTTTGCAAATTTTGTTCAGAGCCTGGAGTTCACCAATCGTGTGGGTGCGCTGGCGGAGGAGCACGGACATCATCCCGCGCTGCTCACGGAGTGGGGCCGCGTGACGGTGACATGGTGGACGCACAAGATTGGCGGCCTGCACAACAATGATTTTGTGATGGCTGCAAAGACCGACCGTCTGCATGCTGGTGGCGGCTGACCGCCCACCAAATAATTTTGACCGCACGGAGCAACCAATGACAGCACGCGTTTCTGAAATTTTGAGCTGGTATCGCAGCGACAACCCCGGCACGCAAACCAACCTGGCGCGCATGCTGAACCACGGGCGCCTCGGCGGCAGCGGGCGCATGGTGATCCTGCCGGTGGATCAGGGCTTTGAGCACGGGCCGGCGCGCAGCTTTGCGCCCAACCCCGCCGGATACGACCCGCACTTTCACTTTCAGCTGGCGATTGACGCGGGCTGCAATGCCTACGCAGCGCCGCTGGGATTTCTGGAGGCCGGCGCCGCGGACTTTGCCGGGCAGATACCGTTGATCTTGAAGTTGAACAACCATGATGTGCTGCACTCCGAGACCGACCCGCTGGGCGCACAGACTGGCAGTGTGGAAGATGCGCTGCGCCTGGGCTGCGTCGCCATCGGCTACACCATTTACCCCGGCACGGTGGAGCGGCGCATGCTGTATGAGCAGCTGCGCGAACTTGTGCTCGAGGCCAAAGCTGTGGGCCTGGCAGTTGTGGTGTGGGCCTACCCGCGCGGCGGCGAGCTTTCCAAAGAGGGCGAGTCCGGGCTGGATGTGTGCGCATACGCTGCGCAATTGGCAGCGCAGCTGGGTGCGCACATCATCAAGGTGAAGCTGCCCACGGCGCACATTGAGCAGCCCGAGGCGCAGAAGATTTACGAGAAGCATAAAATTCCCAAGGCTACGCTGACCGAGCGCGTGCAGCATGTGATCCAGAGCGCCTTTAATGGGCGGCGCATTGTGATCTTCTCGGGCGGCGCCAAGAGCGACGATGAGACGGTGCTGGCCGAGGCACGGGCCATTCGCGATGGCGGTGGCTTTGGTTCCATCATCGGGCGCAACAGTTTTCAGCGCGCCAAGCCGGATGCACTCAAGCTGCTGGCGGCCATCATGGAGATTTATAGCGGCGCATAGCAGTGGCTGCGGCGCAAATGCTATACTCTTTTTTAGAATATGGTGGAAATTCCACATGATTACCACCTGCACTCCAATTTTTCATGCGATTGTGAGGCGCCCATGGCGGACATGTGCGCTGCGGCTGTCGAACGCGGAATTCCGGAGATTGGGTTTACCGAGCACTATGACCAGCACCCCGGCGATAGCTGCCGCAACTGGCTGCGAGTTCCCGAGTGGGCTGCCAGCCTGGCGCAGTGCCGCGCCGAGTTTGCCGGGCGGCTGATCATTCGCGCGGGGATTGAAATTGGCGAGCCGCACATTTTCACCAAAGAGGCGCAGTCTGTGCTGGCGCAGCATCCGTTCGACTATGTGCTGGGCAGCCTGCACTGGGTTGGAGCGGACTTTGTTTTTGACGATGAGTTTTATAAGCGCCCGGCGCACGATGCGTTTGGCGCTTTTTTCGGTGAGCTTGCGGTGATGACCCTTGCCGGCGGTTTTGATGTGTTGAGCCATTTTGATCTGCCGGCGCGGATGAGCAGGCAGTTTTACGGTGCGTATGACCCGGCGCCGTTTGCGGACCAAATTCGCGCGGTGCTTGCAAACTGCGTGACCCACGGCATTGCGCTCGACATCAACACCGCTGCGCTGCGCCGCGGCACACCCACGCTGACGCCGGGCGAGACAGTGTTGCGCTGGTTCCGCGAGCTGGGCGGCGAGCGCATTACGCTCGGCTCTGATTCGCACCGGCCGGCAAACTTGGGCGCCAACTTGGAAGATGCGATTGTGGCTGCGCGCGCCGCGGGCTTCCGCTATGTGACCCAGTATCAGCAGCGGGTGGCGCACATGGTGCCGCTGCCCTAAAGCGTTTAGGTGTGCGCCGCAAACGGCATTGGCCATGCGGTGCGCGCAAAGTTCCGGCGATGAACCCCTACCCAAAGAAACTTGACATTAACTGGTGCAGCGAAGCTGAGCTGCTGGCGCTTGGCGGCGTGGGGCCGGAGCTGGCAGCGGCGATTGTGCTGCGCCGGCCGTACGGCTCGGTGCTGGGCCTGCGCTCTGTCCCCGGGGTGAGCGCCAAGTTGTATGAAGAGCTGAGGGTTAGCTTGCATGTGGAACACAGGCCGCCGGCTGCCAAGCTGGAGCTGAATGCGGTGAGCCTGCGTGAACTGTTGCTGGTGCCGGCGATGAATGCTGATGTGGCCGAGCGCATCCTGCTGCTGCGGCCGTTTGCCAGCGTGGCAGATTTAAAATGGCTGCCGGAAGTCTCCAGCGAGCAGTTTACTATTTTTTGTGACTGGTTTGTGGTGACCTTGAATGCGGCCGGTGACGCCGGGCTGGATGCCGGTGGCGCAGCGCACGCGGGCAACATTGCGGTGCGGGCGGGGACGGTGGAAGCCGCGGGCGCTGATGCCACGCAAGCAGACACGGAACTTGCAACCGGCACTGCAGATGATTCCGATGACGAGCCTGGGCTGGTTGATGAAGAGGGTGGCGAACCGGATGCGGCTGCGGATGATGACGCTGATGATGTTGATGATGATGACGCCGATGATGAAGCTGATGATGACTCTGAT
>QWRL01000128.1 GCA_003670425.1 Chloroflexota bacterium
GCCCAAAGCTGTGCTGACGCAGCAGCGCCTGCTGCACAGCCGCCGTCAACTCCGGAACTACGGGAGCCGTAACTTGATTTAGTGGTGGGCCGGATTCCCGGCAGCCGGAAATCACCAAAACCAAACCACACCACACCAAAGTGATACAGGCACGCAGTGTGCTGCGCACGGTGCGTTCACAGATTGCGCGAAGCACATTCATACCGTCTGTGGCCCGGCGCTGTAACGCTTCCACAAAACGCTGATAACCCAACCGGCCAGCACGGAAAAAATTGGCAGCGCAGGCAGCGTGAAACGGAAAACATTTTCCCGATAAATTGCCGTGAAGAGCGTGATGCCAATGCAGCCTGGCACAGCGCCCAGCAGCAGCAGCGCCCGGCTGCCACCAAGCGCCCGCACGCTGGCAGCCGCCAATACTGCCAGCAGCACCCCGGCCAGCAGCACCCCGACGCCAACCAAAAGACCGGCACCCTTAAACATGTCAATAAAAATATTTAGTTTTGGATTTAGCCAGTAGACCTGTGCGGACACCGGATCAATCAGACCAAAATAAACATAGCCCGGCAACCACGGGATCACACCAGGCATACCCGCCTGCATAGAAGCCAGCCGGTTGTAGGCCACCTGTGGCACGTACGCCAGTGCAGCACTGGCTGCGGTTGCAAAGCCGGCCAGCCAGTGGCGGCTGATAAAAAGTACGAGCAGCGCCAACGGCAAAAGCATCACAAACTGAAAGCGGAATAAAAATGACACGCCGAAAGCAATGCCCGCCAGTACCGCCAGGGCAATGCGCGGCTGGCGAAGCACACGCGCGCAGTAATACATTCCCAGCAACGAGAAAAAAAGCGCAGGTCCGTCTGCGATGGTGTGCAGCCAGGCTGCGCCAGGAACGTAAGGCATGCGCAGCTGCACGGCATTGGGGTGCAGGCCGAATGCCAGCCATAGCAGCCACGGCATGCCCGCCCAAACCGCCGCAGCCACCGTGGCTGCCAACCGGTCTCCGGTAATTTCCAACGCCAGCCGGCCCACCAAAATTACGGAGAGGCCCGCCAGCAGAAAGCCGTTCACAAGCACGGCAATGGTGAGGACATCCTCAAACACCAACCCATGCAGCAGCCAGCTGAATGCGGCAAGCATTGCGGGCTGGCCCAGATTGACTGAAAACATGCGCGCATAGCTGCCGCGCAGCAGCACCAGCGCATATTCAAAGTAATAATCCTGATCACCACCGTGATGGAAATAAAAGCGATCATGCGATTCGAGGCGCGGCACCTCCAGCACCAGCAGCGCAGCGATCAGCAGGCGCAGCCCGGCAAACGCAGCAAAGCCGCCATCAGCCGGCCATGCTTGCAGCCGCAGCCAGAGCGCAGACCGCAGTGCGCCAATATAAGCACCAGCCGCGCGCATTAGGTGAAGGGCGGTGTGCCCGAATGGCTGTATGTGAATTCACGCACCTTGCGTTCGCGAAGCACGCGCGCCGGATTGCCGGCCACAATTGCAAACGGCGGCACATCTTTGGTGACCACTGCACCGGCAGCCACCAGCGCACCGCGCCCAATTGTCACCCCGGGCAGGATGATCGCACGCGACCCGACAAACACATGGTCCTCGATTACGATTGGTGCATTGCGGCGCGCCAGGCCCGCATCATCCGGATCATGGTCAGAGGTATACAAACCGACCTGATGCCCAAACACCACATCGTTTGCCAGCGTGATGGGCGCACCAGCCACCCAGCGGGAATCAAATGCAATCGAGCAATTCGGTCCCACATGAATAGCATCCATGCGGTCACCCGTGAAATGCGCGCCCCGCCATACGCTGGCGGTTGCATCAATGTGCATGCCGCAAACGCTGCGGTAATACCAGTAGCGCAGGCGTGCAGCAGGCAGCTGGCCCACAAATACATTCAACATCCAGCCGCGCAGAAACAGCACCAGCGGCACGGCAAACCAGCGGTTTAGCCAGCTGCGCATCAGCTGCGCACCGCCGGCCACAAGGACTGCTGCAGCGTGTCACGCACCACCCGCAGCATATTGCGCTGCAATGTGCCAATCACCAACGCATAAGCGGCAGTGCAAAGCGCAAGTTTGATGCCGGCACTCCACCATATGCTGGCGGGCAGGAATGGGGCCAGGGCCTGCAGCCCAACCAGCAGGGCAGCCAGCGTGGCGGCCGGCAGCAGGTAAGTAGGCCACACCGCCTCGGACAGTTCCATTTGCACATGCCGCTCAACGGCAGCCAATCCAATCACACTCATCATACTAACCGCCACCGCCGCGCCTGCCGCGCCCTGCCACAACACAGCCGGCGGGCCGGCCAGCAGCAGGAACACTGCCTGCACCGCAACCGTTGCCCGCATCTCGCGCTCGCGCCCAACTGCCAGCAGCATCTGGCACGCGTTTTGGTACATGGGGCGCAATAAAACAAACAACGACATCAGACGAAAGAGCGGCACCGTATCCAGCCACGCCGGGCCCAGCAAAATTTGCACCACCTCTGCGGTGGCCGTCAGCGCCACGGCACTGGAGAAAAAAATCAGGTAGGCAAGCATCCAGGTTGTGCGCCGATAGATGCGCCGCAGCATGTCGCGGCCTTGCGCTTCACTGCGCGCATATAACGGCAGCGCCAGCATACTGATGGCGCTGGCAAAGATGTCCATCGGCATTTTGCCGGCGGTGTAGGCGCGCGAGTAAAACGATTCGGCCAGCACGCCGGAGCCGCGCCACACGGGCAGGCGTGGCCGCTGAATTGTGCCCACCAGCCAGTCATCAAACTGAAAAACTATTTTTCCGAGCAGCCCGGCCGTCCACATTGTAAAACCAAGCGAAAGCAAACGCCGGGCAATGGCAGTATCCCATAACAATTTAGGGCGCCAGCCACTGACCCACGCCGCGCCCGCGCCAACTACAAGCACCGGCAGCGCTGCATCCAGCAGCAGCGCCGCCAAAGGATAACCGCTCCACGCCAGCCACACCGCGCCCGCCAGCCCGATGATGGACTGCACCACGGTCAGCTTGCCAATGGCGGCCTGCAGCATGCGCCGTTCCGCAAGATAGCGCCCGGTGGAAGTAACAGCCTCCACTACTGTGAGCGCCATCAAAACAAAAATTACACTCCACACGGCGGGCAGCCAGCCCGCCTGCACTTCGCCAAACGCAAACAAGACACGCGGCGCAAACAAATACAGCAGCGCTGCAATTACAACACCCGCGGTGGCCAGCAGCACGTCCAGCCAAAACTGCACCACAAGCATTGCTGCATCTTCCGCCCACGTAATCACTGCTATTCGAAAATCAAAGCGCAGCAGCGTCAGGTAAGTCATCCAAGCTTGAGATAGCGCCAGAATACCAAAGTACTGCGGCTCAATCAGGCGTGCCAGCACCATCGTCTTAGCCACACCCAGCGCAAAGAGCCAGTACTGTGACAGGCCGGTCCACAACGCGCCACGCACGGTGCGCTGCGCAAGCTGGCTTGGTGGTTCATTCATTTTGGCACAAAGTTTTGGCGCCACTGATTCTGCAAAGTTGCATCACAGCCTGCGCGCAAACTCACATGGGCGCAGCTACCACCTGCTGCAAAAACGCATAGGTCTGCTGCGCAACTTCGGCATGCGTAAACTGCGCCAAAACCCGCGCCCGCCCGGCAGCGCCCAGCATCTCGCGCCGCGGCGCATCATCAACCAGCTGTTGCAGCGCCGCAGCCAGCGCCGGCACATTGCCCTCCGGCACCACCGTGCCCGCCGCCCCCACCACCTGCGCCATCGCGCCAGAGTCCGAAGCCACCACTGGCAATCCGCAAGCCATGCCCTCAATCAGCACGTGCCCAAATTGTTCTATCCAAAAGTTGGTGGTGAGAGATGGAAGCACAAGCAGATCCATGGCATTCATCCATTGCGGTACATCCGCATGTGGCACGGTGGCTTGAATGTGAACTCGCTGCCCGCTTGGCAGCCCGGCACCCCACGCGCTGATCTCCGCCGCAAGCGGGCCGCGCCCCATCAACACAAGTTGAAAGTCTCCACGCACCTGCTCCAGCGCACGCATCAATACCCGCAGTCCCTTCTCGGCTACCAGCCGGCCCGCATAACCAATCACCACAGCGCGCCAGTTGCACTCAGAACGCAGCGCAGCATTCTTGCGCGGTGCAAAGTGCGTGGTATCCACCCCCAACTGCGGCAGCACCTCCAGTGCCCCGGTAAATCCACGCGCGCGCAGGGTGGCAGCCGCTGCCTGATTGCCCGCAATCGCGCCCTGGCTTTGGCGCAAGTTCCATTGTTCAAGCTTGTGCAGCGGCGCCCGCGCCCGATACGGCAAATTCCACCACGTAAAAAATACGGCCCGCGCCCGCGGCGCATATTTCCGGCGGCAAATCAAGAACTGGGTATAAGCAAACGCACCCGCCCCATTTTCGACCAGCAGCACATCCGGCTGCAATTGCTGCATGTGCAGGTCACGGGACAAATAAATGTAGCGCATCTCATTGCCCGCAAGTGCCACGCGCGTCGGATAGAGCTGCCAGCGCGCATCAGCCGTGCGCTGCGGCCGCAGCTCATTTTGCAAAGGCTCATGCCAGCGGTGCGGCACAATGGCAGCCAGCGCCACGCCCGGCAGTTGCGCCAGCGCCGCAAGTTTCTTTTGGTTCTCTGCAACCATGTAAGTATGGCCAGCCACCAAAATCTTCAAGCATTCCACCTGATAAATTGCCGGCACAGGTTAGTCATCGCCCGCGCGCACGGCCTCAATGCATCCACGCCAGATTCCTGCCAGGTTGGCCATTGCTTCCACACTGCCCGCCACAAAGAACGGAAGCAGATCTTGGTTGCGGCAAGGCGACAGGCGGGAGAGCAGCCACGCCCGGCGCGCCGCGGGCAGCAGCAGCAAAATGCCTGCTGCATTAACTAGAGTTTGGGTCACTGTGCGCAGCGCCAGCACCACCAGAGAATTGTGTTCACGCTGGCGCCACATTTGGGCCGTGCCCTGCCCGCGGCCCACGCGCTGCGCCCAAAAGCTGCGCCACTGCGCCGGCGCAACATGCGTTGCCACCAGCGAGCGGTCGAACACTTTGCGAAAGCCGCGCGCTTGCAGGCGTTCGCCAAACCACCCATCCTCGCCGGCCACCAATGGCACCACGCCACCCTCCGGCTGCAAGCCCGCGTCCAGCGCAGCTTGGCGGCGACAGGAGAAGCCCTCGGTCCAATTCATATTGACGGCCGTATCCACTCCATACTGGTATGAATGCTGCGCTTGCATGTAGCGCGGCAGCAAATATTCGATATTCTCAATCGCGTTCTCCACCAATACATAGTCAGCGCCCGCTGCATAATGCGCTTCGAGGCGGCGCAAAAAATCACGCGGCAGATGCACATCGGCATTTAGGATGATGAGAATTTCGCCGCATGCAGCGCGCATGCCTGTGTTGCGGGCCGCTGCCCGCCCGCGCTGCGCGCCCTGCTCCAAGCAGCGCACGCCAGCCGCTGCAAAACTGCGCACAATTTCGCGGGTGCCATCGGTCGAGTCATCCACCACCAGCACCTCGAATGCTGCGTGCTCCAGGGCAAGCAGCGCGCGCAGCGTGGCAGCAATATCCGCCGCCTCGTTGCGCGTGGGCACGATGATCGAAAAGCGCGGCGCAGCTTCAGCTTGCATAGCCAACACGAAACACATCACTAAACGCCCGCATGCGCAACCGCCATGCAACTACTTTGGGGAGGATGTCGCAATTTCCGCCGCTCCGGCGCAGCCTCGTCGCATGCATTCTCCGCGTGCCCTGCAGCGCACTCGGGCACCCGCAGCCGGCATCAAGTTGTGGCGCGCGCTGCACCCGCATTACGCGGAGCCCGTCAATGCAGCATACCGCCCGCATAGCTCGCGGTGGTAGTGCGCCCAGGTAAATTGCTGCACATATTGCTGCGCACTGGCAGCCATTGCAGCCCGCTCAGCCGGATGAGAATAGAGATGCAAGATTCGCGCGGCCAGCGCGTCAACATCGCGAATGGGCACAACATAGCCATCGATGCCATCGCGCAGCGCAGCGCCCACATTCTCCGTGGTGATGACCGGCAGCCCGCACGCTGCAGCCTCGTAAACCACCATGCCAAAACCATCCTGCAGCGACGGCAGCACGAAGACCGAACCCTGCTGATACAGCGCCGGCAGCTCGGACTGGCGCACAAATCGCACATGCCGATACGCGCCTGCGTACGGCGCAAGAAATGCACGCGCTTCAGGATACTCGTTGCCCACCAGCAGCAGTTCGCTGTTGGGCAGCCGCAACTTTGCAAAGGCCGCCAGCAAATATGCCACCCCTTTTTGCAGGCTGAGCCCACCAGCATAGATGACCCGAAAAACAGAATCATGCTTGGGGCCGGGCACAAAACGCTGCGGGTCAAACCCAAGCTGCACGCGCAGCAATTTGTGCGCAGGCACTCCCGCAGCCAGCATTGTGCGTTCCACAAACTCCGATGGCACCATCACATAATCTGCAGCCGCATACTCGGCCACATGCTTGGCATGCAGGCGCTGGTATGCGCGTGGATAGCGCAGCCCATGGCGCTGAAATTCATCCACCAGCAGCTGGTGGTGATAGGTGGGGTGCGCCGACGAGCGTTCCACAATTGCAAGCGCGCCGTGCAACTTGGCGACTCGCATGGCGTGCAGGCCGTAATGATTGAAGAAATGAAAAACATCCGCGTCATGCACATAGGCGCGGGAAAGCAGGTCAAAGAGATTGTCAGCCAGATGGTATGTGATCGCTTGGGCCGCCGAACCCGGCAGCAGCGCCATTGCGCGCGCAAAATAACCCGCCAGCCGCAGCTGCACCACGCGCGCGCGGTCAATGCCGGGCTCAACGCGTG
>QWRL01000129.1:0-2721 GCA_003670425.1 Chloroflexota bacterium
AAAATATGCGGGAGTGGGTGGTACGCGAATGCAAAACAAGTCTGCGCTGATTATAATCCTCCGGTGAACAAACCGCTCAAGATTTCCCACCGTTGGCTTGCATGCATTGCAATCGCCGTAGTCGTTGTGGCCTGCGCTGCACCAGCCGGCAGCGCAGCACCCGCCGCTAGCCCGGCGCAAGTAGAAGCCACGCCGCCGCCCGCTGCCAGCGCCACGCCGCTGCCCGCCAGTACCGCTACAGCGGGACCCGCACCCACGCAAGCAGAGCTGATGCTGCAGCAACTGGCAAAAGTGCAGCTCCCCAATGGCAACCAGCGCGAGCAGGCCATGCGCCTGCAGGGCATCACCAACATTCCCGAAACACTTGCGGCGAGTGCGCCCGACCGCGTGCTCGGCGATGCCGACTCGTTTTGGGTTTCCAATCTGGACAATGACAAGCACTTTCAAGTGCAGGCATCCCTAAAATACCGCGGTGAACTTGTTTACCTCTACATTGAAGACGGTTTGGAATTCAATCCCGCTGAAGCCAAGGCGCTTGTGGACCGCTTTGAATCAGAGATGCTGCCGACGGTGAAAAAATTCTTTGGCGATGAGTGGAACCCTGGCTTTGACCGCGATCCGCGCCTGTTTATTCTGTTTGCACGCGGGCTGGGCAGCAGCGTACTGGGGTACTTCAGCAGCGTAGACAGTTTCTCGCGGCTGGCGCACAAATATTCCAACGAGCGCGAGATGTTTTACATCAACGCAAGCCTGACAGAGCTCGGCAACCCGCATCTGGCCTACACTCTGATCCACGAGTTTCAACATATGGTGCACTGGGCGCACGATCCCAATGAAGAAACTTGGGTCAACGAGGGCAGCTCCGTGCTGGCGGAATTCCTCACGGGTGATATGCCCGGCTTCGATTACAGCTTTTTGGCCAACCCAGACCTGCAGCTGAATGCGTGGAGCGAAGCGGGCGCAAATTCAGACTCGGTTCCACATTACGGCGCCGGGTATCTTTTCCTGCTTTACTTTTTAGACCGCTTTGGCGAAGATGCCACGCGTGCGCTGGTAGCCAGCCCGCTGAATGGAATGGCTTCCGTAGATGAAGTGTTGCGCGCACAAGACTTCCGCGATCCGCTCACGGGTGCCGGCATAACCGCCGATGATTTATTCACGGACTGGGTGGTGACCAACCGCGTGAACAGCAGTAAATGGGGCGACGGTCGCTTTGTCTACGGCAACTATCCCGCATTCCCGTCCAGCGCAATGCCCGCGCCGCAGGCGGCTGCCTGCCCGTTCACCACTGCAGCCAGTGTGAAGCAATACGGCACAGACTACGTGGCAGTGGAGTGCAATGCGCCCGCCACGCTGCACTTTAGCGCCAGCCAGCTGGTACAGGTAACGCCCGCGCAGCCGCACTCTGGCAGCTACAGCATGTGGAGCAACCGCAGCGACAGCACCGACACCACCCTCACGCGTGCGTTCGACCTGCGCAGTGTGAAAAAGGCAACGCTGGACTACTGGGCGTGGTGGCAGCTGGAGGTGAACTATGACTACGCCTATGTGCTCGCTTCCACGGATGGCGGCAGCAGCTGGAAATTTTTGCAGACGCAGAGCACCACCACAGACGACCCCACCGGCAATAATTTCGGCACCGGCTACAACGGCGACTCCGGTGCGGGCCCGAGTGCGGCCGCCGGCGCCACTGCCGCGTGGGTGCACGACCAGGTGGATCTAACGCCCTACGCCGGGCAGGAACTGCTGCTGCGTTTTGAGTACATCACAGATGGCGCTGTTAACCGGCCCGGGCTGATGCTCGATGACATCCGCATTGCAGAGCTGGACTACAGCGAGGACTTTGAGGCCGGCGCAGAAGGCTGGACCGTAAACGGCTGGGTGCGGCTGAAGAATGAACTGCCGCAGCGCTGGCTGCTGCAGGTGCTGGATGGGAGCACGCGCACGGTTAAGCGCATACAGGTGAATGGTGGCGCAGCCACCGTGCCAGTTGGCGGACCGGTGACGCTGGCAATTTCCGGCTTGACGCCGTTTACAACTGAGCCGGCACAGTACGAACTAAGGGTAACTGTTCCGTAACTTCAAGCTGCGCGGCACGCAGCCGTTAAGCGGCTGCTCTGCGGCGCACTGGCCACATGCCCGCCAGCCATCCGCCCACATGCACGGCCAGCCCGGCCCACAGCAGCCACCACCAACCCAGCCACGCGCCCGTCCACAACACCAGCAGGCCGCAAAAACGCACGCCCTCCATGGCGGGCGTGTTGTTGCGCAGCATGTAGCGCCCCAGCGCCGTGCGTACAAATGCGCTGGCATCAGCGCGCCAAAACAGCGCAAGTGAAACCAGCATGGATGGCAGCGCGGCCACAACCAGCCCGTAAGCCAGCGCATGCTGCCAGAGCATCGCCGCCGCAACCAGTGCCGAAACCCAGTCTGTGGCCAGCTTCAGCGGGTGAACCTGCAAGTGCCGAATGCGTTCGCGCAGCTTCATACAATCATGGTGGCGGCCGGCAAGACGGGCCGGTGCTCAGGCGTTGCGCCGTGAAAGATGCTGCAGGCGGCGCTCCATAAAGCGGCGGTTGCCCTGCGCAGCGTCGCGCGCGCCCGCCCGCCAATACGACCCCCCCCCCCGCCAAACCGGCCCGCGGTCCCCCCCCCCCCGCGGCGGCAAACACAGCACCCCCCCCCCCGCCGCCCCCCCCCCCCCAACCACCCCCCCCCACA
>QWRL01000129.1:2731-6835 GCA_003670425.1 Chloroflexota bacterium
ACCCCGCCGCAAATCACCCCCGCTAAAAATGTTCCGATGCGCATGGCAAGCTCCTCAATATTTTTCGTTCGCCAGCAAATTATAGACAACGAAACGGCCGGCGGCTGCCCATCAGCTAGCCGCCCGCACCAGCTCCAAAAGGCGCGCCAGCGGGCGCAGCTGGCCCATCTCAATTGCGAGCTGCACTTCCTCCGTGCGCACATACTGGCGCAGGCGTGTGCCCGCTGCCAGCCGCACGCTGCGGCTGCGAAAGTCACGCTTGTTGAGCCAGCCGCACAGGTGCACCTGCAGCCCATAGAACCAGATGTTTTGCCACTGCCGCGGCGTGATCACCGGAGTCTGGCGCAAGGCCGGGCTGTGCACGCCCAGCACGCCATCTGGCAGAGCCGGCACGCACAGGTAGCGCAGGCAATAAAAGTCTTCGGGCACCAGTGTGCGCTGCATGGGCTGCAGCAGCAATGTGCAGCGCAGCTCTTGATGCGCCCGGTCCAACCCGCCCAGCTCTACTTGCAGCGGCTGCTTTGCCGCACTCTTCAGCACCAGCTGCCCCAGTGAGCGCCAGCTGCCAGCTCCCTGCCATGGGCGCGGCGGAATGTACAGCAGGCGCAGCGGCTGTGCCTGCGCCGCAACGCGCTGCGTCTCACGCAGGTTATGTGCCACGCTGCCCGTCACAGAACCAAAAATAAATATGTCTTCCTCCGCCAGGCGCTGCGCTGCCAGCTCAGCCGGTGCCACCAGTGCGCTGGTGCCCAGCAGCCAGCCGGCGTCTGCCTGCACACTTTGCACGCCGCTGGCATTCGTCAGAATGCCCGGGCGCAGCTCGCACCTGCGTCCGCCCAAGCCCAGCTGGCGCAATGCGCCGGCAGCGGGCAGCGTGTGCGCCGGCAATTGATAACTTACCTGAGCATCATCCAGCCAGCGCCGCAATGCCATCTCAAACGCCACCGCCGCAACTGCGCTGCGCAGCTGGGCGGGCTCCACCGCACCTGCCTGCACCTGCCCATGCAGCAATGACTCGCAAGCCTGCTGCACGCCAGCCAGCGAGTACTGGCCCGAGTACTCCAGGCTCACCACATCGGCAGCTGTCAGCGGCATATGCAGCGCCAGCCGCTGGCAGAGTGTGGCCCGGCGTGGCAGGCTCGCAGCTGCACGCCCGCCGCTTGCAGCTCAACGGCGCCGGTTGCCAAAATAAATGCTGCGGGCGCTGCCCGCCCGCGCAGCATGGCTAGCGTTGTATCTCGAACGCACTCAAGTCGTCAAATTCTGCCGTCACCGACGCCGACGCATTTGATTTAACAAACACGCCAAAGCGGCCGCGGCGCAGCTCCAATCCCGGCACGGTGGCAAGCAGCACATCATTCACATACAAACTTGCCAGCGCGCCCACAGCACGCACGCCAATCCGGTTGCGCATGGCCGGGTAACGGGAGATGGCGCCACTCACCGTCCAGGGCAGCAGTTCACTCACCGCGCCGTTGCGATGTTCCACCAGTTTGTAATTGCCGGTGCACGAGACAATGAAAGCGTAATAGGTCAGATCATTGACTGCGCGAAACACCAGGCCGGCACCTTCGTTGGTGCCACACTGCGCGATGCTGGCCGTGCCGGAGAAATAAAAATCCTGGCGCCGGATGCCATTGAGCGCCCATGCGGCCGAATCCAAATTGCTGAGCGTAAGCCGGTAAAGGCCGTCCTCAATCTGGCCGCGTGTGGTGGCGTCCGTAAACTGGTCCCAGTAATTTGGGATCTGGAAGTCTTCAGTAAATATGGGCTCAGCGCTGGCACCTTCCATTGCCAGCTGTGGAACGACAGTGGGCGTGGGCACGGCAGCCGTAGCAGCCATGGTTGGCACAACCGGGACAGCAGTCGAAGTTGGCAGCGCGCTGCGCGTCGGCGCCACGGCCACGGTCGCAGTTGGCTCCAGCGTCGCTGGCGGCGCCACGGTGGGCAGCGCGGTTGGCGCGGCAGCCACCGCTGCCGCAGCGGCTGCACTCAAAATTGGGTACGCCACCAAATCATCGAAGGTCACCTGCAGCTCCGGCGTCAAGTAGGAGCCGGCATAAATTCCAAAGCGCCCGCCCGTCAGCTCTGCATCTTCCACCTGCCCCAGCAGCTGCGAATTAATATAAAGGCCAAAGCGGCTGCCCACAGCGCGCACACCCAGGCGCTGCGTGCTGCCCGCCAAACGCGCCAGCAGCGGCGAAGCCTGCCAGGGCAGCACTTCCTCATACACGCCGTTCAAGCTGCGCAAGAGGCGGAAGCGCCCGCCGCAAGCTACGCCAAACGCATAAAAGCTGGCATCGGTGTCCGCGCGCACCACCAGCCCGTACTGGTCGCCAGCCTTGCACGCGCCAACTGCAACGCTGCCCTCAAAATAAAAATCACTGGCGCGCGGCCCATTGAACACCCAGCGGATCTCATCCGTGTCCCGCAAGGTAAGCACATAGGTGGCCTGGCGCCATGTGCCACGCGCGCGCTCAGTATCAAAAACCGCCCAGGTGCCCAGCAAATTAAAGTTTTCTGCAAACAGCGTATGGCCCGTATCGACGCCGGTCTTGGGGTCGGGCGGCATCTCCACACTCACTTGCGGCGTGGCCGGCAACGGCGTGGCCGTCGGCCGCGGCGTTCGGCTGGCCACCGGCGGCAGCGTCAGCGTCACCGGCATCATCACAATCACAGTCACCGCTAGCGGTTCCTGCGCTGCAACGGTCAGCTGCACCTGTGCCGCCACTGTTGACTGCAGCTGCGCAGCACTCAAGCTGCAACCGGCACCCAGCAACACTGCCAGCAGCACGGAGAGCCTTGGCATGAAAGCGTGCCTGCGCAGCAAGGGCGGCCACGCAGCGCGCTGCCGTTGCACACCAGCCCCAGTACCAGGCTGCGGGCCCGCTGCCATCATGCCAGCGGCAGCCAGATTGAAAACGAGTCGAAGCACACCTCACGCCCGCCCACAAACTCGCTGGTGCGCTGCGCCGCAACGCGGCCAGAGGCCGCTGCCGCCAAGCCGGCAGCCAGCTGCTGCAGCCAGCCAGAGTCTGCAAACGAATCCAAATGGCCCGGGCACACTAGGCGCACACCGCATAGCGCCGCAAGGCACTGCGCACTCTCCACTGTTGCCTGCACATCACAATCGGCAAAGCAGCTAAACATTGCACCCTGATAAGCAGCATCACCGCTGAAGAGCATGCCACGCTCTTGATCCCAGAATGCGCAGTGGCCCGGCGTATGCCCGGGCGTGTGCAGCACGCGCAGGCTGCGGCCGCCAAGCTCCAGCACATCGCCGTCCGCCAGCTGATGCGTAGCGGGCTGTGCGTCAATCACATAGCTGTCCACATCAAAGCCGGCCGGCAACACAGCCTGCGCTGCGGGCCGGCGCATTTGCTGCGCCAGATCACCCAGGTCCGGCCGCACGGCCAGTGCCGCAGCATCCAGCGCATGAATGGCGCGTTGCGCAAAGCGCGCGTTGCCGCCGCTGTGGTCCCAGTGATAGTGTGTATTCACAATTTGCAATGGCAGCCGCGTAATGCTGCCCGTGAGTGTGCGCAAGTCGCCGATGCCCATGCCGCTGTCCAGCAGCACCGCGCGCACTTGGCCAAGCACCAAGTACATGTTAACAGTTCGCACGCCGTAACGCGGCTCCACCGCACCGAGCGGCTCGCTAATCTGGTAGGTTTCCGCGTCCAGCTGCCGGATGGTATGCCACGCCGTTTGCCTGCGCATGCGCCCCAATTATCGCCGAAGGACGGGGCGGGGAATGGCGTGGTGTGACGCATCGGTCATTGAATTACCCAGATACCCGAGTATTTGTAGATACCCCCTCCGCGCCGCATCCCACATGCCCTGCGATATCATAGGCGGCCGAACAGTTCGGTCACAGTGAATCACAAGTTGTTTTTTCAAAACAGTTGCGTGTGGCATACTGGGCAGTATGAGTCGGATTGAGTTACCTGCCCCTCCTCTTTGGCTCGATGCCGCCCTCGAATTCTGTATCGCCAAAACACGCCATAATCTAACTACCCTCGCCGGATTCCCAGAACGAACCGAGAATGGCCACTGGGTGGACATTGATTCCACTAAGCATGGCTGGTGGGTGGGCGCACATTG
>QWRL01000013.1:0-7716 GCA_003670425.1 Chloroflexota bacterium
GCTCACCCACAAATTCTCCACCGTGAGCGTGTTGCGCGCAAAAACAAATGACACCGCACTGCCGGGCGCAGCGCCGCATGTGCGCACCGCCACCGCCAGCGCGCGCTCGTCGTCCGCCATGGTAATCGGAATGGTGCTGCGCTTGAGGCCAAACGTTGTTGCCGTCACCGCATTGGTGTAGGTTGCCACAAAATCAATCTTGTTCACAGCGCGCAGCGTGGTCACGTCAGCCAGCCCAATACCGGAAGCGTTGCCGTGGGTTGCCGCAGTCAAATCTAGTAAAACAATCGCGCCAATATCAAGCTGGTCATCCGGCTCGGGTTGCCGGTTCACCATGAGGCGCCCAAGCACATTGGTGTCCATGCCTGTGCCGCTGATGTTCTTGCCCAGTTCGCGCATCACCAGCACATCCATGGCGGCAAAGGGCAGGCTGGGCATCAGGGACTTGGCCTTGCGCAGCAACTGCGCCTCCGCCTCAGTGCCAATTTGCTGCGCAGTCAGCCAGTTGATTTCGGCCGTGTCCTCGTGCGCGTTCTCAATGATGGTTATCGCGCCGCGCACGTTTGTGTTTGCGGCGTAGACCCGCGCAGCCGGCGCCAAATAGCGCTGAAAGCCGCTCGTGCCATAGGCGTGCATCATCTCCGCCCCATGCCGTTTCCCCAACCCGATCACTTCCATCTTTGCCGGCCCGCTTTCGAGCGTGCCGTGAAAATCTGTGTGCGGCTTAATGCGGCTGAGCAAAATTGTGTGGTCCGCCGCAGCGCTGTGGATGTCCTGGTGCAGCTCGGGGCCATCCGCAATGCGGCCCACCGCCTGCACTTCCATCGTTACCCGCAACTCGCACCCCATGGTTGCTTCGGTCACGCCCATGGTTTCCAATAACTCGGTCTGGCCGGCACTTGTGGCGCCACCGTGGCTGCCCATAACCGCCACAATGAATGGGCTCGCCCCGTGGGCCTTGAGGCTGTCCACGGTTGCGCGCGCAATTGCGGCAATGTTGGCAATGCCGCGCGATCCAACACCGACTGCCACTGTGTCCCCGGGTTTCACCAAAACAAATAAACCGCTGCTGGCCAACGCCTCACGAACCGCCAAAGCAACATCCGCCACCCGTGGTGCAACAAAATTCTGTTGCACCACCAGCAGCTTGTCCGGCAAATCTGCCTTGAAGTTTAATTGTCCGACCGTGTCGTTTAGTGTCTGCTGCATAGTCACCCTGTTTGTTGGTGCGGGCTTTTCGGCGGCTGCCCTATTATCTATTCTTCTTCTCTATCTTAATTAATAGTAGTCGTAGTAGTGCTGTGGAAAACTCTGAAAACTTTATAAGTGACTTCGGCTCCCGTATTTAACTGCGCCAGCCACCCTGGTTTTGATTCCCCCGCACAAGCCACCACCACAGTATAAGGATAAGTGAGGGAGAAAAAAAGTGGTGCGCCAGTGGGCTGGGTGCCGCGCGGCGACTTGCGGGCTGGCGCTTGTTTTCCGCCCGTTTTTGCGGCGGTATTGCCCGTTTTGTTTGTTTGGGCGGACTGCATCGCAACAGTTATCCCCTTGTGCCGCGGGTTATCCACAGAAAACGGCTGGTTATCCACAGGCGCAATGGGTTCCCTCAAAAAACCCCCTTTTTTCGGGCTTCTTTTGTTTTTGTGGATTCTGTTTATTGGCGCTGTTAAGCGCCTCCCGGGTTTTTTCCGCTTGCCGCCGCCGTGTGTCATCTGTGTCTACCAACCCACGCAGTTTTTCGTAGCCGTATTTGATGGTGGTGTGGTCGCGGCCGCCCAACGCATCGCCAATCTGAGGCAGGGAGGCCTCGGTTTCTTCGCGCATGATGAACATGGCCATCTGGCGCGGCAGTGCAATTTGCTGCGAGCGGTCGCGACCGCACAGGTCCGCTACGGTCAGGTCATAGAAGGCGGCCACGGCGGCGACAACACTGGCGGTGGATACGGTGCGCTGCTGCGGGCGCAAGTTGGCTAGCACGCGGTTGGCTAGCGCTTCGTCCAGCGGCTGGCCCAGCAGCGCGGACTGTGCCAGCACCTGGTTGAGGGCGCCTTCCAGTTCGCGCACATTGCTTTGCACGCGCTGCGCAATCAGCGCCAGCACAGCGGGTGGCACGTTGTGCCCCAGTGCATCGGCTTTGTTGCGCAGGATGGCGTTGCGCGTTTCCGCGTCTGGCGTTTGAATATCCACCAGCAGGCCCCACTCAAAGCGCGAGCGCAGGCGCTCGGCCAGCGTCATCATGGCCTTGGGCGAGCGGTCTGACGAAAGCACCAACTGCTTGTTTTGCCCGTGCAGTGTATTGAAGGTGTGGAACAATTCTTCTTGCGTGGCGTCTTTGCCGGCAATGAACTGCACATCGTCCAGCAGCAGCACATCAATTGTGCGGTATTTTTCACGGAAGGCGCCGGTGGTGTGTGTGCGGATGGCGTTGATCAGATCGTTGGTGAATTCCTCTGCGGCCACATAAAGCACGCGCAAGCCGTGGCGGGCGCTTGCATTGCCAATGGCCTGCAGCAGGTGGGTTTTGCCGAGGCCCACGCCGCCGTGCAGAAAGAGCGGGTTGTACGCGCCCGCCGGCGATTCGCTGACGGCGCGCGCTGCAGCGTGCGCCATGCGGTTGTGCGCACCAACTACGAAGTTATCAAAGATATAGCGCGGGTTCAGGCTGGGGGTTTCGGGCATTTCAACTTCTGCGGCGGGCACAAACACCTTCGCACCCACCAACAGCTCGGCTGGCGGTGCGTCGTTGCCGGACACAGAGAAGCGCACCTCAACTGTGCGCCCCACAATGCCCGTCAGTGTGCGCGCAATGGTGGCGTGCAGACGCCGCTCCAGCCAGTCTTTGGTGTAACCAGATGCCACACCAACCACAAACAAGCCTTCCTCGTGTGCCAGCACGCGCGAGCCGCGCAGCCATGTATCAAACATAGCCGGGGTCATCTGCAGCTGCAGTTCACCCAGTGCCGCCTGCCAGATTTGTTCCGGCTTCATTTGTAAACACCCGGCGCTGCGCACAGCTGCCGCGTCCCGCAACTCAATAATGACAAAGATAAATCCTCAATAAAAACACAAGGCGCCGGCTGCTTGCGCAACCTGACGCCGCAAAAAAATTTCAGTTGTTGAAAGTGCCCAGAACCTGCGCACCAGCGTTGGGATCTGTTCGGGCGAACCGCACCCCTTTCGGCGCCCGCACCAAGTCTACCCTGCCAGTGGGCGCGGAGTATAACAAGCAGTGCGAGTTCGAGTCAATGGCAAATCTGACTTGAAGCTTAAGTTTTTGAAAAAGTTAAGCTTGGGTGCGCAACACGGGCGGCACAAAATACCGCACAGATTTCTGCGCCAAATTATGCCTGCAAAGCGTGCACAACTCCAGCGAGGCGTTTAATGCCTTCTTCCAAATCTGCGGGCGAAAGCGCGCAGTACGGCAGGCGCAGAAAACGCTCGCCGCCGCCATTGCTGAAGAATCCCCGGCCATCGGCCAAATTCAAGCCCACGCGCGCGGCAGCTGTGCGCACATCACTGGTATTTACGCCGTCCGGCAAAGTGAGCGAAAGAAAGAAGCCGCCTTGCGGGCGCGTAGGCTCGGTTTCAGGCAGATGTTTGTCAAGCGCGGCCAAGGTTGCCGCCAGGCGCGGCGCGTAAAGCGCCAGCAGGCGCTCCACTTGCGGCTCCAAATATCCGGCCGCACAATACTCATACACAATTCCGTGCGCCAGCAAACCCGGCGAAATGTAGGTGTCCTCGGCAACTTTTGCAAGGCGTTGCAGCAGGCCCGCATCACCGATGGCGAAGCCAAAGCGCGGCCCCGGGCCGATCAGCTTGCTGTAGGACGACATCAGCAGCACTACATCCGGCGCCATTTCAATTAGGGCGGGCTCAGCCTGGCCGCTGTAGCGCAGTGGCCGGTAGGGGCAGTCTTCCAGCAAAAAGAAGTTGTGCGCGTGCGCCAGTTCAACCAGACGCTGGCGTTTTGCGCGCGAACAGGTGGCGCCGGACGGATTTTGAAAGTCCGGGATCACGTAAAAGAAGCGCGGATGGTGGATGCGCAGCGCCTGCTCGAGCGCGTCGATGTCCGGCCCGTCGGCCTGCAGCGGAATTCCCACCACGCGCGCACCGGCTTTTCGCAAAGTAGTGAGCGTGCGGTCGTACGAGGGCTCTTCCACAAAGACGGTATCGCCCGGTGCCAAAAGCGCCGCACCCAGAAACTCCACAATTTGCAGCGAGCCATTGCTGCACAGCACATTGTCCACTGCCACGTTGTAGCGCGCGGCCAGCCATTCGCGCATTGGCAAAAAGCCGCTGGCCGGCCCGTACTGCAGGATGGTGCTGCTATGTTTGCGCAGCGCGTTTTCGGCGGCGCTGGCGAGCTGTGCTGCCGGAAACGATTCGCTGGCCGGAACGCCGCGCGTAAAGTTGATGGGCGTGGGATCTGCCATGTGGGCTGCCAGTTACTGCGCGCGGCTGCCCAAATGCTGCAGCAGTGCCCGCAAACCCAGTGCGTAAGAGTTCCACCCAAAACCCGCGATTGCACCCACACACACGGGTGCCAGCAGCGAACGCTGGCGGAACTCCTCGCGCGCATGAATATTGGAGAGGTGCACCTCTACGACAGGCAGCGCCACGGCGCTGATGGCATCGCGCAATGCAATGGAGGTGTGGCTGTAGGCGCCGGGGTTGAACACTACGCCTTGAGCCCAGGCGCGCGCTTCATGTAATGCGTCCACCAGCGCACCCTCGTGGTTGGATTGCAGTGCGCGTGTGGCGGCGCCCAGCGTTGCCGCCAGCTCTGCCAGGCGCCCATTAATGTCCACCAGTGTGTCGCGGCCATACACGGCCGGCTCGCGCGTGCCAAGCAGGTTTAAGTTGGGTCCGTGGAGTACAAGTATGTTGAGCATCAACCCCCCGCGTCAGGCGCACACACTTTCGATGGCCGCCATGATGTCGGCATCGTTTGCATGCAGGCCGTATTCTACCAAGCCCACTGCGCGTGGCAGCGCAAAGGCCAGCTGGCCGGCATGTTTTTTCTTGTCGCGCTGCATTGCGGCGCGCACTTGCTGTGCATCCAGGCCGGGCTGCGCCACAGGCAGGCCCAATTGCTGCAGGCGTGTGCAAATGGTGCCCGGCAAGGCTGCCTCCGCCAGCTGCATGCGCACCGCGAGGCGCGCCTCGGCCAGCAGGCCAATGCCAATTGCAAAGCCGTGCGGCAGGGTGTAGCCGCAGGCTGCTTCAATGCCATGCCCGATGGTGTGGCCCACATTTAATTTTGCGCGCTCGCCGTGCTCGAGCGGGTCGCGCGCAACAATATCCAGCTTGACTTGGATGGCGCGCTGCAGCAGCTCGCGCGGCAGCGGTGCTGCAGCTGGCAGCTCCGTAAACAGTGCAGCGTCAGCAATCAGGCCGTGCTTCAGCGCCTCGGCCAGGCCGGCTGCATGCTGGGCGGGCGGCAAAGTGGCCAGCACACAGGGGTCACTGACCACCAATGCCGGCGGATGAAAGGCGCCCACCAGATTTTTTCCCTGCGGCAGATCCACCCCCACCTTGCCGCCAAGGCTGGCATCCACCATGGCCAGCAGCGTGGTGGGCGCGTTGATCCAGCGCAGACCGCGCATGTATGTGGCGGCCGCAAAGCCGGCCATGTCCCCCAGCACGCCGCCGCCCAGCGCCAGCACAACGCTGCTGCGCTCAAGGCCGTGGCCCAAAAATGCGTCGTAGAGCAGGCGCATGGTCTCCAATGTTTTATGCGCTTCACCGGCCGGCACGCTGCAGACGGGCACGCCAAGCTGCGTGCCTAGCGCAGTGCCCCACAGCGGCGCAACATTGGCATCGGTGATGATGAGTGCGGGCAAAGGCAGGCCGGCCTGCTGCAGCGCGCGCGGCAGATACTGCAGCGCACCGCTGCCCAGCAGCAGCGCCGGGCTGCTTTCATTCTGGCGCGGCGGCTGCCACGCAAGTGCTTCCGCCAGAATGCGCTGCGCCACAGCTTGCGGCACAAGCCCGTCCGTGGCTAGCTGCAGTGCAAACGAATCGTAGAGCTGCTGGCGCTGTGCGAGCAGCTGCTCCAGCTGCGCTGCACCACCCGCAGCGGGCTGCAGCAGCGGGCGGGTGCGGTCGCCGGCGAGGCGCGTGCGGATGGTGGCGGCGCTGGCGCGCAAGCACACCACTGGGCCGCTGGCCTCCAGCGCTGTGCGGTTTGCACCGTCCAGCAGTGCGCCGCCACCGGTGGCAATCACCAGCTTGTCGCGCTGGGCCAGCTGCAAGATGGCAGCGCGCTCGCGCGCGCGGAAGCGCAGCTCACCCTCGCTGGCAAACAACTCCGCAACCGAGCTGCCCGTGGCGGATTCTATGTGCGCATCAACATCCACAAAATC
This sequence comes from Chloroflexota bacterium, assembly GCA_003670425.1. Classification (GTDB taxonomy): domain Bacteria; phylum Chloroflexota; class Anaerolineae; order Anaerolineales; family UBA11657; genus BD1. Next base: position 6,369 of record QWRL01000013.1, read on the forward strand.
ACATTGCAAATGGCGTGCGCACAGCTTGCCAACCGTGGTTTTGCCGGAGCCGGGCGGGCCGTAAAGGCTTAGATTCATGGGAAAAATTGCGGGCGGCCAGCCAAGTTTCAGGTGCAGCCAACCTTCAAGATTATACGCTTGCGTCGCAGCGCAGACGTATAAGTTTGCGCGTTCAAAGCGGATAGACGCGCGCGGCGTTCACGGTTACCATCGCACCGCATGAAAAGTGAAACCGGAAATTCTGCGCCGGCGCTGAGCGCAGCGCGCTGCTGGCAGGCGGTGCTGCGCCGCAACCGCTGGTTCGACGGCGTGTTTGTGTATGGCGTGCGCTCTACGGGCATCTATTGCCGGCCGTCTTGCGCGGCGCGCAAACCGCAGCGCAAGCAGGCGCAGTTTTTTGCGCTGCCAGCCAGTGCCGAGCGGGCGGGTTACCGCGCCTGCCTGCGCTGCCACCCGCAGCGCTCCGGTGATGATGCAGTGGCGGCGGAGCGCGTGCTGGAAATGTGCCAGTACATTGACGCGCACATTGCGGAGCGCCTGACACTTGGTTATCTGGCATTGGTTTTCAATCTGCCTGCACGCCAGCTTGCAAAAATGTTTCGGCAGGTTGCGGGCCTTACGCCGCAGCAATACCAAGCGGCTGCGCGCCTCAATCAATTCAAGGCAGCCGTGCGCACCGGCACGCGCGTTACCGCTGCCATGCATGCAGCGGGCTTCAGCTCCAGCAGCCGGCTGTACTCTGCAAGCTGGGGCCTTACGCCGCGCAGTTATGCCCGCGGTGCTGGCGGACAGATCATCTGGCAGCATGTGGCGCGCTGCTACTTGGGTTATGTGCTGGTGGCTGCCACGGAGCGCGGTGTGTGCGCGGTGGAGCTGGGCGCCAACCGCAGCGCGCTGTTGCGCCGCTTGCGGGCGGAATTTCCGAAAGCGCAGGTGCAGCCGGGTGATGCGCGCCTGCGGCGCTGGGTGGCTGCCATCCTGCGTGACTTGACGGGGCGCGGCCCGGCGGCTGCCCTGCCGCTGGATGTGCGCGCCACAGTGTTTCAGGCGCAAGTGTGGCGCGCACTGCAAACCATTCCCAGCGGCGAGACGCGCACTTACCAGCAAGTGGCGGCTGGCATTGGGCGGCCGCGCGCGGTGCGCGCCGTGGCGCAGGCGTGCGCTGCAAACCCGGTTGCGCTGCTGGTGCCGTGCCATCGCGTGGTGCGTACTGGCGGTGCGCTTGCCGGCTACCGTTGGGGTGTGGCGCGCAAGCAGGCGCCCTCTCTGCCCCCGCCGCGCCACACAAAGCCCCGCGAAAAGCACCACCCCGGCCGCCCCCTCCGCGCCGCTGCCCCAACCCGCCCCC
>QWRL01000013.1:7726-26991 GCA_003670425.1 Chloroflexota bacterium
CGCTCTTGCTGCGCGAGCAGCGCCACAAAAAGCAGCGCAAATAGCAGCAGCCGGGCCGGCAACTGAGCTGCTGGTGTAATACCAGCCGTTATAATTGGGCAGCGCAACCGGCAATCTATGCGCGGCGCTTGCGCATGCCCGCGCGAAACTAGCCGGCGCTGCTTTAACTGGCAGCCCATTGCGCAGCCTCCCGCTTACATGAAACTAACCGCGTATCTGATGCTTGGTGTCGGACTGTTCTTAATGAGCTGGTCGGCGGTGCTGATGGTTTTGGCGGCGGCGCCCGGCCCGGTAAGCAGCTTCTACCGTCTGCTGATCGGGATGCTGCTGATGGCCGGCCCGTTTGGGCTGCGCGTGCGGGCGCAAGGCTGGCCCACGCGCCGCCAACTGGCGGTGGCAGCGCTGGCGGGTGTTTTCTTTGCGGGCGATATGGCGCTTTGGTCCACCGGTGTGATGCTGGCTGGTGTTGCCAGCCCCACGCTGCTGGCTAATACCGCACCCATTTGGGTGGGCCTGGGCGCGGTGGTATTTTTTCGGGAGCAGCCGCCGGCGCTGTTTTGGGCGGGCTTGGTGCTGGCCTTTGCCGGCACACTTTCGATTCTGGGGCCGGATGTGCTGTTCAACGCCCGCCTGAACTGGGGTGCAGTGCTTGGGCTGGGAGCGGGCTTGTTCTACGCCGGCTATCAACTCATCACGCAAAAAGGGCGCCAAAAGCAGGACACACTCTCATTCTTCTGGCTTTCAGTTTCTGCCAGCACCATCGTTTTGCTGTTTGTAAATCTGGGCTTTGGCTTGCCGCTAGCGGGGTACCCACCCGCCACGTATTATTATTTTTTGTTGATGGGTGTTGTGGTGCAGGTGGGCGGCTACTTGTTGATCAACGCTGCGCAAGGGCGCCTGCCGGCTACGCTGGTGGCCACCACCCTGCTGGTGCAGCCTGTGTTAAGTGCGCTGCAGGCTGCGTGGCTGCTGGACGAGCGCTTTAGTGTGTGGCAGGTGGCGGGTGGCGCACTGATTGTGTCTGGTGTGCTGCTGGTGCATCTTAGTGCGCGCAATGGCGTTGTGGTGGCTGCATAAGATGCTTGGCAGCATCTGGGCCCAAATGCGCGCCAACCCGCTGCTGCGCCACCTGTTGCAGGTGGATGCGGTTGTGCCGCCCCGCCCCGCGCACGCCGTGGCAGCGGAGGTGGAGCGCAACTACAAATGGAACTTCACCGTCAACGCAGCTGATGGCGCCCTGTTTTTTTTGGGGCGCAGCTTTATGAGCGCGAGCACACTGGTGCCGCTCTTCATCAGCAAGCTCACCACTGCGCCGCTGGCTTTGGGTCTGGCAGCCGTCATTACGCAGAGCGCGTGGTTTCTGCCACAACTCTTCATGGCAAACTTAACGCAGCGCCTGCCGCGCAAGAAGCCGCTAGTGGTGTGGCTGGGCTTGTTTTCAGAGCGCCTGCCGCTGTTGCTGCTGGCGGCCGCGCCACTACTGGCGCTGCGCGCACCGCGCACGGCACTGTTTCTTTTTATGCTGGCGCTGGCCTGGCATCATGTGGGCGCGGGCGTGATTGCCACCGCCTGGCAGGAATTGGTGGAGCGCTGCTTTCCAGTTGACCGGCGCGGATTTTTCCTTGGCTTCACGTCCTTTGCGGGCACCGGCACCGGCTTGCTGGGCGCCGGGCTGTGCACGTGGATTTTGGTGCGCTTCGCCTTTCCGCTCAACTTCTTCTACATTTTTTGCATCGCTGCCGGCTGCAATGTGGTTTGTGTGTTTCTGCTGGCACTTACCCGTGAACCGCTGCCTGCAGCGGCGCCGGTGCGCCGTACGCATGCCGAGTTCTGGTCTTCGCTGCCGCGCATCCTGCGCGTGGAGCACAACTTCCGGCGCTTCCTGCTGGCGCGCATGCTGCTGGCATTTGGTGACTTGGGTTTGGGTTTTGTGCTGGTGGCAATGGTGCAGCGCCTGCATGTGCCGGACAGCACCGCGGGCATCTACACCGCACTGATGCTGGCGGGCACCGCTGTGTCCAATCTCGCTTCCGGCTGGCTGGCGGACCATTACGGCCACAAATTTTCATTGGAGACGGCGGCCCTCGCTGGCGTGCTGGCTTACAGCCTGGCCGTGTGGGCGCCGGGCTTGATGTGGAGTTACGTTGCGTTTGCGCTGCTGGGTTATGGCATTGGCGCCATGGTGGTTTCCGGAACACTGGTGGTGCTGGAGCTGGGCGAATCCGGCGAGCGCAGCACCTATATTGGTTTGTGGAATACGAGCGTGGGTGTGGCTGCAGCCACTGCGCCGCTGCTGGGTGCGGCCCTTGCCTATCTGGGCTACGGCGTTGTGTTTGCGGTCGGCGCGGCCTTCAACCTGCTGGCGCTGCTGGCGCTGCACTGGTGGGTGCAGGATCCGCGCAGCCTGCCGGCGCCTGCCAGTGCGCGCATTGATGAATGACTAGTGATTGAAGAAGGTGTACACCATGCGTGAGATGTTGGCGACGAGCGGCGCCGTGCGCTGCCACTCCAGATAACCCTCGCGCCACAAGTAAACCACCAGCACATAGTCGCCGGCGGGCGAGAATACAATGCCGGCATCGCCGATGGTGTCGCCCTCGCTGAAGCCGTGCTTGTGCGCCACCACGCTGCCCTCCGGCACACCGGCTTCAATCAGCGTGGCAATGTCGTTGCGCTTCAGCAGGTCAACTATCGCGGTGCATTCGGCCTGCGTAATCTGGCCGGGGAACACCAGTGGCAAGACACCGCCGCCATTGCTGGCGCACTGGTACAGGCCCGTCATCAAGACCGCCATGTCCGCCGGCGTCGTTTGCATGTACGGATCCGGATACGTGTTGAAATCTGTGCGCTGGTTGGCGGGCGTGTTAATCTTTGGCGGCGGATCCCGCTGGTCAAAGTAGCCGGCCATAAAAGTATTTTGCAAGCCCAGCTGGCGCATGTGGCCAGTGAGGTTTTCGGCGCCGCGCTGCATCTCACCGTCGCCCAACTCCATCAACAAAATATTGGCATGCACGTTGGATGACTTGACGATTGTGCCCTCGATCACGGTAATCTCGTCCAGCACCGGGTCGGCGTCGAGGCGCCGGTAGGTGTCGATGAGAATCGGCACTTTCATCATGCTCATGCCGGCATAGGCCACATCTGGATTCAGGCTCAGCTCGGCGCCGGTCTTCAAATCCAGCACCACCATGCTCAGCAGGCCGTCGAAGCCGGCTTGGCGCACATAATCCTGCGCCAGCTGGCCCAGCGTTTGCATGGTGGGCGCAACTTGTGACACGGGCGCAATTGTGAGTGCGGCGCGGCGGTTGTCCGGCACGCGCAGTGCCATGTCAATCACAGTCATGGAAGACTCAACATCCAGCGCATAACCGGGCCGTCCGTCGCTGATGTTGAAGGTGCCGATGTCCGCAACGGGCGCCGCGGGCGCAAGGTCGTAGCGTGTGGCAGTGTCCAGCAGTATTGTGCGCAGCTGCGCCGGCGAGTATTCGAGTGCCAGCGGCACATTAAAGCCGCTCACGGGCCGCTGCCAGAGATCATCCCAAAACGCAGACCAGAAGTTGGCGCCAGTGCGGTAGGTTTCGGCCTGCGCCAGCATCGCGTCAGTGTCGAGGCGCAGGCTGATCTGCGCGGGGTCAAGCAGCAGCGTCTGGTCGATGTAGTGCAGCTCCACCGGTGCGCTGTAGGCTGTGCGCAGCAGCGCGGCCGCCTGCTCCGGCGCCAGGTTTCCCACGGGCAGCCCGGCCATGATGGTGCCCGGCGCAAGCGCGCTGCGCGCACCCTGAAAGCCCACCAATTCCAGCAGCAGCGCACCAATGGCAACCAGCATGCACAGAATTGTGAGCCACTCGTAGAGTGTGGAGTTGGCGCGCGCGTTCACTTCGAGCTGGCTGAAAAAAAGTATAGCATGCAGTGCGCAGCGGTTGACGCACTGCCTAGCGCAGCCATATACTACGGTTCACACAGGTCGCTGAGAAACACCGTCATGCCACCACTTGTAGAAAATGTGCAGCAGATTTTTGAGCGGATGCCCGCGCATTTTGTGGCGGAGAAAGCCGGCTCAATCAACGCCGTGATTGAAATGGATTTGACGGGCGAGCAAGGCGGCCAGTGGCAGCTGCTGATTGCAGACGGCGCGCTGGTGGTGCAAAGCGGCAGCCATCCCAGCCCGAATATGACCATGACCCTGTCTGCCGCAGACTGGATCAAGGTGGTGAATGGAGATGCGAATGCGATGGCGCTGTTCATGGGCGGCAAAATTAAGGTCAAAGGCGACATGTCGCTGGCGATGAAGATGCAAAACTTTTTCAAGTTCTAGCTGATGGACCGGCATCAGCTGCGCCTGAACCAGGCGAGTGGCATTGTTGTGGCGCTGGTAGGCGCGCTAATGACGGCAAACTTTTGGCCGCCTGTGCGGGCGCTGCTTGGCGGCTGGCCCGGCGCAATTATGTGGGGCGTGGCAATTGGCGCATTGGCCGGCTCGGCTGGCGAGTTGCATGTGCTGGGGCGCTTCTTCACGCGCACGGATAACCGCTCACTAAACACGCTGGCTGGCTTGGCGGTGCCGTTGGGTGTGGGGCTGTTGTTGGCAGCGGCCGTCAGCGCAGCGCGCCAATAGCGCGCAAAGTCCGCGATACAATCCTAGCAAACGGAGAAAAAATGTCCAGTTCAGAAGTAATTCATTTGACCGATGCGGCGTTTGACGCTGCAGTGTTGAAATCCACGGTGCCGGTGCTGGTGGATTTTTGGGCGCCATGGTGCGGGCCCTGCCGGCAGATTGCCCCCATTCTCGATGCGCTGGCCACCAAGTACGACGGCAAAATAATTGTGGCCAAGGTAAATGTGGACGAGCAACAGCAATATGCGGGGCAGTACGGCATCCAAAGTATTCCCGCGCTGTTGTTCTTTAAGAATGGCAAGGTGGTGGATAAAATAGTGGGTGCCAGCCCGGCCAAAATGTATGAACAAAAGGTGGAGGCTGTGCTGACGGCGGCATAAGACCCGCCCGCGCGGAGCGCATGGTATACTGCGCGCCGTGGGGCGCACAGTAGTGCATTTGCAAAACATAACGGGCAGCAAAATGTCCGCAGCACAGTGGGGAGAGCAAAACCAACAGCTCTCCCCACTGCGCTTTTTAAGCCCATTGCGGGCGGTACGCGCAGCATGACAAAATTCATCCTGGTGACGGGCGGCGTTGTGAGCTCTGTGGGCAAGGGCATTGTGGTGGCCGCCATGGGCCGCATGCTCAAAGAGCGCGGGGTTAGCGTCTCTGTGCAGAAGCTGGACCCGTACATCAACGTGGATCCCGGCACCATGTCCCCGTACCAGCACGGCGAGGTATTCGTAACCGATGACGGGGCGGAGACCGACCTTGACCTTGGGCACTACGAGCGCTTCATTGACATCAATCTGCGGCGCGTGTGCAATGTAACCACCGGCCAGATTTACTCTGAAGTGATTGGCGCAGAGCGCCGTGGCGACTATCTGGGCGGCACCATTCAGGTGATCCCGCATATTACAAATGAGATCAAGCGCCGCATCGGGCTGGTGGCAGCGGAGACCGGCGCTGCCGTGGTGCTGGTGGAAGTGGGCGGCACAGTTGGCGATATTGAGAGCCTGCCATTTTTGGAGGCACTGCGCCAGATGCGCAATGATGTGGGGCGCGCCAACACGCTGTATGTGCATGTGACGTGGCTGCCGCATATTGGCGCCACCGGCGAGTTGAAGACCAAGCCCACGCAGCATTCGGCGCGCGAGCTGCGCTCCATCGGCATTACGCCGGATGTGATTGTGGCGCGTGCCGATCACCCCATCAGCGTGGAACTATGCGACAAAATTGCGCTGTTCTGCGATGTGCCCAAAGCGGCAGTGTTCCCGCTGCCCACCGCCACCTCGCTTTACGAGGTGCCGCTGCAGCTGGATGAGCAAGGCCTGGGCAGCCTGCTGGTGGAGCGGCTTGGCCTTGCTGAAGGCACGCACGCCCCGGACTGGGGCACGTGGCAAACCATGATCACGCATATGCGCCGCAGCAAGCCGGGCGTGCGCGTGGCGGTGGTGGGCAAGTATGTGGAGCTGGAGGATGCGTACATCAGCGTGCGCGAGGCACTGCGTCATGCGGGCATGGCCAACGAGCGTGAGCTGCATCTGGATTGGGTGCAGGCGGGCGACTTGGAAAAGGGCCGCAACTGGGAGGCGCTGCACAACTGTGACGGCATTGTGGTGCCGGGCGGATTTGGCGAGCGCGGCATAGAGGGAAAAATACTTGCGGCAAATTGGGCGCGCGAAAAGCGCATCCCGTACCTGGGGCTGTGCCTGGGCATGCAGGTGATGTGCGTGGAGTTTGCACGTTTTGCGCTGGGGGCGGAGGATGCCAACTCCACTGAGTTTGATGCTGCAACGGACCACCCCGTGATAGACCTGATGCCCGACCAGCGCGGACTGAACAAAATGGGCGGCACAATGCGCCTCGGTGTGTATCCGTGCCGGCTGCTGCCGGGCACGGTGGCAGCGCGCGCCTATGAAGTTGAGAATGGCAACGAAGTACTGGAGCGCCACCGCCATCGCTTCGAATTCAACAACCACTATCGCGAGGAGCTCAGCCAGCATGGGCTGGTGTTCTCCGGAGTATCACCAGACGATCAACTTGTGGAGATAGCAGAGTTGGCCGGGCACCCATTCATGCTGGGCAGCCAGTTTCACCCGGAGTTCCTCTCGCGTCCCAATCAGCCGCACCCGCTATTCCGCGCATTCATTGCGGCGGCGGCAGCGTTTGCCAACGAGCGCGCCGCCCAGCCGCCGAGCACTGCCGCTGCCTAACCCGAGCCTGGTAGCAGCACCTTTACTGGTAACGGGTAAGCAGGCAATAGCTGCGTGCGCCCAGCCAAGGGGTGTGGCTTGGCACAGAATCCAGGGCTGATCCCAGCCGGATCCCCGATTACTGCAGGTTTAGATTAATGAAAGAGCTGAGTTCTGGAAAGCGGAATTTGGAGGGGCTGTAGGGCATAATTTTGAACTAAAATGTGTAGATTCGCCACCCCTAAATGTGGCGGTAGACGAACTTTGTGTTAAGCTTCACTAACCAACTCGCGGAGAATACCTGACATATGACCGCTCAGACACTTCAGGCCCCCATTGTTGCGCCGCTTTCGCGGCGTGAATTCCTGTATTACATTTGGGGCGCATCCATGACGCTCTTTATGGCGCAAATGGGAGGCGCAATTTTGTGGTTTGCCTTTCCGCGCTTCAAAGAGGGCGAGTTCGGCGGCATTATTACTGTGCCCGTTACGGATATACCTGCGGCGGACTCAATACCCAAGGACATGCCGGATGCGCGTGTGTGGCTGGTGAACTTGGGAGCTGGCCGCCTCGGCGACTCACGCCAGCCAGCGGACTATCCGGTGCAGACCGGTGTTAAGGCGCTCTATAAAATCTGTGTGCATCTGGGCTGCCTCTACAAGTGGGCGCCTGCAAACGACCGCTTTGAATGCCCGTGTCATGGTTCTAAATATCTAACGAGTGGCTCACGGGTGGATGGCCCGGCCCGTCGCAATCTGGACACCTTCCCGATTGAATTTGTGGATGCGGCTGGCAAGGTACTCGCATCGTCGGCACCCACTGGCGCTGCGGGCGTAGACGAGAACGCGGCGCTGGAAATACCGAAAGGGGCTGTGGCTTTGCGCATCAATACAGCTTTTCGCGTGCAGGGCGCCAACAACACGCAGCCGGGCGGCGGTTTATAAATGTGTCGTAACCTGAAAAGGAATTAACAAACACCATGGCCTTGTTTAAGCTTCACATCCCGATTCTGGATGACATCAAAACCAAAGGCTGGCGCAGTGCGCTGGTAACTACGGTGGATCAGACGGTCGAGCGCATCACTGCCGGCATCAACATCGGCGAGATCCGCTCCATCTTGCGTGGCGAGGCGCCCAGGCGCCCCAACCCGCGCGTCAAGCCGCATGCAGACGGGTTCTGGATGCACATGCGCCCCACCTTCTTCCACGAGCAGGTGATGTCGCTCTACCCAACCTTCCGGCTGGGCTGGCTGACAACTTATATGCTGGTGTTTGAAACCATCACCGGGCTGTTCCTGATGTTGTGGTACACGCCTTCACCAGATATTGCCTACACCAATATGCTCAGCCTGCTGAGCAATGTGCCGTTTGGCCTGTTTATGCGTGACCTGCACCGGCTTGGGGCGGAGTTGATGGTGATGCTGGTGCTGCTGCACATGCTGCGCACATTTGTAACCGGCAGCTACAAGAAGCCGCGCCAGTTCACGTGGTTTACCGGCGGCGTACTTTTGTTGCTTACACTGTTTCTCTCCTTCTCCGGCTATCTGCTGCCGTGGGATCAGCTTGCCTTGTGGGCCGTCACCATTGGCGCGTCCATGGCCGAAGCCACACCGGTGGTGGGCCGCGAAGTGAACCTGCTGGTGCGCGGCGGCGCAGACATCGGCGCCAACGGCTTGCTGCGCTTTTATCTGCTGCATGTCTTTGCGCTGCCGCTGATTGCATTCATCTTCGTTGGCGTGCATTACTACAAGGTCATCATCCATGGCCATTCGCTGCCGCCGGGTGCGGAGAAGGTTGGCGAAGACACGGCGCGCAAAGTGCCGATGGAACGCCGGGCCTACTTTTTGCCGGACGTGATGACGCGCGAGCTGTTCTGGACCGTGGGCTGGCTGGCGCTGATGGTGTTTATGGTGACGTGGGGCGGCTGGCATGCTCCGCTGGAGCCGCATGCAGATTCGCAGATTACGCCCTTGCACACCACGGCGCCGTGGTACTTTCTGTGGCTGCAGGGCATGCTCAAACTGGGCGACAAAGTTTTCTTTGGCGTGATCCTGCCGGGCATCCTCAGCGGGCTACTGTTTGTAATGCCGTATCTGGAAGTGGGACCGAGCCGGCGCTATGCAGACCGGCGCGTCGGCCTCTCGATTGTGGCGCTGACGATTGTGATCATGTCTGTGTTGACGTTTATGGGAACGCCATATTACGGCGTGTCCTCATCGCCGGACCAGGAAGTGCTTACAACCCTGGCGCCGCAGACGCATCCGGGCCTCTTGCGCGGCACAGCTTATGACGAACTGCCGGTAGGCGATTGGGTGGCATCTGGCTGGAACAATGCGCCCAGCAAAGGTTTGCAGGCTGTGTTGGAGCTGTACAACCAGGAAATTGAGCGCTATGCCGACCAACTGGTGAACGCAAAGGGCAAAATGGCCATCACTGAAATTCAGGCGGGCCTGAAGCAGGTCACCATGCAAGTGGAATGGGAAGACAACGGGCCACGCGCCAGCGAACTTGTCACAGTGTATCTGCACCGCGACTCTGGCTACGAGCATTAGGCGGGAGACATTCATGGTTACACGAGTAGCGCTGGGCACGTTCTTCATGGTGGCAACCCTGATGATCGTGAGCTTTACTGCAATTGACGAGCCGGCGCGCATGGCGCAATTTGAAAGCGGCTACGAGGGCCGGTCGGTGGAAGCCGGGGCGGCGTTGTACGCAAACAATTGCGCCACCTGCCACGGCCCAGACGGCAAAGGCATTGCGGGGCGCGCACCCGCGCTCAACGCTGCGGACCTGTATAACGGCACGCGGTTCAAAGAGATTGGCTGGAGTGGCACTACGCACGATTACGTGCACGGTGCAATTGCCGGCGGCCGGCCGCGCGCATCGGCGGCATATGCAGATTACCCGCAGCGCATGCCCACCTGGAGCCGCGAGTTCGGCGGACCGCTGCGCCCCGACCAGGTGAACAATATTGTGGATTTTGTGATGAACTGGGAAGAGACCGCGCTGCTCGAGGTTGTGGCGGAGAAGCCCTCCGACTTTGTAGCCGTTGGTTTGGACCTGAAGGACCCGGTGCTGCCCAAGGGTGATGCGGCGAACGGCGAAAAACTGACGCAGACCTACGGTTGCGTGGCGTGCCACATGAACCCAGACATGAGTGTTGCGCCCGGCCCCGGCTGGCCCGCCAAATACTACTCCAGTGGCGTATCCATTGCAGAGCGCGCTGCCACCCGCTTCACAGCAGCGGACTACACCGGCAAAGCCACCAGCGCCGAGGAATATCTACGCGAATCGATCGTGCAGACAAACGCCTATGTTGTGGCTCCTTACGTGGCCAACATCATGCCTAAGATTTACGGCGAGCAAATGGCGGCGCAGGATCTGGCGGATGTGATTGCATATCTGCAGACAATCAAGTAAGCGCGAGCGCATCCCGATCAAACAAAAATCCCCGCAGCAATGCGGGGATTTTTTCTTTAGCAGAGCGCAAGTACTGCTACACCCAGCCGCGCACCTTCATTGCTTCGGCCACGCGCGCCACTGCCACCAGATAGGCAGCCATGCGATTGTCCACGCGGTGCGCCTGCGCACCGGCATGCACGGCGCGGAATGCGGCCGTCATCTTTGCTTCCAGCCGCTCGTGCACCATCTCCTCGGTCCAGTAGAAGCCGTACGAGTTTTGCACCATCTCAAAGTATGAAACGGTGACCCCGCCCGCGTTGCACAAAAAGTCCGGAATGATGTAAACGCCGCGCTCATACAAGATGGCATCCGCAGCCGGTGTGGTGGGGCCGTTGGCCAGCTCGGCAATGATGCGCGCGCGAATGTTGCCGGCATTGGCGGCGGTGATCACGCTTTCGATGGCGGCGGGCACCAGCACTTCCACGTCCAGCACCAGCAGCTCGGCATTGGAGAGGGGCTGGCTGCCGGGCAGCGCCAGCACGCTGCCGTGCGCCTGCTTGTGAGCGCGCACAGTCTCGTAGTCCAAGCCGGCGGCGTTGAATATTCCACCCACATCATCAGAGACGGCCACCACCTGCATGCCCAGCTCGTGCTGCGCAAGCTTGTGCATGTACGAGCCCACATTGCCGTAGCCCTGAATGGCCATCTTTGCGCCGCGCAAATCGATGCGCAGTTCGCGCGCAGCCTCGCGCAGGCAGGCCGTGCCGCCGCGCGCCGTGGCGTCCCCGCGGCCCAGTGATCCGCCCATTGAAATCGGCTTGCCGGTGATCATGCCAAAGCTGTTGTGGCCGCGCATCGTGGCAAATTCATCTGCCATCCACGCCATCACCTGCGGATTGGTATTGATGTCCGGCGCCGGAATGTCCTGGTCCGGGCCGAGGATGCGCCCCACCTGGCGGATGTATGCGCGGCTCATGCGCTCCAGCTCTGCTTGTGAGAGCTCTTTTGGATTGCAAATGATGCCGCCCTTTGCGCCGCCCAACGGCACATCCACCACGGCAGTCTTCCATGTCATCCATGCCGCCAATGCACGCACGGTATTGATGGTTTCATCCGGATGAAAGCGGATGCCGCCCTTTGTGGGGCCGCGTGCGTCGTTGTATTGCACACGAAAACCATGGAAGATGCGCGTGCTGCCGTCGTCCATGCGCACGGGCACGGTCACATGCAGCTCGCGCTGCGGCCAGCGCAGCATCTGGTGCGTGGCATCATCCAAATTGAGGATGGCAGCGGCTTCGTCCAGCTTTTGCTGGGCGAGCGCAAACGGGTTCAGGTCTTCAGTCACGTGGGCGCCTCCGCGGGCAGGGCGGGAAAACAGGCTCCGCCATGGGTGAGCTTTATTCTAATGCAGGTGGGTAGCAAGCACCGCCAATCTGCCGATAACAGCCTTTATAACAGGTTGATTCGACCATCTTCTATGGTGTGGCGCGCATATCGGGTGCGCGACTCAGTGTTACGAAAGTGGTAAAATGCACTTGGTTATAAGTTTTTTGCACGGAGCAACTTTATGGAAACTCAAACTGGAACGGTGACACTCAAACGCGGTTTGGCAGAGATGCTGAAGGGCGGCGTGATTATGGACGTGGTTAACGCCGACGAAGCAAAAATTGCCGAAGAGGCGGGTGCTTGTGCAGTGATGGCGCTTGAGCGCGTGCCGGCAGACATCCGCGCGGATGGCGGCGTGGCGCGCATGTCCGACCCGGCGATGATTGAAAAAATCATGGAGACGGTTTCCATTCCAGTGATGGCCAAGTGCCGCATCGGCCACTTTGTTGAGGCGCAGGTGCTGGAGTCGCTGGGCGTGGACTATATTGACGAGTCCGAAGTGCTGACGCCCGCGGATGAAGAGCACCACGTGAACAAGCATGACTTCAAGGTGCCGTTTGTGTGCGGCTGCCGCAACCTGGGCGAGGCGCTGCGCCGCATTGGCGAAGGCGCTGCAATGATGCGCACCAAGGGCGAGGCGGGCACCGGTGATGTGGTGGAGGCCGTGCGCCACGCGCGCAGTGTGCTCGGTTCCATTCGCCGGCTGCAGTCCCTGCAAGAGGAAGAGTTGATGGCGTTTGCCAAGGAGATTGGCGCGCCGTACGAGCTGGTGAAGGAGACGCGTGAACGCGGGCGGCTGCCGGTTGTGAACTTTGCGGCTGGCGGCATAGCCACGCCGGCAGATGCAGCGCTCATGATGCAACTGGGCGTGGACGGCGTGTTTGTGGGCTCGGGAATTTTCAAGTCTGGTGATCCGCTCAAGCGGGCCAAGGCGATTGTGATGGCCACCACGCACTATCAGGATGCGGCCATCATTGCCGATGTAAGCAAGAACATTGGCGTGGCGATGGTGGGCATTCACGTGCACTCCATCCCCTCCACCGAGCTGCTCGCCACGCGCGGCTGGTAAACGCGCATGGGCGTCGCGGTCGGCGTTCTCGCGCTGCAGGGCGACTTCCATGCACACCTCACGGTGCTGCAGCACCTGGGGGCGGAAGTGCGCGCCGTGCGCCTGCCGGCGCAGCTGGCGGGCTTGGCCGGGCTGGTGATCCCCGGCGGTGAATCCACAACCATTGGAAAACTGGCCGAAGCGTATGGGCTGATGCAGCCCATGCGCAATCTGGCTGCGCAGGGCGCGGCGATGTGGGGCACGTGTGCCGGCGCCATTCTGCTCTCGCGCGATGCGCATCGCGCGCAGCCGCTGCTGAACCTGATGGACATCACGGTGCAGCGCAATGCGTTCGGGCGCCAGGTGGACAGCTTTGAAGCGCAGCTGCAGGTGCCTGCGTTGGCTGCCGGCCAAAATGGCAGCAGCAAACCGTTCCATGCAATTTTTATCCGTGCGCCGATGATTGAGAGTGTGGGGCCGGATGTGGAAGTGCTGGCAACGCTGCCCGCCGGCGAAATTGTGGCGGCGCGCCAGGGGCGCCTGCTGGCCACGGCTTTTCACCCGGAGTTGACGGCTGACACGCGCTTTCACGAATTGTTTTTGCGGCTGGCTGGAAAGTGAGCTAAACAAATGCCACTGCAAATCCGTTCCTTGGACTGGCGCGACCTGGCGGCGCTGCGGCGCATGAGCCTGCAGGGGATTTGCCTGCACACTGAGGCAGCGCTGACGCGCGACACGCATCCGCTGACGGTGGGCATTGCCGGCTACATGATTGTGGGCAGCTCTGCCGCCACTTTTGTGGCACGCGAGCGCGGCGCACAGCCGGCGTTTGCGCAGCTGCGCAGCAGCGGCACGCATGCGCGCGTGCACTTTCTGGCGCCGGCCAGCGGGCAGCTGCCGCCGCATACGGGCAGCGCCCTGCTGGAAGAGCTGGCGGGCGAAGCCGGCCGGCGCGGCGCGCAAAATCTGATCGCCGAAGTTGACGAGCACAGCGCTGAATTTGAGATGCTGCGCCGCAGCGGATTTTCAATCTACGCCCGCCAGGAAATTTACCAGCTGCAGCCGCCGGTGCCGCCCGGCGCCAGCGGCGCGCTGCGCAAGCGCACTGCCGCGGATGGCTTTGCGGTGCTGGCGCTGTATGACAATGTGGTGCCGCGGCTGGTGCAGCAGGTGGAACCCCCGCCGCCCGAGAAGGGCAACGGCTATGTGTTTACGCGCGGCGGCGAGCTGCAGGCATACCTGCAGGTGGGGCGCGGCACGCGCGGTAGTTTTGTGCAGCCGTTTCTGCATCCGGAGGTGCAGGATGCAATCAAGGTTGTGGTGGGCGGATATTTGCAGCTGGAAGCGCAGCAGGCCGGCAACCCGGTGTATTGGTGCGTGCGCAGTTACCAGCAATGGATGCGGCATGCGCTGCTTGATTTTGGCTTTACGCTGTACGGGCAGCAGGCGGTGATGGTGAAGCGCCTGGTGGTGCCGGTGCGGCGCGCGCTGCTGGACCGGCTGGCCGTGCTGCAGGCGCCGGAAATTAAAGTGTCGGCGCGCATTGCGGAATTTGCGCGGCCGGACCGGCTGCAGGCATTGCCGGATGATGGCGCACACCCGCAGACGGCGGCAAAATATGCACCCAGCCCGGTTGGCATGCCGGCTTGGGAAAGATTAAACTGAGCGCTGGATGCGGACCACACCACCGCCCGTGGACACTTTGCAAAACAACCCTGTGCTGGATCCGGCGCTGCCGCAGACCGACGATCTGCCCGCGCTGTTAAACCTGCTGCCGCCGGCAATCGCGGAACGCGTGCGGCAAATTGACCGGTCCGATGAGCTGCTAGAGGTGGTGATGGATGTGGGGCGCGTGCCGGCAGCGCGTTACCTGAGCGGCGAGGTGGCGCTTGCAGAAACCAAGCTGACCGTCGCAGACATTCAGGCAGTGGTGGCTGGCTTGCGCGAGTTTGACTCCGACAACCGTTCCGGCATCGAGCGCACGCTGCACCGCATCTCTGCCATTCGCAACCGGCAGGGAAAAATCATCGGGCTGACGTGCCGCGTGGGGCGCGCGGTGTACGGCACGACGCAAATTGTTGAAGACCTGGTGCTCTCGGGCAAAAGCATTTTGCTGCTGGGGCGGCCGGGCGTGGGCAAGACCACCATGCTGCGCGAAGCGGCGCGTGTGCTGGCCGAGCGCCGGCGCGTGGTGGTGGTGGACACCTCCAACGAGATTGGCGGCGACGGCGACATTGCGCATCCGGCGGTGGGGCGGGCGCGGCGCATGCAAGTGCCCAACCCGGCGCGCCAGCATGAGGTGATGATTGAAGCGGTGGAGAACCACAACCCCGAGACGATTGTGATTGACGAGATCGGGCGCGAACAGGAGGCGCTGGCTGCGCGCACGATTGCGGAGCGCGGCGTGCAGCTGATTGGCACGGCGCACGGCAACACGCTGGACAATCTGCTGCGCAACCCGACCTTGGCGGACTTGGTTGGTGGCGTGGAAGCGGTGACCCTTTCAGATGAAGAGGCGCGCCGGCGCGGCACGCGCAAGACGGTGCTGGAGCGGCGTGCACCGCCCACTTTTGATGTGCTGGTGGAGATTGAAGAGCGTGCGCGCCTGCGCATTCATGTGGATGTGGCCAGCGCCGTGGACAATGCCCTGCGCGGCTTTGCCAGTGTGCCCGAGCTGCGCTACCGCGATACAGCCGGCAAGCTGCATGTGGAGCCGGGGCGCAGTGCGCAGCCGTCCACCTACGACAATAATGCGCGCGCTGCGCGCCTGCCACTGGTGGTGCAAGGCGGCCAGGTGCAGCGCGCAATTGCACCCGCTGCACATGCCCCCGCCGCTGCAGCGGGCGCGGGCCAAATGCCGGTAACAGCGGAGCAAAATGGCGATGCGCCGGTGGTGAAGGTGTATGCCTACGGCATTCCGCGCACGCGCGTAGAACAGGCTGCGCGGCGCTTGCGCGTGCCGCTGCGCCTGGTGGACCGCGTGGAAGATGCCAGCGCCCTGCTGACACTTAAGTCTTATTACCGCCGGCGCCAGCGCCCCATCAGCGATGCCGAAAACCTGGGCATGCCGGTGTATGTGCTGCGCTCCAACACTGCGCTTCAAATTGACGGATTTTTGATGGAGGTCTTCCAGGTGAGCAGCGGGCTGGCAGCGGATGATCCGCTGCTGGCAGAGGCGCTGCAAGAAGCGCAGGCGGGCGTGGAGAGTGTGCGCCTGGGCGTGCGCCATCTGGACCTGTACCCGCAAGATGCGCGCATTCGCCGCCACCAGCATGAGCTGGTGCGCACAGCGCAGCTCATCTCGCATTCTTACGGCAAAGAGCCCAACCGGCGCGTGCGGATTTTCAGCGAGTGAGCTTGTTTGTAAGCTTTGAGGGGCCGGAGGGCGGCGGCAAAACAACGCAGGCGCAGCAGCTGGCAGACGCACTGTCCGCCGCCGGCCATGCGGTTGTAAACACGCGCGAGCCGGGCGGCACGCCGATTGGCAACCAGGTGCGCCAGCTGCTGCTGGACCACGGCAGTGCCGGCATGCAGCCGCAAACGGAGTTTCTGCTTTTCAGCGCCTCGCGCGCACAGCTGGTGCGCGAGGTAATTGAGCCGCAGCTGGCGCGCGGCGGCGTGGTCTTGTGCGACCGCTTTTATGACTCCAGCCTGGCGTACCAGGGCTACGGCCACCAGCTGGATCTGGTGGAGCTGCAGCGCACCACGCGCCTGGCCACCGGCGGGCGCGCACCAGACTTGACATTTTTGCTGGACATAGATGCGCAGGCGGGGCTGCAGCGCCGGCGGGCGCAGGGCGGGCAGTGGAACCGGCTGGATGGATACGCGCTGGAATTTCATGAGCGCGTGCGCGCCGGATTTTTGCAGCTGGCGGCTGCGGAACCCGCGCGCTGGGTGGTGCTGGATGCCGGTGCAGACCCGGCGCAGCTGCAGGCTGCGGTGCTAAAGCATGTGCTGGCGCGCCTGGCGGGCGCGGCCGCGCGCTAGTCGTCGAAGTCGCCCGCTGCGCCGGCGCCGGCGTCCGCGCCGCCGAGGCCCAGCTCGTTCTCAATTGCCTGCGGGTCCTCGCCGGCCTCAAGCCGCCCGGCCATCTCATTAAATTCGCCGCCCATATCTTCGCCCATCTCGCCGCCCATGCGGCGCATAAAGCGCCCCACTGATTTTGGATCGTTCTCGTCAATGTCATTAAAGTTGGACGGGTCGGAGAGCTGCTCCATGCGGCTATCCTCCGAGCGCAGCACGCGCACGCGCGAGAGGTGGCGCTGCAGTTTTGGGCTTTTGCACTGCGGGCACTTGGGCTTGGCCGTGTCAAACTCGGCATACGTCATGCGGATGGAAACCGGCGCAGCACACGCCAGGCAGCGATATTCATAGAGCGGCATTGATGGTTGTTCTCCGGAGCAGCCCGAATATAATAGCACTTCTGGTGCAGTGCGCAACATGAAAACACAAACGCTAGCAGTGCAGCAACGGCTGCTGATTGTAATTTCCGGCCCGGCGGGCGTGGGCAAGGACAGCGTGGTGCGGCGCCTGCAGCAGCGCAACGCGCAGCTGCATTTTGTGGTGACGACCACCACGCGCGCGCGGCGCAGCAGCGAGGTGGAGGGCGTGGACTACAACTTTTGCGCGATGGCGGAGTTTGCGCGCATGATTGATGCGAGCGAGCTGCTGGAGTATGCGGTGGTGTACGGCGAGTACAAGGGCGTGCCCAAGCAGCAGGTGCATGCGGCGCTGGCCAGCGGCAAGGATGTGGTGATGCGTCTGGATGTGCAGGGCGCGGCGCGCATCAAACAATTGCAGCCCGGTGCCGTGCTGATCTTTTTGACGGTGGAGTCGGAGCAGGAGCTGGAGCGCCGGCTGGTGGGGCGCCAGACGGAGACGGAAGACAAGCAGCGCATGCGCCTGGCAATGGCGCGCCAGGAGCTGCTGCGCGTGCCGGAATTTGACTACTGTGTGCCCAATGATGACAAAGACCTGGACCGCGCGGTGGCTGTGATTGAGGCAATACTGGTGGCTGAGCGCCACAAGGTGAACCGCCCGGCCATCAGCTTGTGAGCGAGCTGCCCGCAGCCAGCGGCCCGGCAGCGCAGCCCAACACCCGCCAGCACGCAGTGCCCAGCGCGCCGCCATTTTGGTGTCGCGTGTTTTTGTTTGCGAACATTGCCGTCTTTGTGCTGCAGCAGGCACTGGGCTGGTGGCTGGACGCGCGCTGGCCGCTGGTTATTCAAGCGCTGGGCGCCAAGGTAAACGCCGCCATCATTGTTGGGCAGTACTGGCGCTTTGTTACGCCGTTGTTTTTGCATGGCAACCTGGTGCATGTGGCGGTCAATTGCTACACGCTCTACATCATCGGGCCGGAGGTGGAGGCCGCTTTCGGGCATGCGCGCTTTGCTGCGCTGTACATGCTGGCGGGCGTGTGCAGCATTCTGGCCAGCTTCTTATTCACGGACGCAAATTCGGTGGGCGCATCGGGCGCGCTGTTTGGTTTGATTGGCGCGTTGGCGGTTTACCTGCTGCGCAACCGCGCGGCCTTTGGCACCATGGGCAAGCGGCGGCTGCAAAACATTGGCAGCACGCTGCTGCTGAACTTGGGGCTGGGCTTGCTGCCGTTCATTGACAGCTGGGCGCATGCCGGCGGGCTGGCAGGTGGCGCAGCACTGGCAGCTGTGATTGCGCCGCGCTGGCAGCTGGAGCTGGATGCCGCCAGCGGCCAAGCGCAAGTAGTGGATGGCAACCGCGCCGGCACGGTATGGTGGGTGCTGCCGGCTGCGGCTGCCGCGTTGGCATGTGCGGCGGTGCTGGCGGCGCAGCTGGCGCGCTAGGCTGCCGCCGGCCCGCGGGCAGCTGCGCCCTCTATAATAAAAAACAGCCCGCAGGCTGGTTTAGCAGCCGCAGAACGATGCGGCTGGCGCACCATGTACGCCGAAATTCTCCCCAACGTCCCTTCCCTCAAGCATTCTTTTCATTATAGTGTGCCGCCGGCGCTGGCGGGCAGCGTGCGCGCCGGCCATTTGGTGGTGGTGCCGTTTGGCAAACAGCGCGTGCAGGGCGTGGTGCTGGCGGTGGGCGCAGCGCCGCCCGCGGGCGTGGCGGAGTTTAAGGCGGTGGAGGCGCTGCTGGATGCGGAGCCGGTGCTGAGCGCGGAACAACTGGGGCTGGCGCACTGGCTGGCGCGTGAGACGCGCGCTGACTTGATTGAGTGCGTGAACCTGATGCTGCCGCCCGGCCTGGCGCAGCGCGCGGACGCGCAGTACCAACTGCTGCGCGAGCCGGTGGTGACTGTGCGGTCTGGCGCGCTGCAGCTGCGCGTGCTGGCTTTGCTGCGCGAACGCGGCGCGCTGCGCGGGCGCCAGCTGCAGCGCGCACTGCCGCGCGTGGCGTGGCGGCCGGTGCTGGAGCGGCTTGTGCGCAGCGGGCATGCAAGCAAGACGGCGCTGCTGGATGCGCCCACCGTGCAAGTGCGGCATGCAAAGACGGCGCGCCTGACGGTGCGCAGCCGCGGCCAGAGTTTGGCAGCCGCGCAGCTGCAGCTGGGGCGCCCGAATGCAGCCGCCGCGCTGCTGGCCCACCTGATAGACCTTTGGCCCGGCCAGCCGGAACCGCCGGCAGCGCCGGCAGCGAGCGGCCGGACGCCCCCC
>QWRL01000130.1 GCA_003670425.1 Chloroflexota bacterium
GCAAGCCAGCCGCGGGCTGCGTCAGATAGCGCACCAATCTGGTTAAATATATTTTGGTGGTGGGCCGGGTTTGCATCGTAGCGTGCGCGCACTGCGGCTACCGCATTGCGCGTTGAGCCTGGCTCGCCGGTGTCTGCCACAATCAGCATAAGGTTCTTGCTTGGTTGCAGGAATATGGGGTCACTGCCCTTTTTAAAATACAGTGCAGTATTGTGGGCAATTACCGTTGGATCAATTCCGGATGCAGTTCCGTGTTGGAGAGTTTCAACAGATTGTGCGATGTGAGCTGCCGCATGCGGGGTCAGTTCGCGAGAGAGGCTGGCTGCAAGCGCGCGTGCAAGCGCAATGGTAACCGCTGCGCTGGAGCCCAGCCCGGCTGCGGCGGGGATGGTGGACTGCACTTGAAGTTTCCCGGCCGGGGGATTTGGGATTGCGAGGCTGCGCAAGGTTTCCAAAACGGCAGCTGCCAGCGGGTGGCCTGTGGCCAGATTTGAGAGGCGCGTATTCAGTGCAATGCTGTCGGCAACGATTTCGAGTTCACTTGAGGAATCTACAGCGGGCGTAAACGTGGCCGTTGCACGTAATCCATTGATGGGAACGGCGATGGCTGGCGCGCCATACACAACTGCGTGCTCGCCAAACAGGATGACCTTGCCGGAGGCACTGCCGGTGGCCGGCTGCGGGCGCGGCGTCACGCGAGATAGAGTATCAGCACGGCTGAGAGTGCCCAAATCACCACCGTGGCCAGCAGCGGCCGGTCTTCGAACAGTAAATCTTCCGGTGCGCCTCCCTTGCCGGAGACATGTAGCAGGTGCAGATAGCGCAGGGTGCCGTACCAGACTGGCGCGATTGTGAGCATCATCAGATGGTTAGCGGGCATGTTTGGCGCGCTGAATGTGTAGAGCGAGTATGCAATCAGAATTGCAGTGGCGGCCATGTTGATTGCAAGGTCTAAAAATGGCACGGTGTATTCTTGCAAAACGCTGCGGTGGCTTGAGGCGCTGGCTTGCATTAGCGTAAGCTCGTGGCGCCGCTTGCCAAACCCGACCAAGAGCGCGCCAAGTCCAACACAGATGAACATCCAAGGCGAGAAGCGCTCGACTTGGACGAGGGAAACGCCGGCGCCGAGGCGCAGCAAAAATCCGGTGGCAACCAGCATCACATCCAGAATTACGATTTGTTTGAGGCGGTAAGAGTACAGAAGATTTTGTGCCCAGTATGCGGCGGCGAGCAGGCCAAGCATCAGGTTGAGGCTAAAGGCGGCGGGCAGTGCAAGCGCGGGCAGCAGCATGGCGGTTAGAAGTGCGGTACGTGGTTGCAGTCTGCCCGAAGCGATGGCACGGTGTTTCTTGAGTGGGTGCAGCCGGTCGGTGGCGGCGTCGAGCAGGTCATTGACGAGGTAGACGGAGCTGGCGAGCATGCAGAAAATTCCGAATGCGAGCAGCGTCGGCAGCAGATATTCAGGCTGCAGGAGCTTGACGTCAAATACTAGCGGTACGAATATAACGAGATTTTTTGTCCATTGCCTTGGGCGCAGAGCAAAAAGCAACGCATTCATATCTGTCATGCTGGAATTATAGACGCGCGGTTGAGCTGCGTTTGAATGCTAGAATCACGCGCGATGAAACGTGATCGGCTTGATAAATTGGTGTTCGAGCGCGGCTTGGTGGAGTCCATCGATTCTGCCCGGCGCTACATCATGGCCGGGCAGGTGCGGGTGGGCGGCGTGCGCATGGATAAACCGGGCACCGCGGTTGAAATTGGCGCGCAGTTGGAGGTGATCGAGCGGCAGCGTTTTGTGAGCCGCGGCGGAACCAAGCTGGCGGGTGCGCTGCAGAAGACGGAGCTGGCGGTGCGCGGGTTGATATGCGCGGACGTGGGCGCGTCGACGGGGGGCTTTACCGATTGCCTGCTGCAACACGGTGCGGACCGAGTGTATGCCGTGGATGTTGGAAAGGGATTGTTGCATTGGCGGCTGCGGAATGATGCGCGGGTAGTGCTGGTTGAGGAGACGAACGCCCGCTATCTTTCAGCGCTGCCGGAAGTTGTCGATCTAATTGTTGTGGACGCAGCATTTATATCGCTGCAGATCTTGCTCCCAGTGTTGGCGGATTGGCTTACGCCGGCTGGCGGACGCATTCTGGCGCTGGTGAAGCCGCAGTTTGAAGCTGAGCGCAGCCAAGTGGAGCATGGTGGCGTGGTGCGTGACCCCGCGGTGCATCGGCAAGTGCTGCTGTCAGCAGCGGGTTTTGCTGCGAGTGCGGGGTACGGTGCGACGCAGGTTTATCCGTCGGTATTGCGCGGGCCCGCGGGAAATGTTGAGTTCTTTGTGCTCTATGAGCGCGGGATTGGAGCAGCTGGATTTAGTGGGCAAGTGGAACAGGCAGTGAACGATGCAGCTGCGATGCCTAGCCTAACTCGTCGAGTAAATGAAATTCGACCGCCGGATGTTTATCCTGCAGGTGATGCAGCGTAAAGGCTGAACGCAACAACGCAACGAGCCGTCCGGTTTGGTCTTTCGTGCGCAGCAGGCCGTGGCGCCACGGCAGTTCATCGATGGCTGCTTCGGTGCCAACCAGCCAGCGTGCCAAAGTGTAGTCGCAGGGCTCAAGGGTGGTTGGCACGCCGTACTCCTCTTCCAGGCGCG
The DNA here is from genome assembly GCA_003670425.1 of Chloroflexota bacterium. Taxonomy (GTDB): domain Bacteria; phylum Chloroflexota; class Anaerolineae; order Anaerolineales; family UBA11657; genus BD1. Next base: position 2,648 of record QWRL01000130.1, read on the forward strand.
CGCAGACCACGTCCAGCTGCAGCATGCCAACCACCGCAAGGATTGGCGCGCGGCGCAGGCTGTCGGTTTCGTACAACACTTGCATTGCGCCTTCGCTTTCCAGTTGGGCCAGGCCGCGTTGAAATTGTTTTTGGCGGCTGATGTCGGTATTGAGCAGCCGCTGAAAAAATTCTGGCTGAAAGCGCGGCAGCGTTGCAAAGCGCAGCCCGGCGCCCGTGCTAAGAGTGTCACCAATGCTGAAGCCGTTATTGGGCAGGCCGATGATGTCGCCAGCATAGGCTTCCTCCAGCACCTCGCGGTCCTCGGCAAAGAACTTGTAGGGGCGTGGCAGGCGCAGCGTGCGTTCAGTTTGCGCGTGCCATACTTCCATGTTGCGCTCAAATCGCCCGCTGCACACACGCACAAAAGCGACGCTGTCCCTGTGGCGCGGGTTCATGTTGGCTTGAATCTTAAAGATAAATCCTGTGAATGGCGTGTCGTGCGGGTCCACAACCCCCGATTCGGTGAGGTAAGCGGCAGGCGGCGGCGCATTGTCGACGAACGCATCCAGAAACATTTGCACGCCAAAATTTGTTAGCGCGCTGCCAAAAAATACAGGTGTTTGCCGGCCTTGACGGGTGGCGTGCGGGTCAAACTCAAGCTCCAGCGTGTCGAGCATCTCCAGTGTGTTAGTTAACTCAGTAAATGCGGTTGCCCCGATCATTGTCTGCAGGCGCCCATCGGCCAATGGGTGGATGCTCTCGGGCGAAATCTTTTGGTTGTGCATGGTGCGGTCGTAGAGATGCACGTTGCGCGTGCGCCGGTCTACAACGCCGCGAAATTCGGGTCCATCGCCAATTGGCCAGTTGAGCGGTACCGGCTGCATGCCGAGTACGCGTTCCACTTCATCGAGTAGCTCAAGCGGATCCAGCGCGGGCCGATCCATCTTGTTGATAAAGGTAAACACGGGCAGTTGCCGGCGCCGGCAAACTTCAAACAGTTTGCGGGTTTGGGGCTCCACGCCCTTGGCGGCATCGAGCACCATGACGGCGCAGTCGGCAGCCATCAAGGTGCGGTAAGTGTCTTCTGAGAAATCCTGGTGACCGGGCGTGTCGAGCAGGTTGATGACGCAGTCACGGTATGGAAACTGCAATACGGTGGAGCTGATGGAAATGCCGCGCTCGCGTTCAATTGACATCCAATCCGAGCGGGTGTTGCGCTGGTTGCGGCGTGCGCGCACGCTGCCGGCAAGATGAATGGCGTTGCCGTAGAGCAGCAGTTTTTCGGTGAGCGTGGTCTTGCCGGCATCCGGGTGCGAGATGATCGCAAAAGTGCGGCGCGCGTCGATTGCAGCAGAAAGCGCGGATGGTGCGGGCAAAGTTGCCATGGCTATAAAAAGCTAACGGCCACGCGCTTCAGCGCGATGGCCGTTTCGAAAGTATAGCAGCGCTGAGTGCGGTTTGCGCGGTGGGATGTGGATTTACTTTGCCGGCAATGATTCGCATGCTTTGCCGTCGCGGTTGCCATCCAGGTTTGTGTGTCCGCGGGCGAGTGCAATATTGGCTTCAGCTTGCGTTTTGAAATCGGAGCAGGTTACTTTGCCGTCGTGGTTGTTGTCGAAGTTTCCCGTCGGCGCAGATTTTGTGGGCGGGACTGCTGTAGTGTTGTTGCCGTTGCAGGTGCTGCGGTTCCACAGGCCTTTGCCGTTGCCTATGGCACTATTTTGTGCAGAGATGAATTCAGATTGGTAGCGGTACTTAGCGTTGTATGTGTATTCGCGGGCGTAGCCTTCAAGCACGGCAACGTAGTTATACATGCGCCCATCCGGCAGCCACACGTAGCGCAGCTTGCGGGAATACTTGTCAAGCTCGCCTTGAGAGCTGTCGCTTTCCAGGTAAACAATTTTGTTGTTGAGCAGGGCCTTTGCAAAATTGCTGGCTTCAGGGCCGTAGCATTGCACTTTCTTGCGCGGGTCCACAGTTTCGGGGGTGTCCATTCCAATTAGCCGCAGCGTGAACTCCTTTCCTTGCAGCCGAACTTTTATCGTGTCTCCGTCAACAACTTGTGATACTTTGGCAGCGGGAAGACCAGGCGGCTGAACCGGGGCCGGCTGCACGGCCGCGCTGCCGCGCGCCAAGCTGGTGGCGAGGGCAATGGCAAGCGCAAATAAAAGTCGGCGCATCAAACTGCAGCTTTAAGCTACGGCGCTGCAATAGAAGCCTTGAGCGCTAATGCTGTTTGGGGCTCTGGGTTAGTTTCAAGACCGGTGACAAATACTGTTTCACCGCGGAACTTGCAAGCGGCTGCGTCCCAGGGGAAGAATATTTGCGCATCAAACTGCACATATTGTCCATGAGCTTGGAACATTAACCAATTGGCGCGGTGGGTTCCAGTTACGCGGGCAGATTCCCACACCCCCTGTGGACCGATTACGATGTGCTGTAGATCAAAGTGAATGTCTGGAAATGCTGTTAGCAGTTCGTTGTAGAAACTGGCTGCGCCGGCTTTGCCGTGCCACACAGCGCCCCATTGGGCAATCTCGTAGACGCAGTCGTCCGTGAGCGTGGCCATCAGGCCGGGGATGTCGCGGTTGTCTTCGGCAATGGAATGCGCAATCCATTCACGGCGAATGTTTGCGTGCTGCGCGGTGCCGGGGTTTAGGCGCAGCAGTTTGCGGACGTTTTCGTGAGCCATCAGGTTCTCACGCGCCAAGTATACTGCACTCTTTTTATGCTTAGAGTTACATGGAATTGTTCGGAGCGCGCGTTAACGTGGGCTTGTTAGCAGCGTGACAGGCGTTGTTGTGGGGTACATGCAGCGCGTGTGGCGCAGTTGGCTTGCGGATGATCCATTTGTGCTTTCGGCGCAAGCACAGGCGAACTACCGGCATCTCTATTGGGATAGTTTTGGTTTCGGAATGCTGTCCGGCAGCACTATTTCGTTTGTGGCAATTTATGCCGTGCGGGTGGGGGCCAGTGCATTGCAGGTGAGTTTTCTTTCCAGTGGCCCGGCTGTGATGAGCCTGGTGTGGTCGTTGCCGGCCGGGCGCTGGCTTGGTGAACGGCAGCTTGGCCCGGCTACGTTTCAGTCTGGCTTGTGGGCGCGCCTCGGTTACTTGGCGCTGGCGGTGATGCCGTGGCTGGTGTCGCGTGCCTTGATGCCGTGGATGTTGCTGTTGTTGCTGTTGTTTGTGGCGGTGCCCAATACGTTTTGGGCCGTTGGGTTCAACGCGCTCTTTGCGGACACCGTTGCGCCAGAACATCGCGGCTTTGTGGTGGGGCGGCGCAGTGTTGTTTTAGGTGTGAGCCAGGTGCTGGTATCTCTCGTGTGCGGAGCGGTGTTGTCGCGGCTGGCGTTTCCTTTAGGGTATCAGGTTGTGTTTGCGCTCGGAGCATTTGGCGGCGGCTTGAGCATTTACCACTTGGGGTGCGTGCGCGCGCTTGATGCGGTGCCGGTGCGCGTTGGCAGCGCACAGCAGCTCACAATCGGCGGGGAGGTGCGGTCTGGCGCCGCGGTTGGTGTCGCCGTGGCCTTGCGCCTTTTAACCCGTGCACGCAAGACACCGCTCATTCGGCTCGCACTGCTGCGCGGCAGTTTCGGGCCGTTCATCGGGGCTTACTTTTTGTTTTACACCGTTCAGTTTATTACTGTTCCACTGATTCCAATCTATGCGGTGCAAACTTTGCAGCTTCCGGACAGCGTTGTCAGTATCGGGAGTGCGTTGTTTTTCGTCGGCATGGGTGTGAGTGCTGCGTTTCTTTTTCGATTGAGCAGTCGTTGGGGGCATCGGCTCGTGTTGGTTGGCTCGGGGCTGTTGTATCTTTGTTATCCGCTGCTGAATGCGGTGGCGCGCGGCCCCTTGATGTTTTATGCAGCGGCGCTGGTGGGGGGTGGAGTGTGGGGCATCTTGAATGCGGCGCTGCTCAACCGACTGATGGAGCGCGTGCCCGAGGATGATCGGCCGGCGCATATGGCGTTGCATCATTTCGCACTGCATCTCGGAATTCTTTGCGGTTCCACTATGGCGCCGCTGCTGGCGGGCGCGCTGGGGGTGCGGCAGGCATTGTTTGCCGGAGCAGCGCTGCGGGTTGTGGCGGGGATTGTGTTTTTGATTTTCGGTTGAGCAGCGGCGGGCAGCCGTCATGTGCGTGCTGGTTTCACAAATACATAACTTGCTGCCAATTTGCGGCCGATCTTT
>QWRL01000131.1 GCA_003670425.1 Chloroflexota bacterium
CGTACAAGCGCATCATGGTTGCATTTGGTAACGACACTATAGATGTTCATTGAGTGTTATACGAAGCTGCTTGTTTTGATGGCCGCTCATGTGCGCAGATGCGCCAGTGGCAGGCTAGCGCTCCGCGCATGCGATGTCCCGCGCCTACGGACGGTGGCAACTCTTATGTGTGCATACGATCGAGCTAGATGCACCGGCACGGTGTAAGCAGTGCCAAAAATTACAGCGCAATTGACGGATTTTGCGGCAGCTGTTACTCTGCAGGCAGGCAACAGCCACACCAATCCGTTTTAGCCAAAGCAACCCATAGGAGACTTAACAATGGCCATTCGCAATTCATCCGCCACTTGGAAGGGCACGCTAAAGGAAGGCGCCGGCACGCTGACCGTCGGCTCCGGCCACTACGAGGGCCCGTACACTTTCGCCTCCCGTTTTGAGAGCGGCGCGGGCACCAACCCGGAAGAGCTGATCGGCGCGGCCCACGCCGGCTGCTATTCGATGTTCCTTTCCGCCATGCTGACCGACAACGGCACGCCGCCCGTGCGCGTGACCACCACCGCCACCGTTCATCTGGGCGCCGGGCCCACCATCACCCAAATCGATCTGGTGTGCACGGCCGATGTGCACGGTATCTCTGCCGAGAAATTTGCAGAGCTGGCTGCCGGCGCCAAAGCCAAGTGCCCAATCTCCAAGGCGCTGGCGGCGGTGGAGACGGTGACCCTGGACGCAAAGCTTGTCTAACCGCTAGCCGAGCCGCGGCGTTGTGTTCGCCGTGTGCCCTGCGTTGCAGCTGTAAGCCCAACGCTTAGCAGGCTGCACATGCAGACGTTCACGCCAAACTGCAGCGCGCTGCATCTGATGCGCGGGAAATATTCAAAACCGGCGTATTGCGGGCGGACGCAATAGCGCACAGGCATCCATGCCGGGAGCTGCCATGTCACACCCGCTTCTCACCCAGCTGCGTTTTACCCGCGCTGAATTCCAGCGCGGGCTGGCGAACGTCACGGAAAGTGATGCCCGCACGCACTGCGGGCAAATGAACTGCATCAGCTGGATCATCGGGCATCTGGCGTGGCAGGAGCAACTGTACTGGCTGACGCGCGTGCAGGGGCAAATCCTGCTGCCGGAATTGAACACACTATGTGCCAACGGCGCACCGCAAAGCACACCGCCGCTGGCTGAGATGTGGCAGGCATGGACCACGGTTGTTCAGGCAGCCAACCCGTATCTGGAAAGCCTGACCACGGAAACATTAACCACCCACATGCTGGTGGATGGCAAAGCGCTGCGCGAGAGTGTGGGCACAATGCTGCTGCGCATGATTTATCACTACTGGCATCACCTCGGCGAATCGCAGGCGATCCGCCAGAATCTGGGGCACGCAAATTTGGAGAGTTTTGTGGGTGCAATTGGCCGGGAAGCGCCATACGCACCACAGTAGCACCTGGCCAGCAGCGTTCCGCCCGCCCGGGTTGGCAAGCTGCGGCAGGCGGCGCCGGGTGTTGGTCGGCGGCCATTGAGCCCGGCCGGCCCGGGAAGACAGCCAACAGTTTTTACAGATAGTTGAGTGCGGTCGCCGGCGAAACCCGCCGGTAGTACTCCACTGCGGCGCCGGCCGCAGTTGCGGCATGGCGCCGGCCGCGTAACGCTTCGCGCGCCGCCGCGTCCAACGCCGGTGTGTCATTAATGATTTCAGCCAGGTACGGTTCCAATGCCGGGGGGCAGGTGACTTGGATGTCACTTTCAACCACCAGCTCGCCGGGCCGGTAGACCAATCCGAACTTTAGTCGTTGGAGGGCTGAGCTGCGTGTCTGCCGTTCCAGTTCGGCCGCGCGTGGAGGCATGTCCGGCACAAGCAGGATGGTAACGCCCCGGTCATTGATGGCGCGCACGCATTCCTCAGCAGTGCCGCCAACCGTGATGCGTTTGTGGTCTGGCCAAATGTCGAGCATGCCATAGTTGCCCGGCACACAATTGATTCCAAACATAAAGTAGTCTGGATAGATGAAGTAATCCTCACCGGATTGGCGCTGGATATCATAGAACGCCGTGACGGCACTCATGATTAGCCCGCTGGCCCACATTGCTTGCATTGGTTCGCGGATCACAATTCCCAGGCGCTCTTGCGCGCTGAATCCCGGCGTGAGATCCGCAAAAGAGGCGAGCCGCTGACCGTTGCAGGTTACTTGAAATCTGTCGGACGTAAGTTCGGTGGAGGAGTGCATAACTCACACGCGCAGCGGATAAACTTTGCGCAGCCAATCGCAGCGCACATATTCAGGTTCTTCCCGGGCGCTCAAACCGCGCCGCAGCCACACTCCGCGCAGCAGGTAAAGCTGCCGCCGACCTCACCCGGCATGCCGGCAGCAGCTTCCATTGCGGTATTCGAAGTGCAATAGTGCTTACTGTCCCGGAGCCCGGTAGACGGGGGACATCTTTGCCGCCGCATCAAGCTCTTCGCAAGTCATCAAGACGGTTGTTTTGACCGTCGCGCCGCCACTAGCTGATATCGTCAATGCTAGCGCAGCCACGCTGGCGTGGTCCGGAAAGTCGCCGATCACGTAACAATCGGTATCGCCGAACGCAAAGTAAAACGATTCCAGTTTGCCACCCATTGACTTAGTTGCCTGCTCGGCGACTGCGCGGCGCTTTGTGCCACCCTCTTTTAGCAAGCCCTTCGCACCCTCTACCGTGTAGTTCACATGCAAAAGAAATTTGGCCATTTTGATCTCCTTGAGTTAACTGTGCGCATCTCGCGAAGCGCACTGACTCGCAGTCTAACATGGCGCACTTTTGCAGCGGCGGAGCGGACGCATTTTTAGCAACCGCGAGCTGCGCTGCACATGATGGTCGCCACCACTCCGCGCTCGGCCATGCTGCGTGGCGCCGGCAGCCCGCTGCGCAGCGTGCGTTATGCTTGCCATTGCGCCCTGCAATGACTGACCGCCCGCCCGTTTAAAAACACATGCCGCACCGCACGCTGCCGGCTTTGCTGCGCCATGAATTTTCCGGCTACACGCCCGTCAAGTTCCGGCAGGATGTGGTGGCCGGGTTTGCGGTAACGGCTGTGGCGCTGCCGCTGGCACTGGCGTTTGCCGTGGCATCCGGCGCCAATGCTGGCGCTGGCTTGGTGACTGCAATTGTGGCGGGTTTTGTAATCGGCGGTTTGTCCGGTGCGCCGTACCAGATATCCGGGCCCACGGGCTCTATGACCGCGGTGATGCTGGTGCTGGCACAAAGGCATGGCATGCCGGGCATTTGGGTGGCGGGTGCCATGGCCGGGGCAATGCTGCTGGTAATTGGCTTGCTGCGCCTCGGGCGCTTCTTTGCATTCATTCCCGCGCCCGTCATCGCCGGCTTTACCACCGGTATTGCGCTCATCATCGCCATCGGGCAGCTGGACAACCTGCTGGGAATTAAAACTGCCGCTGCGCCCAGCGCTGCGCTCAAACTGCTTGGTTACTTTCGGGGTGGCTGGCTGCCGGACTGGCACACGCTGGCACTGGGCGGGCTGGTGATGGCCGGCATGCTGCTGTTGCCCAAGCACTGGGCCGCGCGCGTGCCGGCTTCATTGCTGGCCATCATTGCCGCCAGCGCACTTAACGCTGCGCTGCAGTGGCCGGTACCGGTGATTGGCGCCATTCCGCACTCCTTTCTGCTCGCACAACATTTGTCGTTCAGCTCCATCCCGTGGGCCGGCTTGGGGGAGTTTGTGGCGCCCGCAATGGCAATTGCCGCGCTGTGCGCACTGGAGGGGCTGCTGTGCGGCGCGGTTGCCAGCAACATGACCGGTATTCGCCTGCAGGTAAACCAGGAGTTGATTGCGCAGGGTGTGGGCAACCTGCTCATTCCGTTCTTCGGCGGCGTGCCGGCCACATCCGCCATTGCGCGCACCAGCGTGGGCATCCGCGCCGGCGGGCACACGCGCATCGTCAGCATCACCTATGCTGCCACCGTGGCCGCCTGCATGTTTGTGCTGGCACCGCTGCTGGCGCGCATTCCGTTTGCAGCGCTGGCCGGCGTGCTGCTGGTTACCACCTGGCACATGAACGAATGGGAATCCATCCGCTACATCTTTGGCCACCGCTTCAAAACCGCCATCATCACCTACCTGCTCACGCTCACAGCCACCATCACGCTCGATCTGACACAGGCCATTCTGTTCGGCGCATTGTTGTCCGGGGCGGCGTTCCTGAACCAGATAGCCCGCATAGAAATTGAAGTGCAGGCGGTGGACCCTGCGCGCCTGCGCCAGCGCGGCATTGAAACCGCGGGCAAGTGCAGCCACATGCGCGTAGCCTACCTTACCGGCCCGCTGTTCTTTGCGGCCACTGGCCATTTCAATGAAGCTTTTGCGCAGCTCAAAGGCACGCACGCCCTTATTCTTTCGCTGCGCGGCATGCCGCTGATCGACACTTCCGGCCTGCAGGCGCTGGCTGCGCTGCACGCCAGACTGCAGCGCAGCGGCGGTACACTCATGCTGGCTGGAATGCACGTGGATGTGCGGCGCATGCTGGAGCGCGGCGGCCTGCTGGCTGCAATTGGGGCGGAGAATATTTTCTGGAGTGCGGATCAGGCGATTGTGGCTGCCGAGCAGCGCGCCTGTGCCCACTGCGCAAGCAGCCCCGCCTAAGTTGGCCCCCGGGCCGGCCCGCCAGCAGCTGCCAGTTTCCGGCTGCTGCCAAAATCCAGCGCGCAGCGCAGGCACCGCGCAGCCATAAATAATAGGATGGAGCTTACAAGTGACTGATCAACAAACAACAAACACAGCCGGCCTGCCAGCCGGCGCGCGCATTCTGCTGACCGGCGCCAGCGGATACGTGGGCGGGCGCCTCTTGCAATTGCTGGAGCAGCAGGGCTACCGCGTGCGCTGCCTGGCGCGCCGGCCGGCCGTGGTGCAGCAAAAAGCCGGCCCCGGCACGGAGGTGGTGGCGGGCGATGTGCTTGACCGCGCCAGCCTGGATGCCGCGCTGCAGGGCATGCAAGCCGCGTTCTATATGGTGCACTCGATGGGATCAAGCGGCTCCTTTGAAGCAGCCGACCGGCAAGCCGCGCTGAACTTCGGCGCGGCTGCGCAGGCGGCCGGCGTGCAGCGCATAATTTACCTTGGCGGTTTGGGCGACGACAGCGTGCGCCTATCCGCGCATCTGCGCAGCCGGCAGGAGGTGGGGCAGATCTTGCGCCAGTTTGGCGTGCCCGTGCTGGAGTTCCGCGCATCAATTGTGCTCGGCTCCGGCAGCCTATCGTTTGAAATGATCCGCTCGCTGGTGGAGCATCTGCCGGTGATGATCACACCCAAGTGGGTAAAGGTGCCGGCGCAGCCCATCGCCATTGACGACCTGCTGGAGTACCTGCTGGCCGCGCTCAGCCTGCCTGTTGCAGAATACCGCGTGTTTGAGATTGGCGGCGCCGACCAGGTGTCCTATGCGGACATCATGCGCGAGTATGCGCGCCAGCGCAAGCTGCGCCTGCGCATGCTGCCGGTGCCGGTGCTCACGCCATTCCTCTCCAGCTTGTGGTTGGGATTCATCACGCCGTTGTACGCGCGCATCGGGCGCAAGCTGATTGAAAGCATTGTGCATCCCACCGTGGTGCGCGACCCGGCAGCCCTCAAAACTTTTAGCGTGCGCCCGCGCGGCGTGGCAGAGGCGCTGCGCCGCGCGCTGGCCAATGAAGACCGGCAGTTTGCGGCCACGCGCTGGTCCGATGCGCTCTCTTCGGCCGGCGACCAGCGCGCATGGGGCGGCGTGCAGTTTGGCTCGCGCCTGGTGGACTCGCGCACGCTGCGCGTGGCAGCGCTGCCGGCTGCAGCCTTCGCACCCATCGAACGCATCGGCGGCGACACCGGCTGGTACGCGTGGAACTGGCTGTGGGACTTGCGCGGCATATTGGACCTGCTGGTGGGCGGCGTGGGCACGCGGCGCGGGCGGCCTTCCCCCACCGTGATGCAAATTGGCGACGCGGTGGATTTCTGGCGCGTGGAGGCGATTGAACCAAACCACCATGTGCGCCTGGCAGCAGAGATGAAGCTGCCCGGGCGCGCCTGGCTGGAGTTTGAAGTAACGGCGGACGGCGCGCAAACCATAATCCGGCAGACCGCCACCTTTGATCCCGTGGGGCTGGCCGGCAGAATTTACTGGTACGCGCTGTACCCGCTGCACCAGCTGGTGTTTAGAGACATGCTGCGCGGCATTGCGCAGGCCGCACTGCAGGCGCCGCGCGCTGCGTGATGCAGCAGCGCGCGCCGGCCGCAAGGCACGCAGCGCTGCTGCCGTGCGCCGCGCCCACAATTGCGTGCCGGCCCGCACACTAATCGCATCAAAGCCGCAGCGCCGGCCGGCAGCGGGCAGCGAATCGAAACATGGCTGGTTGCCAGCCTGCAAATTCGCCAGTGGCGTGCGCCACCCGGCAACCGGCGCACACCCCATTCCCAAAAATGATTTATAACTGCGCTGCGGCGCACGCTTGCCTTAGCGGTGCGGCCGGGCGCGTACTGCGCTTAACAAATAATGCGGCAGCAACCAGGAGCTTGATTAATGCAAACGGCAATTAACCCCACGGCAAAACTGATTGTGCCCGGTGTGGCGCTGGCGGCGGCCTTCACCGCCATCATTGCCGCCACCGCCGCCCGACTCACAATGTTTAACATTGTTGGCCCCACGGTTGCGTTTGCATACCCGTGGCGCCTGGCCG
>QWRL01000132.1 GCA_003670425.1 Chloroflexota bacterium
GGGCTCTGCTGCAACGAGCGCGTCGCAGCAACAATCTTTATACAACCTGAGTCACGCGGCCGCCGCTTAAAATTGCACGTCGGAACTGAAAGTACTTACGGCAACGCGCGTAAAACAAATTAGGTTGGCACGAAGTGCGCCATAGCTCTTGACCGCACTGCGCTATACGCAGACTACGCTATGCACTGTGCGCCAAGTGACATGACAGCGCTGCCCGTTGCGCAAGATTGCGTGGCGCATCCGAAGCGGCGCTGCGGCGCTAATAATTTATGTCGACGCGCCGCCCGGTATCAGCTGATTGGAGGATGGCATCACAAATCACGGCGTTTCGATAGCCGTCTTCAAATGTGGCGCCGTGCGGACCAACCGGCTTGTTGTTCACAATCGCGTCCAAGAAGTGGTGGATCTCATGCACAAAAGTGTGCTCCCAGCCGATGATGTGGCCATGCGGCCACCAGTTTGACCAGAATGGGTGATGGGCTTCACTGACCAGCACCTGATGGAACCCCTGCGTGCTTTGCGGCTCCTCGCCAATCCAATGCACCTCCAGCTCATTCATGCGCTCAAGGTTAAAGCGAATGCTGCCTTTCTCGCCATTGATCTCAAGGCAGTTGGAGTTCTTGTGGCCGCCCGCATAGCGTGTGGCCTCCAGCGTGCCCAGCGCCCCATTCTGAAATTCGATCGTCGCCGCAAAAGCATCGTCCACGTCCACCGTTTGCGGTTTACCGCCGACACCGGGGCGGGCTTTGATGAATGTGCTGACCGCGGCTGACACCCGGCGCGGTTCACCTACCAGATAGCGCCCCAAATCAATAATGTGCGAGCCAAGGTCTCCCAGCGCCCCGCTGCCGGCAACGGTTTTGTCCAGCCGCCAGATGTGCGGCGTGTTGTAGTGCGGCATGATCCACTCTTGCAAATACACCGCGCGAAAGTGGTAGATCTGCCCCAGCTTCCCGTCAGCAATTAGATCTTTTGCAAGCCGGATAGCCGGCACAAAACGGTAGTTGAAAGCGACCGCATGTTTGACGCCGGCTTTGGTGACCGCCTCCAGCATGGCGGCGGCTTCGGCGGTTGAGCGTGCCAGCGGCTTCTCACAAAGAATGCTCTTGCCGGCTTGTGCGGCAAGTATGCACGGCTCGGCATGCAAATCATTGGGCCCGCCGTTGTCAAACAGCTGCACGCGGTCATCCTGAATCATTTTGCGCCAGTCTGTGTAGTGGCTGGCGTAGCCATAGCGCGCGGCTGCCTCGCGCACGGCAGCTTCGTTGCGCCCGGCAATGGCCACCAGTTTTGGCAGCGCAACCGGCGGATACATCATGTAGGGCAGCTTTTTGAATGCGTTGGAATGCGCCTTGCCCATGAAGGCGTACCCCAGCATGCCAATGCCAATTTCCGGCGCACTGCCGGCAGCCGCTGTGCCGGCCATGTTGGTGAAGCCTGTTTCAGCCATGTGTTACTCCTGTGCTGTGAAGCTCTTCCTGCAACCGTCGGGAAAAGACCGCAGCTGCGCATCCCGCACTGCCATCACTTGCGTTCAAAAGCTGCGTCGAAGGCCATTGCCGACGTTGGGAAGTCCAGCTTGCGCACGAACGCGCACGCCTCGCGCGCACCATGCTCGCGATCCATCTTTCCATCCTCCCACTCCACGGAGAGCGGGCCGCTGTACGCGGCATCATTCAACGCGCGCATCACAGCTTCAAAATCCACCGAGCCGCGCCCCAGCGAGCGGAAATCCCACGCACGCCGCGCATCGCCAAACTCAACATGGCCGCCAAACACGCCCGCAGCGGTGGGGCGCGGCGAGAGATACGCGTCTTTCATGTGCACGTGGTAGATGCGGTCCGCAAATTTTTGGATGAAGCCGACATAGTCGACGTTTTGATAAACGAAATGGCTGGGGTCATAGTTGAAGCCGAATGCCTTGCGGCCGCCAAGTGCGAGCACGGCGGCTTCAGCGCTGGCAATGTCAAACGCAATCTCGGTGGGATGCGCCTCTAATGCAAAGCGCACGCCAACTTCATCGAACACATCCAGAATCGGATTCCACATGTTCGCAAAGTGGCGGTAGCCGTTTGGCACCAGCTCCGGCGGGTTTGGCGGAAAAGAGTACAGGGACGGGCAGATGGACGAGCCCGGGAATCCCCCAACAACTTTGACGCCCAGCTTGGCAGGCGCGCGCGCGGGGGTTATCCTCCCCGCGGCTGCCCCCGTGCGCACGCCGGCTTCTTTGCCGTCCCCCCAAATGCGCGCCGGCAAAATACTTTTATGGCGGGCATCAATGTTGTCGCAAACAGCCTGGCCCACCAGATGGTTGCTGATGGCATGGCACTGCAGCCCATGCTGCGCAAGCACATCCAGCCGCGTTTGGATGTAGCGCTCGTCGTTTAGCGCCTTGTCCACTTCAAAGTGGTCGCCCCAGCACGCAATTTCAATGCCGTCATACCCAAACGATTTTGCCTTGGCGCAAACCACATCAAAGGTCAGGTCCGCCCACTGGCCGGTAAAAAGTGTTACGGGTCTTGGCATGGCTGTTTCACCTCTTCTGGAGATCTGATAATGTTTTAGAAAAGTTGAGCGGTGCTGCTGCGGTATGCGCTGCGCGGCCTGCGCCTTGTTGGCAATAGGTGTAGTGCGGGCAGCTGCCAGCTGGTGGCAGGAGGTTACGCACGATCACCGATTGTTTCCAGCGCAGCGCGGTTGCCATACTCAACCGCAGGCCCGTCAATCGGCGCCGCCCATTTGATTGCGTTGGTAATCACGTGCAGCACTTCTTTCTGGAGGTATGTGGGGTAGGTCTCGTGGCCGGGCCGAAAATAAAAGATGCGCCCTTTGCCGCGCTGGTAGCAGCAGCCGCTGCGAAAAACTTCGCCGCCCTCAAACCAGCTCACAAAAACCAGCGTCTCAGGCGCGGGCACATCAAAGCGCTCGCCGTACATTTCTTCGCGCGGAATTTCAAAGTACGGGCCGAGGCCGGCAGCAATCGGATGGCCGGGCTCAACAACCCAGATGCGTTCGCGCTCGTCTGCTTCGCGCCAGATCAGATTGCAGGTTGTGCCCATCAATGTCTGGAAGACTTTGGAGAAGTGGCCAGAGTGCAGCACCAGCAAGCCCATGCCCTCCAATACGCGTTGTTGTACGCGCGCCACAACGGCGTCACTAACTTCGCCGTGGGCCATGTGCCCCCACCAAGTGAGCACATCCGTTTCGGCCAGCACCGCTGCGGGCAGCCCGTTGTCGGGCTCGTCCAGTGTGGCCACACGCACTTGCATGCCCTGCTGGCGCAAATGCGCAGCGATCGGTGCGTGCAAGCCGTCTGGATACACCAGCCGTACAGCGGCATCCGATTTTTCGTGGCGATACTCGTTCCAGACTGTGACGCGAATTGTCATGGGTTGCTCCAAAGCAGGCGCGTTACGCGCTGCATTTTACCGGTGCGCCATTCTGCTTGGCAGATTTGCGGATGGCATCCCACAGCCGGCTCATGCGCAGGCCAACTTCCGGCGGGCACGGGTTGGGCATCTCGTTGCGCCGCACCGCCAGAAACTGCTCCCACACGCCCATCGAGTCGCGCACCGGAATGGGCTGTGGCGGGCGGTTGCCATTGAACTGCACCTCAAGCTTCTCGCCCCAGATGCCGGTATGCAGAATTGCCTGCTTGCAAAACACGCGCACGTCTGAAGCACACGATGGGATTGCCTCGCCGCAGGCATGCAGCGTGACAAGCACACCGGACTTGAGGCGACCGATCACCACGCCGAGCGTTTCCACGGGGCGGCCGCTGTTGTCCAGCCAGGCTGCCACGTCTTCAAAATCCTCACCAGCCAGTTCGCAAACTGTATTGAGCAAGTGCGCGCCAGTGTCAAATAAAAAGCCGCCACCGGAAAGTGCGGGCGCCTGCCGCCAGGTGCCGGCCGTGTTGGGCCCCCAGTTTTGCCACACCACGCCACTAATGGTGAGGATGGGGCCGTACTCGCCGGCGCGCAAGGAGCGCACCGCCTGCCGGATTTGCGGGGAGAGGCTGCCCGGAAAAGCTACTACCAGCAGCCGGCCGGTGCGCTCTCGCGTGCGCATCAAACTGCGTGCTTCCACGGCGTTCATCACCATTGGCTTTTCGAGCAGCACATCCAGGCCGGCCTGCATGCACGCCACCGTTTGATCGTGGTGATAAGCATGCGGCGTGATGATGAAGGCCGCGTCCAGCTTGCCGGCGTGGCGCTTGAGCAGCTTGGCAAGGTCTGGCTCATTGGGCGGCGGAGCAAGGCCCTTGTCCTCAAAAATTTTGCAGGCCGCCGTGTAGCTTTCACGTGCCGGCTCGCACATCACGGTTATGCGCGTGCCATCATCTGCTGCCAGCATCTGGTGGATGTGATGGCGGGCCATGCTGCCCACCCCCACCATCAATGTGCGCACTATTTTCTCGTTGGGCATTCAATCCACCTTTTGAGTAATTTGTAGTTGGCGGGCAGGCGGGTTAGTCCAGCGTGCCGGGCTGCAGCCCGCGCGGCAGGGCTGCCGGCTGCTGGCAGGTACTGGCCAGCTCCACATGTGTGCCGGCGCGCGCTGCATCGTGGAAGGCATGCATTAGGTCTAGCACGTGATACGCAAGCGCCCCGCTGGCGCGGTGCGGCCGGCCGCTGCGCAGCGCATGCACCATGTCTGCAGCGCCAATGCCGCGCGAGTTTTCTGTGTAGCCGTGCGTCAACGGCATCTCGCGCCAGTTGGCATCTTCGGCGTTGCGCAGCAGTACCGGGCCGCCAAATGTGTTTGGGTCTGGCACAGACAGCGTGCCCGTGCTGCCGTAAATTTCAATGCGCGGCAGTTGCGAATGCCAGATGTCAAAGCTGGTGATGAGCGTGCAGATCAGGCCGCTGCGAAACTCCAGCACGCCGGCAATGTGCGTGGGTGTGTCAACGCGAATTTTGCGGCCAAGCACATCCGGGTGGCCAGCCGTGCGCTCCGCAAACGATGCGCGCGCAGACGCCGTAACGCGGCGCACAGGCCCCAGCAGGCACAGCAGACTGGTGAGGTAGTACGGCCCCACATCAAACATTGGCCCGGCGCCGGTTTGATAAAACGAGTCCGGGCTGGGATGCCAGGCTTCAGGTCCGCGGCCGACCATGAAGGCGCTGGCCGCTACCGGCTCGCCGATCGCACCAGCGTTGATCAGGCCGAGGCAGGTTTGCAGGCCGCCACCCATGAAGGTGTCCGGCGCACTGCCCACACGCAACTGCTTGCGCGCAGCCAGCTCCAGTGTGCGCTGGCCGTCCGCGCGTGTGACCGCCAGCGGTTTCTCGGTGTGCACATTTTTACCGGCCTCCAAGGCGCGCACATTAATTTCAGCATGCGCCATCGGCACGGTCAGATTTATCACCAGGTCAATCTCCGCGTCGGCCAGCAGCTCGTCAACGCTTAGCGCGCGCAGCCCGTACTTGGCGGCCTGCGCGTGCGCGCGCGCCATGTCCACGTCCGCGCAGGCAGTAATTTGCAACACCTCAAATGCAGGGCAGCCCTTAAAGTATGTATCGCTGATGTTGCCGCAGCCGATGATGCCGACTTTAGTTTTTGCCATATGCCAGTCCGTTGGTTGTGAGATAGGTGTAGCTCTGCTGCACGGCTTGCAGCATGTCTGTGGCGCAGCTGTCGAGTTCCACAATCCACCACTCGGCGTTTGCGGCCGCGGCAATTGCAGAAAAATCCATGACGCCAGTGCCGGCCGCCGTCATCGGCTCGGCCTGGATAGCGGGCCCGTCTTTGATATGCAGCAGTGGCGCACGCTTGCCTTGCTGGCGCACAATTGCTGCCGGATCCTGCCCGGCGGTCTTGATCCAGTAAACATCGAGCTCAAGGAAGACCGCGTCGTCCAAGTTTTCACACAAGATATCCGCAGCCAGGCGCCCGCCGAGGCTGGCGTACTCAAACCAGTGGTTGTGATAACCCAGCGAGATGCCGGCGGCCTGCGCCACAACGCTGGCTGCATTGAGCATGTCACTCACCCGCTTGATGCCGTCCAGCGATTGAAATAGCTCCGGCGGCTGCCACGCACAAACTAAACGCGGGCTTTGCAGCAGCTGCGCCGCTTCAATCACCGGCTTCTCATCTGCACCCAACGGCAGCGGGCTGTGGGCCGCACACACCGTCAACCCCAGCTCCCGAAAAAGTTGCGCGGCGGCCTGCGGCGTGCTGCCCGCAAAGCCAGCCGGCTCCACCCCCGCGTATCCCATTGCAGCCACCTGCCGGATGGTCGCTGCAAAGTCATTGGCAAGCGCGTCGCGAAGTGTGTACAGCTGCAGTGCAATCGGTGGTTTCATTGAATGGGCAATCTGTGAGGTGAATTAATAGGCAACCGCTTTGGCCAGCTAGCGCACTGAGATTTATTTGGCGCGTCGCAATCATACCCGCTATTGAATGCGCACGGCATTGTGCGGGCTTGGCTGCCGGGCTGGCAGCTAACAGCAGCGGGAACAGCCGTGCTCAGGCAGCGCAGCTAACAATCATGCAGCCAGCTGGTAGCCCAGCGCCAGCTGCTCGAATGTGGCTGCATCTTGCGCAGCCCAGGCGCTGTCACGCTGCAGCTCCATTGCCAGCACTGCCGCAACGGCTGGCGCACATTGCGCCGCTGCGCGGGCATCCAGGAACAACGC
>QWRL01000133.1 GCA_003670425.1 Chloroflexota bacterium
AATGCAATGATGCCTGCGAGAGGCAAAAGGTTCGAGGCTGATTTGGCGCGCCACGCGGGCAAGAATAATCTGACGCCGCCAACTGCAATCATTGCGAGATAGAACATCCCGAAAACAGTTTTGGCGTTCGTGATTGCATTGGCTGTGCTATAGCCGCCAGACGTGTAGCCGCCGCGCATGCCGTATGCGGCGACCAGCGCTGCGGCAGCGACGCACAGCACAACCAAATAGAGGAGTGTCCAGCGTCCACGCCACGACGCCAGCCGCTCACGTGTTACCAACGCAAGCGCAGCCATTCCCAAATAGATTAAGAATTGCGGCTTGGATGCAATGCCAAATACTGCCCACAAAGTAATTGCGGCGATCTGCATTGCAAACGACGTGCGCAAGTTGAACACAGCAAACAAGAGCAAAGCGCCAAAAATTAGCACCGGCTTCTCTTGCAAACTCGGGTGCATGAACAAGTCAATCGTATACGGGAATGCCAATATACCGAGCAGAATTTGCCAGCGGTCCAACCCGCATATTCGCGCAAAAATAGTTGCGTTCAGATACAACGCCAGCGACACAATCACGCCGTTGAACAAGTAGAAAACAACCGGGCCGTAAGCCTCACCAACGGAATACAGCAGCCAAACCATTAGCGGGTGAACTGGCCGAAAGAATCCCCATGAAGCCGCGCCCGCACCGCCCCACTCCAGCATTGCCGCCCACAGCCCGCTCTGACGCATTGCGGGCAGCATGCCAGACAAGTAGCCGGCGTCATCCATCACGCCAAAGAACGGCTGCCAATAAACTATCTGCCCAAAAATTAGCGCAAACAACAGCATCACTGCTGTTCGGACAAAATGCGCGTTATTAGCGGGTTTGGTCCAGCTTTGAGGCAGCGCAGGGATTTTCATGGCAGGCTTGCGGCAGGAGCAACGCTAGTTGTCACGCCGAAACATCAGCGCGGCGGCGCACTTGCACCTGATCCATGTCGCGCGCAATGGAAACATTCGGGAAGACGGCCTGTGCCTCCGCCAGAATGTCACGCTCGCGATAGCGGCGCGATACGTGCGTGAGCAGCAGCTGCTGCACACCAGACTGCGCTGCAAGTGTGGCTGCCTGCTGCGCCGTAAGGTGCTGAAAATTCTTTGCAAGATCGCGCTCTTGCTCAATGTAAGTGGCCTCAATCGCCAGTGCATCCGCGCTTTGGCAGTATTCCACCAGGTTATCTGTGCGGCCGGCGTCGCCAACATACACAAGTTTGGTTCCGGAAACCACGGGGCCAAGCACATCCTCCGGCAGCACCAAGCGGCCGCCAGCCAGCGTTACCGGCAGCCCGCGTACAAGCTGGCTGCGCTCCGGGCCAAAGGGCACGTTCAGTGCATCGGCGCGGTCATTCAAGAATGGGCGATGCTCCTTCTCCTCAAAAACAAAACCAAAACAATCCGGGCCGCGATGGCTGACTGGAAACGCGTGCACCGAAAACAACTTGTTATCAAACACAACCCCGGTTTCCAGCGGGATCAGTTCAATATTAAATTGCGCACGCTCACCGCGAAATACGACTTGAAACAATAGATCGCGGATGCGCTCCAGCGCCGATTTGCCAGCCCAGATCTCCACCTTCTCGACCGCTTCCCAGCGCGTAAGGGTTGAAAGCAAACCACCAAGGCCGAGAATGTGATCAAGGTGCCCGTGCGTGATGAGGATTTTGTCGAGGCGCTTGAAGCCGCAGCCACTTTGCAGAATTTGGCGCTGGGTGCCCTCGCCGCAATCCACCAGAAAGCGGTGCTCCTGATGCATCACAAGATTGGCAGCCAGCCCGCGATGCACGGATGGGGCCGAGGCCGAGGTTCCAAGAAACAGGATTTCAAACATGATGAAAGCTCGGGGCCGGAATATTCGCGCATACACCGCGCGGTAATGACCGGCTCTTGCCAATGCCATTATAGGCTTGCCATCGTCAAATTTCTGCTGTGGTATCATCGCGCAAATAATTTCAACAAGTCCTAAATGAAAAATATTACCGTCATCGGGTGTGGATATGTGGGATTGGTCACAGGCACCTGCTTCGCCGACCTCGGCAATAATGTTTGCTGCGTTGATATTGACCCTGAACGCGTTTCCAACCTGAACCGCGGGCAGCTGCCAATTTTCGAGCCGGGCCTGGCCGAGTTGGTGCAGCGCAATGTTGATGCGCGCCGCCTGCGCTTCACTACAAGTTATCCCGAAGCGCTGGCTGGCGCAGAATTTGCGTTCATTGCAGTGGGAACGCCATCGGGCGTGGACGGCGAGGCTGACCTGCAGTATGTGCGCCAAGCGGCGATTGATGTTGCGCGCAATATGCGCGCCCCGCTGATCATTGTCAACAAATCCACCGTGCCAGTGGGCACCGGAGACTGGGTGGCGGGAATTTTGCGCGAACACCAGCCGCAGCCTATTGATTATTGGGTGGTGTCTTGCCCGGAGTTCCTGCGCGAGGGCAGCGCAATTGCGGACTTCATGAGCCCGCACCGCACCGTGCTGGGGTCATTGAACAGCGAGGCTGCGGACCGTGTGGCGCAGCTGCACCTTTCGCTGCGCGCACCAATCGTCGTCACAGATTTGCGCACGGCTGAGATGATCAAATATGCCTCAAATGCTTTTCTGGCCACCAAGATTTCGTTCATCAACGAAATCTCAAACATTTGCGAGGCGCTCGGCGCAGATGTGAAAGAGGTGGCAATTGGAATGGGATATGACAAGCGCATCGGCGCCAGCTTTTTGGATGCCGGCATTGGCTACGGCGGCAGCTGTTTTCCCAAGGATGTGCAGGCGCTGGCACACATGGCCAGCGAAAAGGGGCGCCACCCGCAGCTGCTGAACTCTGTGATGGAGATCAACGCTGATGCGCGCCGCAAGGTGGGCGCAAAGCTGCGTGAACTGCTCGGCGGCCAGCTGAAGGGCAAGACCATTGGCCTGCTCGGTGTGGCGTTCAAGCCCAATACTGACGACATTCGCGATGCACCCGCACTGGATATTGCCGCCGAACTGCTGGCGGCGGGCGCCGCCGTGCGCGCGTATGACCCTGTGGCCATGCCAAACGCCCGGCGGGCTGCGCCGGCCCTGCACTACGCCGAAAACCCTTACGAGCTGGCTGAGGGCTGCGATGCGCTTGTGCTGGTGACCGAGTGGAACGAGTTCAAACAGCTGGATTTTGCGCGCATGTTAAAGGCGATGCGCAACAACATACTGGTTGACGGGCGCAATGTGTACGCTGCCGGCGTGATGAAGGCGCACGGATTCAATTACCGCGGCGTCGGGCGCGGCTACGACGGCAGTGGCAAAACTGAAGAGCAAACCTAAGCCGCTGGTGCACAAGACGCGGCTGGCCAACGGCCTGACGGTCTTGCTGCGCGAAATGCACACCGCTCCGGTGGTGAGCTTTTGGGTGTGGTACCGCGTCGGCTCACGCAACGAGCGCACCGGGCGCACTGGTGCCTCGCACTGGGTGGAGCACATGCTGTTCAAGGGCACAGCGCGCTTCCCGGCCGATGCGCTGGAGCGCTCTGTTTCACGCACCGGCGGTGTGTGGAACGCAATGACCTCCCAAGACTGGACCACATATTACGAAACTATGCCCTCCAGCGATATTGATCTGGCGCTGCGCTTAGAGGCAGACCGCATGCGCAACAGCAGCTTCAAACCGGCGGATGTGGACTCGGAACGCACCGTCATAATCTCAGAGCGCCAGGGGGCGGAGAACAGCCCGATGTTTTTGCTGGGCGAAGAGCTGCAGGCTGCGGCGTTCCGCGTGCATCCCTATCATCATGAAGTGCTGGGCGACCAGACGGACATCGAGAGCATGCAGCGCGCCGACTTGTATGAGCACTACCGCGAACATTACGTGCCCAGCAATGCAATCGTTGTGGCGGTTGGAGATTTTCGCGCAACCCAAATGCTGGCGCGCATCCGCGAGTTGTTTGGAAAAATTCCGGCGGGTAACGCGCCACGGCTTTTTGCCCGCGCCGAACCTGAACAGCGTGGGGAGCGCCGCGTGCATCTTTCCGGCGACGGACAAACTGCGTTTCTTGAAGTTGCGTACCACATTCCGGGCGCGCGCGACCCGGACTTCCTGCCGCTGGTGATGCTCGACAGTATTTTGGCGGGCGGAAATTCGCTGAACGTTTTTGGCGGCGGGCTGAGCAACAAAACCAGCCGCCTGTACCGCGCCTTGGTGTTGACAGAGCTGGCTGTAAATGTGAGCGGCGGCATCTCCGCAACGATAGACCCGTACCTCTATGGAATCTCCTGCGTGGTGCGTGACGGCCGCACGCCGGAAGAAGTTGAAGCAGCGCTCGATGCGGAGCTTGACCGCATTGTGGCGGAGGCGCCCACAGCCACAGAACTTGCGAAAGCAGCCAAGCAGGCCAAAGCGGTCTTTGCTTACAGCGCTGAAAGTGTTTCCAATCTGGGTTTCTGGTATGGCTTTGCCGAAATACTTGATGACCATACATGGTTTGCCAATTACCTGCCGCGGCTGATGGCTGTCACCGCGCAAGATGTGCACCGCGTTGCCAAGCGCTATCTTGCGCGCACCAATCGCATTGTGGGCAACTACCGGCCGGCTGCCAGCGGGCCGGCAGCAGCCAGCAAGTGAAGCAGCCGCAAACTTTGCAACTACCGCTGGCGCAGCGCTAGCGCGATCATCGCATGCCCAACAAAAAATTCTCATCGCCTTCTAAATTAAATCTTGCGGCGCTGCCTGGCCCGCATGACACCACGCGCGTTGTGCTGCCCAACGGCATCACCGTACTGGTGCGCGAGAACCCGGGCAGCCCGTCTGTGGTGCTGGACGGCGCGCTGCAAGCCGGTGCGATTTATGAGGGGCGTGTGCGCGCGGGCCTGGCCAGCTTTACCGCAGACATGCTCAAGCGCGGCTGCGCGCAGTTTAGTTTTGACGAAATCTATGAGCGGCTGGAGGCGGCTGGCGCAAACCTTGGGTTCTCCAGCGGCGTGCACACGCTAAGCGTTGGCGGCAAGGCGCTGGCCGAAGACCTGGAGTTGCTGCTGGAGCTTGGCGCGGCGGTGCTGCAAGCGCCAACTTTTCCGGCTGACCACATTGAGCGCGTGCGCGGCGAAATCCTCACGAGCCTTGCGCTGCGCGCACACGACACGCGCGCAGTTTCAGCGATGGCTTTTTATGACGCGCTGTACGGCGCGGAGCATCCGTACGGTTATGAAGACGACGGCTATCCCGACACGGTGCAAGCCATCACAGCCGCGGACCTGCGTGCATATCACGCGGCGCATTACGGGCCAGCCGGCATGACGCTGGTGATTGTGGGCGGCGTAACCGTGAAGGCTGCGGTGGCTTTGGTGGAGCGTTACTTTGGCGGCTGGAAAAATCCGCAGCAGACTGCGCGCGCTGCAGCTCCCGGCGCCACAGCGCCCAGCGCACCGGTGACGCGCCGCATGCCGGTTGCCGGCAAGACGCAGTCTGATGTGGTGCTTGGCTTTTTGGGTCCGCGCCGCGCCGACGCAGACTATCAGGCGGCGCGGGTGGCCAACAACATACTTGGCGTCTTTGGAATGTACGGGCGGCTGGGCGCAAGCGTGCGCAACCGCGCCGGGCTGGCCTACTACTCGCTCAGCCGCATCAATGCCAGCTTTGGGCCGGGCACTTGGCGCATGCTGGCGGGCGTCAACCCCGCCAACGTGGACAAGACTGTGAAGCTGATGATGCGCGAAGCGGAGCGCATGACCAGCACGCTAGTGACAGTGGAGGAGCTGGCGGAAAACCAGTCGCAGATTATTGGCATGCTGCCCCTGCAGCTGGAAAGCAATGAAGGCGTGGCTGGTGCCCTGGCGTCAATGGAGTTGTTCGGCCTGGGGCTGGATTATTTGCAGCGCGTGCCTGGCATAATTGCTGCGCTCACGCGCGCGGAACTGCGCGCCGCAGCGCGGCGCTATTTGCAGCCGCAGCGCCACGTGCTGGCGGTGGCCGGCCCGGAGTAGGCATCCTGCGCGAACGCAACAGCATAAATTAGCTGACGCCCCGCCTTGCAAGCGCGCCACTGTTCCGGCGCCGCGCTCGCCTTAGTCCTCATAAGTTAGCCGCGCTCGTCGAGCGCCTGCAGCACACTCCAAACATATTCGCGCGTGCGCGCGTATGCGTCCCAATCCATGCGCGCCACGGTGTCTGTGGGCTGATGCCAGTCCGGAATCATGCCGTCAGACGCGCGATAGCTGACAAACGCAATGGCGCGCCGGCCGGCAAGGGCCAATGGTGTGAGGTCGGTGAAGCTGGCTTGCAAGTGGCGGCTCATGATGGGGCGCGACGCATGCTCTGCAGCAACGCGCTCAGCAACCGCCAGCAGCGCCGGATCCGGGTGCAGCGCGGTCAGCAGCGTTTCAGAAAGCAAGTAGTGCGGGTGCGTATCGCGCCCGCCAATGTTATCCACCACCAGATAGTTGGCGTCGGAAAGCTCTGGGTGCTGGCGCGCAAATGCCGCTGCACCGAAAGCGCCCACCTCTTCACAGCCGGTAAACAAGAGGATGACGCGCGTGCTGCGCAGCGGCGTCACGCGCAA
>QWRL01000134.1 GCA_003670425.1 Chloroflexota bacterium
CCGCACTGAAGAAGTGACACGCGAAGAGCTGGGGCGCACAGAGTTTGTGGCGCGCACCTGGGAGTGGAAGCACAAGTACGGCGGCATCATCACGCAGCAAATCCGGCGCTTGGGCGCATCCTGCGACTGGACCTACGAGCGCTTCACGCTCGACGACGGCGTGTCGAAAGCCGTCGTTGAGGCATTTGTACGCCTGCACAAGCGGGGCTTGATTTACCGCGGTCCGCGCCTGATCAATTGGTCACCGGGGTTGAAGACGGCGGTCAGCGACCTGGAGGTTGAATATACGGAAGAGCCGGGCACGCTGTACCACTTCAAGTACATGCTGCAAGGCTCAGATGACTTCATTCCGGTTGCGACCACGCGCCCCGAAACAATTTTGGCGGACACCGCAGTTGCAGTGCACCCGGACGATGAGCGCTACCAGCGTTTCATCGGCCGCAGCGCACTGGTGCCAATGCTGGGGCGTGTTGTGCCGGTGATTGCGGACGATTATGTGGACCGTGAATTTGGGACTGGTGCGCTCAAGATTACGCCCGGCCATGATGCCAACGACTACGCCATTGGGCAGCGCCACGGGCTGCCCATCATATCCATGCTGGACCGCGAAGCACGCGTAACCGCAGAGGGCGGGCAATATGCAGGCCTCGATCGCTTTGAGGCGCGCAAGCGAATATGGGCTGACATACGGGCAGCCGGTTTGGCAATTCAGGAACAAGCCCACACGCTGAATGTGCCGCGCAGTCAGCGCGGCGGCGAGATCATCGAGCCAATGATCTCCACGCAGTGGTTTGTTCAAATCGAAACGCTGGCAGCCAAAGCACTGGCAGCCGTTCGCGATGGACAGATCCGCATTGTGCCAGAGCGCTTTGAGAAGGTTTACTTTAATTGGCTGGAGAACATTCAGGATTGGTGCATCTCGCGCCAGCTGTGGTGGGGACACCGCATCCCGGTCTGGTACGCGCCGGATGGCAGCGTGTTTTGCGCGCACAGTGAAACGGCGGCGGCGGCGCTGGCGCACGCGCATTTTGGGCATGCGGTAACGCTTGAGCAAGACCCGGATGTGCTTGACACATGGTTCTCAAGCGGCCTTTGGCCGTTCTCCACATTGGGCTGGCCGGATGAAACCGCAGACTTTAAACGCTTTTATCCCACAAGCGTACTTGAGACCGGCTACGACATTTTATTTTTTTGGGTTGCGCGCATGATCATGCTTGGGTTGGAGTTCACCGGCAAGGCGCCGTTCGAAACGGTGTACCTGCACGGCCTGGTGCGCGACGAGCAAGGGCGCAAGATGAGCAAGACGCTGGGCAATGTCATCGATCCGCTTGAAGTGATGGATGAGTTTGGGACCGACGCGCTGCGCTTTACGCTGCTGACCGGCTCAACGCCCGGCAACGACACCAACCTAAGCCTTGAGCGTGTGCGCGCCAACCGCAACTTTGCAAACAAGATTTGGAATGCGGCGCGCTTTGTAATTGGAAAACTGGACAATGCAGCGACTGCGCCAGCCGCGCCCGCAACGCTTGCCGACCGCTGGATTCTTGCCCGCTTGCAGACCACGATTGCCGACTGCACGCGCCAAATGGAAAGCCACCAGTACGGGCAGGCCGGCTCACAGGCCTATGAATTTATTTGGAACGAATATGCGGACTGGTACATTGAGGCGGCGAAGCAGCAGCTTGACGACCCCGCGCTGGCTGCCACAACGCAGCACACTTTGGTGGCGGTGCTGGAGCAAACACTCCGCCTGCTCCATCCGTTTGTGCCATTTGTGACTGAGGAGATTTGGCAGAATCTAAAGGCAGCCTGCGCGCAGCTGAGCCCTGCGTTTATGCATGCGGGCGCGTGGCCGGATGCGCTGATTATTGCGGCGTGGCCGGCTGCCAGCCCGGCAACCGCTGCCGAAACTGCGCTAACAGCAGCTGACGTGGCCGCCTTCGATCATTTGATTGATGTAGTGCGCGCGATTCGCAATGTGCGCGCAGAAAATAAAATTGACGCAACGCTGCGCCTCAGCGCGCATGTGGCTGCCCATGGGCGCAGCCAAGTCTTGATGTCGCAGGGCCGGGTGCTTGCGCAGCTGGCGCGCCTCAACGCTGCCAGCCTTGTGATTCAAAATGAAATTCAGCCGGCGCCGGCGAATTGCATTGCACTGGTGATCGGCACAACCGAGGTGTATTTGCAACGCCCGGACATCGGCAATGCGGGCGATGAACGCGTGCGCTTGGAAAAAGAACTTGCCGAACTGGAAGTGCAGATTACGCGCCTGGACGCGCTGCTAACCGGCAGCTTTGCCGGGCGCGCGCCGGCAAATGTTGTGGAGCGCGAACGCGCCAAACTGGCGGAGTACCATGCAACGCGCAGCAGCCTGCAAGCCCGGCTGGCCGCAGCGCAGTAGCAGGCCCCGGCAGATCAGCGCGGCCCGATGTTGGCGCGCAAGAAGCGCTCCAAGGCCGTGTAGCATGCCTCGATTGTTTCAGCCTTGCGCCACCCGTGCCCCTCACCCTGATACACGTGATACTCATGGCGCACATTGCGGCGCCGCAAAGACTCCACAATCCGGTCTGACTGGTTTTGTTTGACCACATTGTCATCGCTGCCCTGGAACACAATCAGCGGATCCACAATGTTGTCGGCAAAGAAAACTGCGGAACGCTCGCGATAGACGGCTGCCGCCTGCGGCAGCGCGCCCAGCATTGTGGCGTTGTAGTGCGCTTCAAACTTGTGCGTCTCTTCATCCAACCCGAACATATCTGAAACTCCATACAAGTTCACGCCGACCCGGAACACGCCCGGATGCAGCGCCAGCGCCATCAAAACCGTTGTGCCGCCCGCACTGCCGCCCATCACCACCCTGCGCGCTGCATCCGCGAGCCCGCGCTGCGCAAGGTGTTGTGCGCCACTGACCGCATCCTCGCGATCCACCTTGCCCCACGCGCCGCGCAGCTGCAGCATGTACGCCCGGCCATAGCCGGTGCTGCCGCGGTAATTAAGCAGCAGCACGGCATAGCCGCGCGCCGCAAGAAATTGCACATCGCCGTGAAAACCCATGCGGCGCTGCGAGGTTGGTCCGCCGTGGCTGATGACAACGGCCGGCGGCGGCGTGCCCAATGCACTGCCCACCGGTGCGTAATACAACCCATGCGTCAGCTGGCCGCCAGCGCTCTGCCAGCTGATCGGCTCTGCCGCAGCAAGCTGCTCCGGCAGCAGCGTCTCGGACCGTGAGCGGCGCACAACCGCGGCCGCATGCGGCGGCAGGCAAAGCACCACGCGCAAAGGAATGCTGCTGGCCGAAGCCACACAAGCCAGCGCTGCATCCGTTGGCGCTGCGGCCAGTCCTTCAACATCGGTGTAGGCAGCCATTGGCGCAAAAGCTGCGGGCGTGCCTTCCAGCGGAATCTCCCACACCGCCACACGCGCAGCCGCATTGCGCAAGCCAAATATTGCGCGGCTGTCATGGCGCCAGGCAATTGTGCGCATGCCTTGCGCCCAGGCCGGCTGCGCAAACTCGCACTCGCCAAAAGTCAGCTGCTTGTGCACTTTGATTTGCAAGTCATAAAGCTGCACGTGCGCCCAGCCATCGGCATCGGATACATACGCCAGCCAGCGGCCGTCAGGTGAAAACGCGGGCTGGAACACGGCGGTGTCGGCAGTGCCCGCAAGCGTTTGCATTGCAGCCAACTGCGGCAGTCCCTCTGCATTAACTACCAACTCACACAAGCGCAGCTCGGTGCCATCCCACGGCATCTGCGGTTTGTTCCATGCCACGCAGGCCAATTGCTGACTCGATGCACTCCATACTGGCTGCATATAAAAATCGTCACCGGTGATCAGGCGCTGCGGCCAGCACTTGCCTTGCACATCCACCACTGCCACGCAATCCGCACCTTCATGCGAATGCACAAACACCACCCAACGCCCGTCCGGTGAAACTGCAGGCGCGGCACACTCGCCAAACGCCGGCGTGATTGCAATGGCGCTGCCGCCAGCCAATGGCTGCCGCCACAGCCGGCTGTCCGCCACAAACACCACATGCCCGTGCCCCACCGTAAAGTCACCGCCGCCATAGCCCACGCGGGCGCGCACCGACAAATCCGTGGTCAGATCATTCGGCGCCAGCCCGCGCCGTTGCGCCACCAGCACACCCTGCGCCGAGCGCCCCTCCAGCCAGACCAGCGTCTGCCCGTCGCTGTCCCATTGCACGTCGCCCAGCCGGATGCCTTGCGCCATCGTGCGCGGATTAAGTATTTGATGATTGGGTTGCTGCATGATCGCCTCAGGGGAAATTATAAGTTGCCCCTAATCGGCCTGCAAATGCATCGAGTAAAATTTTGCAGTGCCGAATAATAATTGCGCAATCATTGTGCACGGCGGCGCTGGCGACATTCCAGACCAGCAGGTTGCCGACCATGTGGACGGCTGCCGGTTGGCGGCTGCAGCCGGCTGGCGCATCCTGCAAGACGGCGGCAGCGCAATCGACGCAATGGAAGCTGCCATTCAAATGCTGGAGGACCTGCCGGTGTTTGATGCCGGGCGCGGCTCCTACCTTACAACAGACGGGATTGTGGAGATGGATGCGATAGTAATGGACGGCGCCACGCTGCAGATGGGCGCCACAGCCGGCGTGCAGCATGTGCGCCACCCCATCACGCTGGCCCGGCGCATCATGGAGCGCGCACCGCACAACATGCTCATCAGTGCCGGCGCCGAAAATTTTGCGCGCGAATGCGGGTTGGAGCTGTGCGCAGCGGAATGGTTTGAAACGCCGTACACGCGCGCAGTGTGGCAGGAGTACGGGCGCCTGCCCATGCTCACCGGCACGGTGGGCTGTGTGGCGCGCGATGCAACCGGAACGCTGGTTGCAGGCACCTCGACCGGTGGCACTGACCACAAATTACCGGGGCGCGTGGGTGATGTGCCGCTGGTGGGCAGCGGAGCCTACGCGGACAACCGCAGTGCCGCAGCTTCTGCCACCGGCGATGGCGACAAGATTATGCGCGTGGTGCTGAGCAAGACCGTATGTGATCTGGCAGGCGGCGGCATGCCGGCTGCTGCTGCCGCACAGGCAGCCATCGCCACACTGGCAGAACGCACCGGCGGAACAGCCGGCATCATCATCATCGACCGCAGCGGCCGCACCGGCTTTGCGCACAACACGCCGCGCATGTCGCGCGCGTGGATCGATGCCGATGGCACGCTGCAAGCCGGCATCGAGCCTGCCGCAGGCAGCACCTAAACCAAGCAGCGCAGCAGTCCAACAACATGCGCCTTGGCCTGGCACTGGGTTACAGCGGTTCAAATATGAGCCTGCCTATGGATCTAATCCAAGAGGCCGACCGGCTGGGCTATTACTGTGTGTGGACTGCAGAGGCGTACGGCTCGGACGCCGTCACACCGCTGGCATGGATTGGCGCGCAGACCGAGCGCATCCGCCTCGGAACCGCCATCATGCAAATACCGGCGCGCACGCCGGCCAACACTGCGATGACCGCCACCACGCTCGACCAGCTTTCCGGCGGGCGCTTCATGCTGGGCTTGGGCATGTCCGGCCCGCAGGTGGTGGAGGGCTGGCACGGGCAGGCCTACGGCAAACCGTTGCAGCGCACGCGCGAGTATGTGCGCATTGTGCGCAGCATTTTTGAGCGCAGTGCGCCGCTGACGCACAGCGGCGCGCATTATCAAATCCCGTATCAGGGCGCAGACGCAACCGGCCTTGGCAAAACACTAAAGAGCACGCTGCACGGCCGCAGCAACCTGCCAATCTATCTGGCTGCAATTGGCCCGAAGAATGTGGAGCTGGCTGCCGAAATTGCCGACGGCTGGCTGCCGATCTTTTTTGCGCCCGAGCACTATGCAGCCGCCTACGGTGCGCATGTGCAGGCCGGCCTGGCACGCGCCACACCCGCCAGAAGTATCGGCGGCTTTGACATTGCGCCATCCGTGCTGGTAATCGTCGAGCCGGATCTGGAGGCGTGCTTTAACTTTGTGAAGCCCATGCTTGCACTTTACATTGGCGGCATGGGCGCGCGCGGCCGCAATTTTTACAATGACCTTGCGTGCCGCTACGGCTTTGAAGCCGCCGCACTTAAGGTGCAAGAGCTGTATCTGGCGGGCGACAAAGTTGGCGCCATCAACGCCGTGCCGGATGCGCTGGCGGATGCCGTGTCACTGTGCGGCTCCGCTGCCCGCATCAAGGACCGGCTGGCGCTGTGGCGCGCCTGCCCGATCACAACACTGAGCGTGCTCACGTTTGACATCAACGCGCTGCGCCTCATGGCAGAGCTGGTGCTGTGAGCAGCGCACCAAATCAGTAATCAGGAAAATCAACATGAAACCGACTATGCCGGCAACAGCGCAAGCTGCACTTGAGTGGGGCTGGGACCAGTATGCGGCGCATGCCAGCGCGCTCACACAACAAACGCTGACGGCTGCCAGCTGCACTGCATGGCTTGCGGATTGGACGCAGCTGGCCAGCCTGCTCGATGAAGTGGCTGCGCGTTTGGTGATTGCATCCACCGTGGACACCACAGACAA
>QWRL01000135.1 GCA_003670425.1 Chloroflexota bacterium
TTGCGCTGGCGCTGCCTAACGCCGCTACGCACGCTTTGATGTTGCGCGCAGGCGCCGTGGGCGCGTGGACCCTGGTAGTGGATGCTGCGCAAACGGCAGGTGCGGCTGGTGCAATGCATGGCTTGGCATTCAACTGTGTTTCTGAAAAAGCGTGCAGCTACATGTTGCTTAACAACAATGGCTATGTGGAAGTGTTTCGCCAAACAGGCAGTGAGCGCACAGTGTGGCTGGAGCTGCAACAGTGGCCGCATGTGCGCCGGGGCTCTGCCACAAACCGCGTGCAGCTGTCAGCGGCCGCCGGGAGTGTGGAAGTGCGCGTGAATGATGAGTTGTTGCTGCGGGTGCCCGCACTACCGGGCGGATTGGGGGGCTTGGCGGCGCGCGGGGCCGCAACCGCCCAAAGCGTTACCTATGCCTTAGCTGAACTGCGGACGGAGCAATAAATCCCGCCCGCGCGCCGAAATTACTCCGGCAGAATTTTGGTACCGAGGAAATAATCCAGCCAGATCCAAACAAACGCAGCGTAGGCGAGGCACAGAAAGAACAGATTGTTTATCACGAGATCCAGCACGCCAAAATTCAGGTCGACGGCGTATTTTTGCACGGTTGTGCCCAAGGCAAAGACTGTGCCAAAACCGGCCACCAAACCAAAGGCACCGGAACCACCCCAAACAATAATTTTCTTCGCAACCATTTTTTGCTCCTGCGTTCGGTAGTCGAACCATCATAGTTTAGTAGGGCGGCGGCGGAGCGTCAAGCGTTAGTGGAATGCTCAATTATTGGCACCGCCGGCCGGTGCAGTAGCCTACTTTTCAGCCTTTAAGCTGGCTAGTAGCCTCGCCGGGCCGGTGATTGAATTAACCTCACTTTGCTTGACACCGCACTACTTTCGACCTACAATCCTGCTCCAACTGAATAATGCAGTGTTTCATGGGCGTTCCAAGTCAGCAAAATTGGAGCGCCCTTTTTACGCTTATTTACCAGTTGAGGGTTTAAGGTGTCCGGTTTGCGGGCATGCGAATCCAAACTTCCGCATCACTGTATTAATCAACTTTAGGAGGGTCATTTGGAAGCAAAGGGTCTGAGATCACTCCGCATCCGTCTCGCTTCGCCTGAGCAGATCTTGTCATGGTCTTATGGCGAGGTTACGAAGCCCGAGACGATCAACTACCGCCGCCTGCGGCCTGAAAAAGACGGGCTGTTCTGCGAGGCTATTTTTGGCCCGCAGAAAGACTGGCAGTGCTATTGCGGCAAGTACAAAAACATCCGCTACAAAGGCATCAAGTGCGACAAGTGCGGCGTGGAAGTTACGCGTGCTTCCGTGCGCCGCGAGCGCATGGGCCACATTATTCTGGCTGCGCCGGTTGCGCACGTTTGGTACACCCGCCGCGTGCCCTCCTTCATGGGCATCCTGCTGGATGTATCGCGCCGCAACCTGGATCGTGTGCTTTATTTTGCGCAATATGTTGTCACCAATGTTGATGAGGATGCGCGCAAGAAGGCGCTCGACCGGCTGGACAAGGAAGTTGGCATTGCGGATCAGCGGCTGCGCGCTGAGATCCACGCCAAGATGGATGTGGCCAAGGCGTTCCGTGACAAGCGCACTGCTGCCACCAAGCAGCGCATTGAGGTGGTGAACGAGCGCTACGATGCTGATCTTACCAAGCGCATCGAGCCGCTTCTGAGTGAGGGCAAGCTGCTGCAGCAAACGGTGGCTGATGAGCGCGGCAATGTGGCACGCACTGCTGTGCGCCTGAAGACCGCGGGCGTCGTGATTGTTCCGGCGGGCGAAACTTATGCGGTAAAGCACCAGACTGCGCTTAAGGCTGCGCTGCGCGAACACCTCAACGTTGTGGAAGGTGCGCTGAAAGCCAAGCGCGATGAAAAGATTGCCGGCTTGAAGATGGACTTGGAGGCTGCGAAAGCCGAGGCCGCGCTCGAAATTAATTTACAGCAGGGCAAGCTCGACGAGCTGGTGGACGAGCAGCGCAAGCGCGTGGCGGCAGACCGGGATGAACTGCAGGGCATGCATCAGTTGATGTTTCTGCCGGAGCCAAAATACCGTGAGCTGAAGCAAAAGTGGGGACAGGTTTTCAAGGCCGGCATGGGTGCAGAGGCGTTCCGCGACATCCTCTCCACGCTTGACCTGAACAAGCTTTCCAAAGAGTTGTGGCATGAGATGCGCACCACCAAGAGCAAGCAGAAGAAGAAGAAGGCCACCAAGCGCATCAAGGTGGTTGAGGCGCTGCGCAGTTCCGGCAACAAGCCGGAGTGGATGGTCTTGACCGTGCTGCCCGTAATTCCGCCCGACCTGCGCCCGATGGTGCAGCTCGATGGCGGCCGCTTTGCCACCTCTGACCTGAACGATCTCTACCGGCGCGTTATCAACCGCAATAACCGGCTCAAGCGCCTGCTGGATCTTGGTGCGCCGGACGTGATTGTGCGCAATGAAAAGCGCATGCTCCAAGAAGCCGTCGACTCGCTGGTGGACAACGCGCAGCGCGGCAAGGCGCTCAGCCGCCGCGGGCGCCGTGAGTTGAAGTCATTGAGTGACATGCTGAAGGGCAAGAAGGGCCGCTTCCGCCGCAACTTGCTGGGCAAGCGCGTGGATTACTCCGGGCGCTCGGTGATTGTGGTGGGCCCCAAGCTCAAGTTGCACCAATGCGGCTTGCCATATGTGATGGCGAAAGAGCTGTTCCGTCCATTCATCATTGCCAAGCTGGTGCAATACGACTTTTGCTCCAACGTAAAGGGTGCAAAGCGCCTGATGGATCGCGACACACCCGAAGTGCGCGAGGTGGTTGATGAAGTGACAAAGGACCGCCCCGTGCTGCTGAACCGGGCGCCAACGCTGCACCGCCTCGGCATTCAAGCGTTTGAGCCAGTGGTTGTGCCGGGCAAAGCGCTGCTGCTTCATCCGCTGGTGTGCGCTGCGTTCAACGCGGATTTTGATGGCGACCAGATGGCTGTGCATGTACCGCTTTCCTCCAAGTCCGTGGAAGAGGCGCGCCGTTTGATGCTGTCCACTAAAAATCTACTCAAGCCGGCGGACGGCGAGCCGATTGTGGGGCCATCCAAAGACATGGTGCTGGGCGTGTATTACCTGACCATGATTGTGGGCGGCAAGAAGGGCGAAGGCCGCATGTTTGGCAACCTGGAAGAGGTGAGCTTGGCCTATGCGCTTGACCAGGTGCACTTGCATGCCAAGATCAAGCTGCTGGTCCATAACTACTACGAGAAGACAGACCAGCGCTATGCGGATGCCCAGCCGCGCACGGAAATCATTGATACATCCGTTGGCCGGGCGCTCTTCAACCGGGTGCTGCCGGACGAGATGCACTTTGTGAATGAGCTGCTCGACAAGTCCAGCGTGCAGCGCGTGGTTGCGCGCTGCTATCAAGTGGTGGGTGCCGAGCGCACCACCGATGTCGTGGATGCAATCAAGAACATCGGCTTCAAGTATGCAACGCGCTCAGGTGTGACGATTGCGGTGTCCGATATCACCGTGCCGCCGCTGAAGGCGAAGATTGT
Source organism: Chloroflexota bacterium (assembly GCA_003670425.1). Taxonomy (GTDB): domain Bacteria; phylum Chloroflexota; class Anaerolineae; order Anaerolineales; family UBA11657; genus BD1. The sequence goes on from QWRL01000135.1 coordinate 3,532, forward strand.
GGATGACACTGAGGAAGAAGTGGTTGACCTTGGGCGCCAGTACAAGCGCGGCTTGCTCACCGAGCAAGAGCTCACTGACCGCACCGTGGAGTTGTGGCAGGCTGCGCGCGTCAAGGTTGAGCAAGAGGTGCGCAAGCACCTTGACCCCAACGGCAACTTGAGCGTGATGGCACTTTCGGGCGCCACCAAGGGCGGCTTTACGCCCATCACGCAGCTGGCTGGCATGCGCGGCTTGATGGCGGATCCTTCCGGGCGCATCATCCCGCTGCCCATTCGGTCCAACTTTCGGGAGGGCCTGCGTGCGCTCGAGTACTTTATCTCCACCCACGGCTCACGCAAAGGCCTCGCAGACACTGCGCTGCGCACGGCTGATGCCGGCTATCTGACGCGCCGCCTGTGCGACATTGCACAGGATGTGATCATCAACAGAATCGACTGCGGCACAGAGGATGGCACGCCCGTGCGCCGCCGCAATGATGTGGCTGGACAGAAGTTTTCTGAGCGCATCAAGGGGCGTTGGGTGGCGAGCGATGTAGTGCATCCCAAAACCGGGGAAGTGCTCGCCTCGCGCAACGAGGAGATTACGGACGAGCTGGCCAAGGTGCTGGACCTGTCACAAGTTGACGAGGTGCTGGCGCGCTCACCACTTACTTGTGCTGCGTCCACTGGTTTGTGCGCCATGTGCTACGGCCGGGATCTGGGACGCGGTGCGCTGGTGGAAATCGGAGTTGCCGTTGGCATCATTGCCGCACAGTCCATTGGTGAGCCGGGTACGCAGCTCACGCTGCGCACCTTCCACACCGGTGGTGTGGCTGCGGGCGGCGACATCACAAGCGGCCTGCCGCGCGTGGAAGAGCTTTTTGAGGCGCGCAAGCAGCCCAAGGGCGAAGCTGAAATTGCGGAGATTGAAGGCACCATCGAGCTGGAGAAGGGCGATGGTTACCTGCGCACCGTCAAGATCATCAACAACCAGACCATCGTCGACGAATACGAGGTGCCGGGCAACTGGTCACTTAAGGTTTCTGACGGCGAGGACATTTCGGAGGGGCAGCTGCTAGCAGCGCGCGGTGACAGCCAGATGCTGGCAATCAACAAAGGCAAGGCGCGCCTCACCAAAGACAAGCTGCTGGTTGCGCGCCAACTCTATGAGGAAGCGATTGTGGAACTGCCGCCGGCTGCGCGCCTGCTGGTAACCAACGGGCAAAAGGTGAGTGCGGGCGACCGGCTGACCGAGGGCTCTTTCAATCCGCACCGCATCTTGCGCATTCTGGGGCGCAACGCGTGCGAGCTGTACCTGCTTTCAGAGATCCAAAAAGTTTACCGCTCGCAGGGCCAGAACATTCACGACAAGCACTTTGAAGTCATCATTCGCAAGATGATGAGCAAGGTGCAGGTGGTACGCGCGGGTGACAGCGGCTTGGTGCCGGGCGAACTGATGGACCGCTATGCAATGCAACTGCGCAACGAGCAGCTGCTGGCGGAAGGCAAAGCCGGGGCAACCGTTGTGCCCATGCTGCTGGGCATCACCAAGGGCTCGCTCGAAACCAACTCGTGGCTGTCGGCGTCGTCCTTCCAGCACACCATCAAGGTGCTGGCGGGCGCCGCGATGGAAGCGAAAGAAGATCCGCTGGCGGGCCTGAAGGAGAACGTGATCATTGGCAAGCTGATACCGGCTGGCTCGGGCTTTGGCTCCAACCTGCCGAAGCTGCCGGAGGCAGTGGAAGAGTTGGACGAAATTGAAACGCCTGACCCGCTCCTGGGTGAGCTTGTACTGGAAGGAGTGGATGCGGCTCCTCCCGGGATAGATGACTTGCCGTTGGCTGCCGTCTGACTTCCGGCCATCAAACCGTAAAAAACACCCCGGCCAAACAGCCGGGGTGTTTTTATTGCGCGCAGCGCGGGTATAATTTTTTGCAGCGCACACCTCCCCTCTGATGTCGTTTACCCAATTTGGATTAGATTCTGCTTTGCTTGCGCGGCTGGCTGTGCGCGGCTACCGGCAGGCAACTGCGCTGCAGCAGGCTGCATTGCCGGTTTTGCTGCAAGGCCTGCCACTGCTGGCGGCCGGCCGGCCGGGCAGCGGGCATAGCGAGGCGTTCTTGCTGGCTGCATTGCAGCGCAATGCCGCGCAACCGGTGGCCGGCTTGCAAACCGTGGTAGTGGCCGCAAGTGTGCACCGCGCGCAGATGTATGCCCGCCAGATGCTTGTGCTGGCGGGCGACTCGATGCGCGCTGCAATTTTGGAGGAGGACGGTGCGGGCGCGGATAGTGCGCTGCTGATAGTTGCGCCGGCCCAGCTGCCACAGCTGGAGAAACTTTTACCGGCCGCGCTGCAGCTGCGCATGCTGGTGGTGGACGGTATGGACGCGCTGCTGCGCAGTGATGTGGCGCCGGCACTGCGCAGCGTGTTTTCGCAGCTGCGCGCTGGTGTGCAAACGGCATTATTTTGTGATGAGCCGGTTGCCCCGGTGCTGGCATTGGCGCGCACCCTGCACGCGGACGCAGAGGTGCTGCCAGTGGCGGGTGATGGCCCGGGCAGCAGCACGCAGCGCGCCTGGCCGGTGCCGCGCCCGCTCAAGATGCGCCTGTTGCTGCGCATGCTGAAGGAGCTGGACGCAGCGCGCCTGCTGTTGATTGCACCGGGCGGCCACATGGGTGTTCAGTTTGCGCGCAAGCTGCGCACACGCAATGTGCGTGCCAGCTACCTTGCATCTGATACGAGTGCGGCAGCGGCTGGCGAGATGCTGCGCAGCTTTCAAAATGGGCGGCTGCCGGTATTGATTGTGCCTGATCAACTGCCGGCTGAGCTGGACGCGTCCGCCATCACACACCTTGTAAATTTTGACCTGCCGCGTCAACCCGCCTATCTGGCGCGATTGCAGGCGGTGCCCGAGGCCGGTGTTTGCTCGCTGGTTTCGCCCATGGGAGAGCAGGCGCCGCCGGACCTTT
>QWRL01000136.1:0-1716 GCA_003670425.1 Chloroflexota bacterium
GGCTGCAGCGAATGCCAATACCTGAACGCGCAGCGCAGCGCCCGCTGTGGCACTGCGCGGCGCGCAATTACAACTGTCTCCTACAAATCTTTGTTTCATCAGCCTTTGTGCGGCGCCATTTTACCATTCATGCCCCGCTTACCGAGCGGGTTGAATGTTACACTTGATCTATGCAGGCACCCGTCGCTTATCTAGTTGTGCCGTCACTGGCGCACAACAAAGCCGGCCACTCCGAGCATAACGGCCGCGTGACCGCAATTGGCGAGGCGCTTGCCAGCGTGCCGGGAATTGAGCTGGCACTGCAGCTGCCGCCCGCAGCACCCGCCACTGCCGCCCAAGTGACCGCCGTGCACAGCGCCCGCTATCTGGCGCAGCTAACCGCCGCCGTAAAAAAAGTGCCCCCGCGTGTGGCCGACCCTTCCACTTATTTGCAAAGCGGCTCGTTGCAGTGTGCGCTGGATGCCGCGGGCAGCGCCATCGCAGCGCTGGATGCGGTGCTTGACGGGCGCGCGCGCACCGCGTTCAGTGTGGCGCGGCCGCCCGGCCACCATGCCGTAGCCGACCGCGCCATGGGCTTCTGCTTTTTTAACAGCGTTGCAATCGCGGCGCACCACGCGCAGCAAAACGGCCGCGCGCGCGTGCTCATCTTTGACTTTGATGTGCATCATGGCAACGGCACGCAGGATCTCTTCTACACTGATCCCAGCGTGCTGTTTGTCTCCACCCATCAGGATCACCTTTACCCCAACAGCGGTGCGCTGGAAGAGACCGGCGCAGCAGCCGGCGCGGGCTGCACCATCAACCTGCCGCTGCCCGCCGGCGCCGGTGACACAGCGCTGCTGCAGGCAGTGGAGCGCGTGCTGCGGCCGGCGGCGCTGCGCTTTGCGCCGGATGTACTGCTGGTGTCCGCCGGTTTTGATGCGCACTGGCGCGATCCACTCGCCAGCCTGCAGATGACTTGCAGCGGCTACCACCAGCTGGCCGCCAGCCTGCAGTCGCTGGCGCACGACGTGTGCGGCGGGCGGCTGGCCTTCCTGCTGGAAGGCGGCTACGATGTGCCGGCGCTCAGCAGCAGCGTTGCCAATGTTTTCCGCGCACTGCTTGGCCAGCCCGCGCATGATCCATTCGGCACTGCAACCGCGTCCGCACCAGAGCCGGATTGCAGCAGCCTCTTCAGCGCAGCGCGCCAGCTGCACAATTTATAGGGCCGGCAGCGTGGCACGATTCCTGCTCTCAAGCGCCGTATGTGGACCACGGCCACCCGCGCCGCGCAGCTGCCGATGACCGACAGCGAACGGCTGGCAGCCGCACTTTTTGGCAGCGCAACAAAGCCGCCAGTGCTGTTTAGCACGCCGGCCAGCGGGCTGCCCGCCTGGATGCAAACCAACGCGCCCGCCCCGCAAGCGCTGCCGCCGGCAGCGGCACTGAGCGCTACCAACTATTTTGAATGGCTGCTGGATACGCCAGCAGCAACTGAAGGCAGCGTTGCTGTGGCGCAGCCCGAATGGCTGCCGCTGTCTTCCGCTGCCACGCAGGCTGCGGCCCTGCAGCCGGTTGCCAACACCCAAGAGCTGCCCGCCTGGCTGCTGGAAGACACACCCGCAGCGTCCGGGCGCCACCGCCCCGAAACCACGGCAGCGGATGCTGCGCCGCCAGCCGCCGAAACCACCGCAACCACCGCGAGCCCGGCAGCTCCCGCGAATCCTGCAGCCGCTG
>QWRL01000136.1:1726-2250 GCA_003670425.1 Chloroflexota bacterium
CCGCCCCCCGCGGCCGGGCGCCCCCCCCCCGGCACCCCGGCCGGCGATGGCGCCGCCCCCGCCCCCCACCCCCCCCGCACCCCCCGCGGGCCGGCCAGCCCCCGCCAATCCTGCATCAGCTGCCACAACTGAAGCCGCGCACAGCCAGCAGCTGACGCACGCCCGCTCGCTATTGCATAGCGGAAACCAAGCCACAGCGCTGCCAATTTATGCGGCACTGGTGGAAGCCGGCCAGCTGCTGGAGGCGGTGCTTGCAGACCTGCAAGCCGTGCCCCAAGCCGCCAACCCGCACGCCCGCCAGCTGCTGCACATATTGGGCGATGCGTACATGAAGCACGGCCAAATCCCGGCTGCGCTGCAGTGCTATCAGTCCGCACTGCACCAGCCGAATCCCTGACCTGTCCTGCCGCAAACTTAGTTGCCGCGTGCGCACGGCGCAGCTTGCACGCCCGCAGCCGCAGTTCCTGACACCTGCCGAACCAGAATCCGCAACACAAACATGCATCCCCGCTGTGACGGCGCAC
>QWRL01000136.1:2260-6436 GCA_003670425.1 Chloroflexota bacterium
CTGGCATGCGCCGCGCTGCACCCTCCAAGTTGCTAATATTTGCGCCGGTGCTGCACCGCGCGCCAGCCATGCACCTGCAGCAAAATTTCTGATAAACTCCCCCAATCAAATTTTATGGAGCTGATCTAGTGGAAACAACTTTGTTGCTGGTGAAACCGGATGGTGTGCAGCGCGGACTGGTGGGCGAAATTCTGGGGCGCGTGGAGCGCCGCGGCCTGCGCCTCTCGGCGCTAAAGCTGATGCATGTGTCGCGCAGCCTCGCGGAGCAGCACTACGCCATCCACAAAGGCAAGCCGTTCTACAACGGGCTGATTGACTACATTGTGTCGGCGCCGGTGGTGGCGATGGCGTGGAGCGGAAACAAAGCTGTGGAGGCCGTGCGCCAGGTACTTGGCGCCACCAACCCCACGCAGGCAGCGCCGGGCACCGTGCGCGCGGACTTTGCAATTGATATTGGCCGCAACCTGACGCATGGCTCAGACAGCGCGGAGAACGGCGCAGCCGAAGTGGCCCTGTGGTTTACCACGGCCGAAGTGCAGCAATGGCAGGCCGCCAACGCGGCGTGGGTGTTTGAGTAGCGCTGCTTACTGAACGCGCAGCAGCACGCGCCCGTCCGCCCACAGCTCTTCCAGATTCAAGGAATCCCGCGGTTCGGGCGCAAACAAATGCACAATCACATCGCCGAGGTCTAGCAGCACCCAGCCGCCAGCGGACTGTGCATCCAGGTTATGCGCCACATTGCGGCGCTTGGCCTTGGCCACATCCAGCACCGCGTTCGCAATCGCCTTCAGCTGGCGCTCGCCTTTGGCAGAGGCAATCACAAAGTAATCCGTAAAGCTCGAGATGCCCTGCAGGTCCAGCAGCAGAATGTCCTCGCCCAGCTTGTCCTCGATCACACGCACTGCAGCGCGCGCCAGCTCCAGCTCCGGCGCGGGCTTAGACGCTGCCGGCAGCACGGGTTTCAGCTTGGGCACGCGCTTCACCACTGCCGGCTTCACTGCCGGCTTTGCTGCTGCGCGCTTGCCCGGTGGGCGCTTGGCCGCCGGCCGCTTGGCTGCCGGCTTGCGTGCGCCCGGCGCTTTTCCATTTACGTGCTCAGCCATTTCATTAGCTCCTTCTCCGTCCAGGTATTGATCACCTGCGCAGCCGCGCACCAGCCGCGCCGCGCAGTGCCCACGCCATAAGGCATCAAATCCAAGTCTTGCGCCTTGTGCGCATCCGTATTGATTGCAACATACGCGCCCAGCGCCAGCGCGCGGCGCACGTGGCTGCCGTCCAAGTCCAGCCGCGCCGGATTGGCATTGATCTCCAGTGCCGTGCCGGTGGCAGCCGCAGCGCCCAGCACCGCCTCCATGTCCAGGTCTGCGGGCTCGCGGTCCGGCAGGCGCCGCCCGGTGGGATGCCCAATGATATCCACATGCGGGTTGTTGATTGCACCCAGCAGGCGCGCCGTCACTTCCGCGCGCGGCTGCTTCAAGCCCATGTGCAGGGAAGCCACCACCACATCCAGCTGCGCCAGCACTTCATCCGGAAAGTCCAGCGAGCCGTCTGCGTTGATCTCCAGCTCCGTGCCGTGCAGCAGCCGGATGCTGCTGCCCAGCTTGTGCTGCGCCGCAGCCACTTCCGCGGCTTGCGCGCGCAGGCGCTCCACGCTCAGGCCGTTTGCAATTGCCAGGCTGCGCGAGTGGTCTGTGATCGCCAGAATTTTTATGCCGCGCGCCTGGGCTGCCTGCGCCAGCTCCAGCACGCTCTCCTTGCCGTCCGACCAGCTGCTGTGCGCGTGCAGGTCGGCGCGCAGCTGCGCACGCTCCAGCAGCACGGGCAGGCTGCCGTTCTGCGCCGCCTGCACCTCGCCCTGGTCTTCGCGCAGCTCCGGCGCAATGAACGCCAGCCCCAGCGCCGCATACACCTCTTCCTCGCTGGCGCACAACAGCTCTTTGCCGTTGGCGCGCGTCAGCGCATGCTCGGAAAGCGAAAGGTTTTTGGTGCGCGCAATTTCACGCAGGCGCACATTGTGGTCCTTGGAGCCGGTGGCATATTGCAGTGCCGTGCCAAAGCGCTCTGGCGCATGCACCCACAGCTGCGCGCGCATGCCGGTGTGAAACTCCACGCTGGCCTTGGTGCCGCCCTGTGCCAGCACATGCGCCACCCCGCCATAATTTGTAAACGCTGCAAGTACCGGCGCTGCGTCCTTGGCCGCCACCAGCAAATCCACATCGCCCACCAGCGCGCGCATGCGCCGCACGCTGCCGCCGGCAGCCGCCGCCGCCACGCCGGGCAGCGCGCGCAACATTGCCAGCAGCTCGCCGGCAAGTGGCAGCGCGTCTCCCAACAGCAGCTTGCTGGGGCGGCGCTTGAGCGCCTCGAGCCCCGCTAAAATTTTCGCCTCAGACTTCGGCCCCATTCCCGGCAGGCCGGAAAGCTTTCCGCCGCGTGCCGCCGCCTCAAGCTCCGCCAGCGTGGTCACCTGCGCCGCCTCCCAAAAGAGGCGCACCTTCTTCGGCCCCACATCCGGCACTTGCAACAGCTCCACCAGCGTCACCGGCACGGCCTGCTTCAGCTCATCCAAAAACCGCAGGCGGCCGGTGCGCAGCAGTTCATCAATCTTGTCCGCCAGTGCTTTGCCGATGCCGGGCAGTTCGCGCAGCTGGCCCGCACTCCACAGCGCGCGCGCCTCCTGCCCCATCTGCTCCAGATTTTCCGCCGCCTTGCGATACGCCAGCGTTTTGAAAACCACCTCGCCCTTGATTTCCAACAGATTGGCAATCAGTGTGAAGATGGCTGCGAGATCGCGATTGGTAAGCAACGCGCAAATTATAACGCCGCGCTGCCCGCCGGCGCACTGCCGGCAGCTGCTTTGCTTGACAGCGCGCTGCCCCACCGCTAACATGCTGCCATGTACGCACCGCCGCGTGCGCCGGAATTTAATGATGCGGTGTACGCGCTGGTGCGCAGCGTGCCCGCCGGGCGCGTAACCACTTACGGGCGCGTGGCGCAGCAGCTGCCCACACCGCCGCACTCCAACCCGGATGCGCAGCGGCGCCTCGGTGCGCGCTGGGTGGGCAGCGCCCTGCATGCCTGCCCGCCAGATGTGCCCTGGCACCGCGTCATCAACGCCCAGGGGCGCATCAGCTTTGGGCCAGGCGCAGTGCAGCAGCGTGCCCTGCTCAGCGCTGAAGGCGTGCAGTTTACAGAAGCCGGCACAGTAAACCTGCAGCAGTTTGGCTGGCCGGCCGCAGCCGCCAGCCCGCAGCTGCTGTAGCCCGCGCAGCACGCGGCCCGCCACTGCCCATGTACGAATACGCCGGCAACCTGCACAACCACACGCCCTACTCTGACGGCGTGCTGTACCACGGCGACCTGGCGCAGGCTGCCTTGCGCGCCGGCCTGGACTTCTTGCTCGTCCCTGACCACAATGTCTGGGTGGATGGCGTGCAGGGCTACCACACATCCCCGGCCGGCCAAACGCTGCTGCTGCTGACCGGCGAAGAAATGCACCACATGCAGCGCGAGCCGCAAGCCAGCCACCTGCTGGTGTACGGCGTCAAGCGCGAGCTGGCAGCGTATACGCCCGACCCGCAAACCCTGATCGACACCGTGAACGCTGCCGGCGGCCTGGCGTTCCTGGCCCACCCATATGAAACCGCAGCACCGCGCTTTGGCGAAGCCGCCTACAGCTGGGAAGACTGGCAAGTGCACGGCTTTGCCGGCCTCGAGATCTGGAACTACATGAGCGAGTTCAAATCACTGATGACCAGCGTCGCAGCCGCTGCGCGCTACGCGTACTTTCCGGAGCACGGCATCAGCGGCCCGCCGCCGGCCGCGCTAAACAAATGGGACGCACTGCTGGCCACCGGCCGCCAAGTTACCGCCATCGGCGGCGCCGATGCGCACGGCCAAACCTACAACTTCGGGCCGCTGCGGCGCTGCGTCTTTCCTTATGAGCAGCTCTATCGCGCGGTCAACACGCATGTGCTGCTGCCGCAGCCGCTGTGCGGTGACTGGCTGGCGGATGAGCTGGCAATCTACGCTGCGCTGCGCGCCGGCGCATGCTTTGTGGGCTATGACCAGCCGGCCGCCACGCGCGGATTTCGCTTCAGCGCCACCGCCGGCGCCACCACCACAAACATGGGCGCACAGGTGCGCTTGCCAACCGCAGCCGCACTGCGGCTGCAT
>QWRL01000137.1 GCA_003670425.1 Chloroflexota bacterium
TCAGCCGTGGCCGTGGCGCTGGCGCAGCGCGCGCTGGGTGGCCAGCTGGATTGTTTTTACGTGGACACCGGTTTGATGCGCGCAAATGAAACGGCTGAGGTGGTGGCTGCATTCAAGGATCTTGGTTCGCACTTCACAGCTGTTGATGCAAGCACCGAGTTTTTGGCCGACCTGCAAGATGTTAGCGACCCGGAAGAAAAGCGCCGCCGCATTGGCGCGCGCTTCATTCGCGTTTTCGAACGCGAGGCGCGGCGTGTTGGCGCGGGCGCAAAGTTTTTGGTGCAGGGCACCATCTATCCAGATGTTGTGGAGAGCAGTGGCAGCGGCCGCGAGCAGGCTGCAACAATCAAGACGCACCACAATGTGGGCGGCCTGCCGCCGGATTTAGATTTTGAACTGGTGGAACCGCTGCGCTATTTGTTCAAGGATGAGGTGCGCAAGGTGGGCAGTGCCATCGGGCTGCCAGATGCGCTTGTGTGGCGGCAGCCCTTTCCGGGCCCGGGCCTGGCTATCCGCTGCCTTGGCTGCGTCACACCGGAGCGCCTTGTCACCTTGCGCGCTGCGGACGCCATCATGCGGGCCGAGCTGGCCAATGCCCAGCTGGAACGTGCCCAAGCGGCGCAGGCTTTTGCCGTGCTCTTGCCGGTCAAGTCTGTGGGCGTGATGGGCGACAGCCGCACCCATGAAGAAGTGGTGGCGCTGCGCTGCGTTACCACTTCAGACTTCATGACGGCAGACTGGACGCGCCTGCCATATGAGCTGCTGGCAACCATCAGCAGCCGCATCGTGAATGAAGTGCCGGGCATCAACCGCGTGGTCTATGACATCACCAGCAAGCCGCCGGCAACGATAGAGTGGGAGTAGGGGGCGCAAACGCCGGCGCTTGCCGGTACAAGCCGCTGCCGTACCGCGCTAGGCACACTGGCAACTAGTCGCCGATAGCCAGCGGTTGGTGGTATCTGTTGCCATCCGGTGTAAATGCCCGAGATGAAGATGCGGGTTATTACTGCGGGCTTGGCAGAAACCATCATCAACAGTGCATTAAGTGGCAAAAAAATCTTGAATTCCATTACATTTGCAATTTTTATACGTGTTTTTTGGCTGCGAAAGCAATTTCCAAAATATTGTTGACTTTCACAGTTCGTTTACGGTATACACATCCCGTCGCACTCGTCTGATTTTGACATTTAGATCTGGTTTGCAGCTGCTCCCGATTGGGTGGCAGATGTATGTCCGTTTGCACAGACATACTGAATACGGTGGCGATATGTGTTGGCAGGCAAATTGCAAGTGACAATCTTTTGCAAATGCTGTATGTGCTAGGAAGATGCGGTGGTGGCCCCTAGGACTGATATTGTGGAATTGGAGTGACATAACAAAAGATGGCTGTAACTGGAAAGAAGAAATCGGATGGTAAGAAAGCAAAGACAAAGGCGAAGTTGAAGTTAAAGGTGACGCCGAAATCTAAGTTGGTTCTGAAGTCGAAGCCGAAGCCGAAGGCTATCGTCAAGCCCGGAGGTGGGCTGCGACTAAAGGCGCGGCGCCCGGTGGCGGGCACGCGGGTGCGCCGTCCGGCATCGCTGAACGGCGCCGCCAAAAATGGCCACAAGCCGGATGCGGTTGAGGAACTGGCGATAGATCTCGAAGAGAGCCCCAAAGTACTTAAGGCGTTGGAAATTGGGCGTGCCAAGGGTTACATAACCCAGGATGAGCTGCTCGCATTGTTTCCCGATGTGGAGGATGAGGTAAACGAGCTGGATGAAGCGCAGACTGCGCTGGCCGGCGAAGGCATTGAAATTGTAGAACAGGCCGAGGACAGTGAGGAAGGGGCCGACGACGACGACCCGCCCAGCGATGATGAAGAAGATGTGCGCCGCAAATTGCGCAAGAGCAAGAAGAAGCCCGTGGCTGGAGTCGATCAGGGCATATTGGGCGTGGATGTGGAGGATACGATCGGCCTGTACCTTAAGGAGGTCGGGCGTGTTCCGCTGCTAACCGCGGAAGAAGAGGTATGGCTGGCGAAGCGCATCGAGAAAGCTGTCAAGTCCAGCGAAGAGCTTGAGACCCAGCGGCGCATGGGGCCGACGCGGCGCGCTGCGATATTGCATGATATTGCCGACGGGCTGGCAGCGCGGGAGCACCTTGTAACGGCAAACTCGCGCCTGGTGATCAGCGTGGCCAAAAAGTACATCGGGCGTGGCGTGCCTTTCCTGGATTTAATTCAAGAAGGCAACATCGGCGTGCTGCGGGCCGCAAAGAAATTTGACCATCATCGCGGGCACAAGTTCAGCACGTATGCTACTTGGTGGATTCGGCAGGCCGTGACGCGTGCGATTGCGGACCAGGGCCGCACCATTCGCGTGCCGGTTCACATGGGCGACCAGATCAACAAACTGCTGCGCGCCTCACACTCGCTTACCCAACAGCTTGGCAGGGACCCCTCCACGGATGAGCTGGCCGTGGCGCTAGAGGTTGGGCCGCGCAAGGTGGAAGACATGCAGCAGATTGCGCGCCGGCCGCTGTCGTTGGAAATGTCCACCGATGATGAAGATGATTCATCGCTTGGCGACTTCATTACCGACGTCGAAAGCCCGGAGCCAGCCGGTGTCACAGAACAAAAGATGCGCCGCGAGCATATTGATGAGGAGCTCGCAAAGATGCCTGCGCGCGAGGTTCAAATTTTGAAACTGCGCTACGGGCTGCACGACGGCGAAGCCTACACGCTTGAAGAGGTGGGCAAGATGATGGGCGTGACGCGCGAGCGTGTGCGCCAGATTGAAGCGCAGGCGCTGAGCCGGCTGCGCCACCCAGAGCAGCGGCAAAAGTTGCGCGAGTACTTGAAAGAGGATTCGGCTTAAGAACGCCGCAGCAAGTTTCGGTTAGCAAGCCGCCAATCGCGTTATTGGCGGCTTTTTTATTTAATTGCGCCGCAGCTAGCAGCGCCGACTGTGCGCTGCAATCCGCAGTGCCGATGGCTTGTGCACCGCAGCAGCGCGCTAACTCTTGCCGGTATGCGGCGGCTCTTCGCCTTCGGCAGACAGCTTGCCAAAGATAAAACCCTCCACTGTGCGCGCACCACGGCGCAGGGCGGAGCGCACGCGCGAGATGCCGTAGAAGGCCCGGCGCTGCAGGCGCCGCCACGAGCTCGGTGCAGCGGGCATGGTCACATCCCAGCGCACGAGCGCAGCGCCCCAGGTGAGCCCGCCGCCAAAGGCCACGAACACAATGTTGGTGTTGGGCTTGATGGTTCCGGCTGCCACGGCTTCACAGAGTGCAATCGGGATGGAAGCCGTTGAGGTGTTGCCGTAGCGTTCTAAATTAAGCACAAAGCGGTCTACCGGCAGCTTCAGGCCGCGAGCGGCGGCCGCCACAATGCGCTCGTTGGCCTGATGCGGCACGATGCGGTCGATCTCGGACATGCGCAGTCCCGCATCTGCCACCACTTTGCGGCACGCATCCACCATCACTGTGGTTGCAAACCGGAACACCTCCGGCCCGTTCATCTGAACGGTATGCAGGTTGTCGCGCAGCGTCTCAATGCTGGTTGGTTTGCGGCTGCCGCCCGCGGGCACGGAAAGCAGATCGGCCCCCGAGCCATCTGAGCGCAGCAGTGAGGCGAGCACGCCGCCGCGCTGTTCGCTGCCGCGCAGCACAAACGCACCGGCGCCGTCGCCAAACAAGATACAGGTGCCGCGGTCTTCCCAGTTCACAATTCGCGACATGGTTTCGGAGCCAATCACCAACACGGTGTTCATTGCGCCGGAAGTGATTGCCTGTGACGCAAGCGAGAGGGCGTAAATGAATCCGGTGCAGGCAGCCAGTAAATCGAACGCGCCCGCTTTGCGCGCGCCCAGTGCGTCCTGAATCATGCAGGCCGTGGCCGGAAACAAATGCTCGGGCGTGGATGTGGCCACGATGATCAGGTCAATTTCGCCGGGGCTGATGTCTGCAACCTCGATTGCCTTGCGCGCGGCTTCCAGCCCGAGGCTTGCAGTTGTGTCTTGCGGGCCGGCAATGCGGCGCTCACGAATTCCGGTGCGCGAAACTATCCACTCTTCCGTAGTGTCTACCATGCGCGAAATCTCGCGGTTGGTCAGGACGCGCTTCGGCACAGCCATGCCCCAGCCAATGATGTGGGCGTAGGTCTTCACGCCGGGTCAGGAGCGCCCATTCGCAAATGCGCCCAATATCAAGCAGGCATTGTGGCCGCCGAACCCGAAGGAATTTGACATTGCGCGGCGCACCGGTGCGGCGCGCGCTTTGTTTGGCACAACATCCAGATCACACTGCGCATCGGGGTGCTCATAATTAATTGTGGGCGGCAGCATTGCATGCAGGATGGCTTGGACTGCGATGCATGCTTCCAGTGCGCCGGCAGCACCAAGCAGGTGGCCGTGCATGGACTTGGTGGAGGAGACGGCCAGATTTGGCGCAGACTCGCCAAAAACTTTCTTGATGGCCAGCGTTTCCATGTTGTCATTCAGAATTGTGGAAGTGCCGTGGGCATTGAGGTAGTCGATGTCGCGGGCCAGCAAGCCGGCGTTATCGAGGGCCAGCTGCATGCAGCGCGCTGCGCTCGCACCGTCACTTGCGGGCGCAGTCATGTGAAAGGCATCATTAGTAAGCCCGTACCCCAGCACCTCGCAAAGAATTTGTGCACCACGCGCCGTGGCGTGCGCCGCATCTTCCAGCACCAGCACCGCCGCCCCTTCTGCTGCCACAAATCCATCGCGCTGCTTGTCAAACGGGCGGGAAGCGGAGTGCGGATCAGTTGACTTGGTGGAGAGCGTGCCCATGTTGGCAAAGCCGGCCATGATCAGCGGGGTGAGCGCCGCTTCGGCGCCGCCGCTCAGCATTACATCCGCTGCGCCGCGCCGGATCATCTCCGCCGCTTCGCCAATTGCATTCGTGCTGCTGGCACACGCTGCGCTCACCGCCAGATTGGGGCCACGCAGGCCAAAGTGCAGCGCAATCTGCCCGGCGGCAGTGTCAGGCAGCATCATCGGAACCATGAACGGGCTGATCCGGCCGGCACCGCGCGCGCTCAGCGTTTGCGCCTCGGCACCCACGGTTGAAATGCCACCCATGCCGGTGCCAATCAGTGCGCCGATGCGATCCGCATTGCCGGCATCCACCTTCAGCCCGGACGCCAGCATGGCTTCTTGCGCCGCGCCAAGCGCGAACTGCACAAAGCGGTCCATGTGGCGCGCATCCTTTTTGCCATAGCGTTCAATCGCGTCGAAGCCTTTCACCTCGCCGGCAATTTTGACCGTGTGGGCGGTGGTGTCAAACAGCGAGATGAGCTCAATACCGGACGCGCTGCGCATAATGGCCTGCCAGCTGGCAGCCATGCTCAACCCCAGCGGGTTGATTGTGCCCATGCCGGTGATTACAACTCGCTTGCGCTGATTACTCATCGACAGTTTCGTTTCTCGCCACGCGATCTTGGGCACGCTTGCATGTTGGAGGCGCTGCAACTTTTGGAATGCATTTGCTTATAATAACACTGCCATCGGCACCGTCTGCTGCACGCACAAACCCAGTTGATTGTAATTTCGGGCGCCACAGGTTTTGTTGGCCGGGCATTGGTGACCCGGCTTGTGCAGTCTGGGGCGCAAGTGCGCTGCCTGCTTCGACCGCAGGTGCGCACGCCGCAACTGCCGCGCAGCCTGGCTGTGCCAGTTGCCGTCGCAGACTTGGAGAGCGGGCATGGCTTGGCCGCGGCGTGCGCCGGCGCCCAGGGTGTGTTTCACCTTGCGGGCTGCCACGCGCGCGGTACCGCTGATAGCCTGATGTCCGTCGACTACCGCGGCACCTTGCACATGCTGCACGCTGCGCAGCAGGCCGGCGTCCAGCGCTTTGTGTATCTCTCGCATCTTGGCGCGGACCGCGCATCTGCATTTGCGCTGCTCAAGGTGAAAGGCCTCGCGGAGGAATTTGTGCGCCAGAGCGGCGTGCCATACACAATTGTGCAAAGCGCGCCGGTGTTCGGCGTGGGCGACACACTGACCAGCATGCTGGCAGCACTCATGCGGCTCGCACCCGGCGTGTTTGTGCGGCCCGGCCCAAGTAATGCGCGCTGGCAGCCGATCTGGGTGGAGGATGTGGTGCGCGGGCTGATAGCTGCATCCACTGACCGCGGATTTGCGGACCGCACCATTGAGATTGGCGGCCCGGAGGCGCTTACCCTCAATGAAGTCTTGGCTGCCATCATGGCGGCAACCGGCGTCCGCCGGCAAATAATTTCTGCGCCGCTGGTGTACTCGCGGTGGGCAATTGCGGTGTGGCGCCGGCTTTGGCCGCAATCACCGCTGTCCGGCCATTGGCTGGACCTGCTGGCCGTGGACCAAGCCTGCGAGATTAACAGCATGCAGCGCTTTTTTGAGATTCGCCCAGCGCGCTTCATCTCCCATCTGGGCTTCCTGTGCGGC
>QWRL01000138.1 GCA_003670425.1 Chloroflexota bacterium
CCGGCCGCCACCCCCAGCCGGCGGCCGGGGTCAGAGAGCGCAGCGTGCCGGCGCGCCAGCCGTAGTAGCCTTCGTTTAGCAAGAGCACAGCGCCGCGCAGCTGATTTGCAAAGCCCGCATCTTGCCAGTCCTTCAAACCAAACGGGTAAGTTTCTTGCTCCTTGCTCGGTGCGTTGCCGGTGTATAGCCCGGACTGGTATTCCAGCAGCGCCAGCAACAGCCGCGGGTTGATGGAGTAGTTGCGCGCCGCTTTCTGCAAAACCTGCCATCCATCGGCGCGATAAGTTTCGCCGTCTTTTTCACGCACGGAAGCCAGCCATGGGCCGGCTTGCGCACCATCATTGATGACCGGATACAGCTCCTGCAGTGGCCCGTACACAAATGTGTTGTCGGGAATAATTTGCGGTTGCGGTGGCACGCTGAAATCAAACATGCTTACGAGCAAGTTTGAACCGGGCGCCACCAGCACGCCCGTCATGGGCAGGCTTGGGTTTGCAGCGCGCAGGTCGCCCTCGGATACGCCGAAGCGCCCCGCAAGTGCCGGCACGGTGTCCCCCGGCTGCGAACGATAAAAATTCTTTGGCTTACTCTCGGCTGCCGGGGCGGGCACAGTGGGTGTCGGCGGTGGCAGCGTGGGCACGGCTGTCGGGGGCGGCGCCGTTGGTGTGGGCTCCGCAGTCGCCGCCGGCTGCAGCTCAATGCGGGCGCGCTGCGGTATGGCGGCCTGCGCAGCCACGCAGCCGGCAATCAGCACGGCAGCACAGCCCGCCAAAAATAATTTATGTTGCCGGTTGCCCATTTGTTTCAGTTGCGCCCGGCATTATAAACATTGCGCGCGCCGGAATTTATCAATGAAAAAAACGGGCGCCCGCGCTCCAAGATTGCGCGCAGGTAACGCACCCTCAAAAGGCGCGGCAGCTGCCTGCTCCGGGCTGCACCCCGCCACACATCATTGCGCCGGCTGCCAGTCCGGTTCAATGTCATCGCCGCTGGAGTCCGGGTTGCTGAGCATGGTCTGCGAATCACCAGTGCTGGTCATCATGTAAACCTTAAAGGTGCCGCTGCGGTTGGAAGAGAACGCAATCTGGTCGCCGTTGGAAGACCAGGTGGGCGAGAAGTCATCGCCGCGCGAAACTGTCAGGCGCACAGTTTCAAGCGTCTCCACTGTTAACAGCATGATCTCAAAATCACCGAAGCGATCGGAGGAGAACGCAACCTGATCACCGCGCGGCGACCAAGCCGGGTCCAGGTCAGTTCCCGGGTCGTTCGTGAGGCGGGCCTGGAAATGTCCGTAAGCATCCATCAGGTACAGCTCCATGTTGCCGTCGCGTTCGGACCAAAACACAATGTCCGAGCCCAATGGCGACCAGTCCGGCGAACCCTCTTTTGCTGCGGTGTTCGTCAGGCGTTGCAATTCTGTGCCCAGCGGGCTCATGGTGAAGATCTCCGCATTGCCCGCGCGCTCGCTGACAAATGCAATCCGGCTGCCATCGGGCGCCCAAGTGGGCTGCCTGTCAGAAAAGACGCTGTCCGTAATGCGTTTGGTGTTTGAGCCATCCAGGTTCATTGTGTAAATTTCCGCGTTTTGATCGCGGAAGGAGTACAGTGCAATTTTGCTGCCGTCGGGCGAGAAGGCCGGGCTGCGGTCGCTGGCGGCATTGTTGGAGATGCGCGTTGCACCGGGAGCGTCGGATTTGATGAGGTACAACTCGTAGTTGCCGGACTTCTGCGAGGATGCCATTACAAGGTGCGCAGGGCTGGGCGACCAGTCGGCGTTGTCATCATTGGCGGAGAATATGTTGCTCATGTTCTGCGCAGCAGAGCCCGCAGCGTAGATGGAGTAAATGTCGTAGCGGCCGGTGGAGTTGCCGGAGAAGGCCAGCCGTACGCCATCCGGGGACCAGGTTGGAAACGACTCGTCGCTCTCCGTGAGCGTCATGCGCACGGGCTGCGAACCATCTGCCGCCATGACATAAATTTCGTAGTTGCCATCGCGCCGGGACGCAAACGCAATGCGGTCGGACTTTGGCGACCACGCTGGCTGCAAGTCTTCCCCGCCGCTGTCGGTCAGGCGCAGCTGGTCGGAGCCATCCGGGTTCATAGAGTAGATCTCGAAGTTTCCGTCGCGGATGGAGGCAAACGCAATCCGCTTGCCATCGCGCGACCAGCTCGGTGTTAAGTCCTGGGCCGTGTTGCTGGTGAGGCGCACCTGCTCGGACCCGTCGCTGTTCATTACATATATTTCCGGGTTGCCATCGCGGTAGGAAACAAACGCGATGCGCTTGCCATCCGGCTGCCAGGTTGGGTCATAGTCATTGCCGGGGCTCTTGCTCAGGTTCGTCTGATCGCCGCCTTCTGCGTCCATGACATAGATTTCACTGTTGCCGTCGCGGTCGGATGCAAATGCAATCTGGGAAACGTTTGGCGACCAGGCCGGGTCGGTATCAGCTGCCGCATTGTCCGTCAGGCGTTTGCGGCCGGTGCCCTTGGAATCCATCATGTAAATTTCCGTGTTGCCCTCCAGATCCGACACGAAGGCAATGCGGCCGCTAAACCCGGTGGGGGCCGGCGTGGGCAGCGGGCCCAGGGTTGCGGTGGGGGTTGGCGTGTGAGTGTAGGTCGGCGACGGCGTGGGTGTGAGGGTGAACAGGATTAGCGCCAGCGGCTCGGGCGGCCGGCCAATGGCATCCACCAAAAACTGCGGCGGGTTGCAGGCCATGCTGGCGAGCAGCAGCAACGCGCCCACCAACAGCGCAGCCGCCGGCCGGCGTGGTGCACCGCGCAAATTTCTTTTCGCGCCAGCCGGCCCGTGCTCAGACAATGCAGCCATACCCGGCGGGCACCAGCATTGCCAGGCACACAGCTACGCCGCCCAGCATAATGATTACCGGCACATTTTCGCGCACGATGAACAGGTTCCACTCCATTTCAGCAAGCGCATCGAGCGCCAGGTAACCTAACACGGCCGCAGCAATCAGCAGCCAAAACGAAGTCTCACAATTTATTGCAATTTGGGTCATACATCACCAGCCCGTGGGCACTGCGCAATATAGCACAATCATTTGTTCCGGAATGCGTTTCCATGTGTTTTACTGCGCGCAGCCGTGGCGGCCGGCCGCGCCAATTGTGCTTGACAAATCCGGATCAGCCGGTAAAATTTAGGCATGCCTAATTTAATGATTGTCGACGGGAACCAAATCTAGGGTGGCGCAAGCAATTTTATTTTTGCTATTGGGGGCGGCTTTACTGTTGTCGGCGCTCTGGGCCTTCCGGCCCGGCAGCGGCTGGTACTGGCGCGGCCAAACCCAGAATGAAATGACTGACCGCGTGCGCACCGAAGACGCGGTGAAGCACATTCACCTCAGCAACTTGCGCGGCCTGCAACCGACGCTTGAGAGCCTGGCCGGTGCATTGCAAGTGACCGGCAATCAAGCCGCTGCAGTGGCGCAAAGCCTCACACAATTTGGGCTGGCAGACTTAATGGATGGCCAGCTGCGCCTGCAGCCGCGCGGTGTGGAAGCCGCACTGCACATCATTCGTGTGCACCGCTTGTGGGAGCATCATCTGGCGGAGGGCACAAGCGTCTCCGAGGGTGAGTGGCACTCGCAAGCCGACCGCATCGAACATCAGCTCTCGCCGCAGGATGCGGATAAGCTGGCAGCCCAGATGGGCAACCCGCTGCGCGATCCGCACGGCGACCCGATCCCCTCGCACGCGGGCAGCTTGCGCCCGCAAGACGGACTGCCGCTTTCCAATGTGGCGGTAAATCAATCCTGCAGAATTGTGCACATCGAAGACGAGCCGGTCGCAATCTTTTCACAAATTGTAGCCAGTGGCTTGCAGCCCGAAATGGAGCTGCGCGTGCTGGAGAACAATTCGCGGCGCGTGCGCGTGTGGGCTGATGGCAGCGAGCATGTACTGGCGCCCCTGCTGGCGGCGAATGTGGCGGTGCGGCCAATTGAAGTGCAGGCGCAAGAAGTTGCGCAGCGGCCGTTATGCGACCTTGAGCCCGGGCAGGCCAGCCGCGTTGTGGGCATCTCGCATGCATGCCGCGGGCTTGAACGGCGGCGCCTGCTGGACCTGGGATTACTGCCCGGCACTATGGTCTACGCCGAGCTGCGCAGCCCTTCCGGCGACCCCACCGCGTATCGCATTCGTGACACTCTGATTGCATTGCGCCGCACGCAGGCGCAATGGGTGCGTGTGGAGTAACAGCATGGCAAAGGAGACCAGCCCAGTGAATTCAGTTCCAGTAATTCAACCTGCGGGTGCGGCGTGTGAAACCTGCCCCGCGCATCATGCCGCCAACCTGCTGCGGCTGGGTGTGAATGTAAACGACTGTGATTTTGTGGTGGCGCTGGCGGGCAATCCCAACACCGGCAAGAGCACGGTCTTCAACGCGCTCACAGGTCTGCGCCAGCACACCGGCAACTGGCCGGGCAAAACCGTGACGCGCGCGGAAGGCGCATACTCATACGGCCAAAAGCGCTACAAGATTGTTGATCTTCCCGGCACCTATTCGCTGCTCTCCACCACCTTGGATGAGGAGGTGGCGCGCGATTTTATTTTGTTCGGGCAGCCGGATGTGACGGTGGTGGTTGTGGATGCCACGCGTCTGGAACGCAACTTGAACCTGGTGCTGCAGGTGCTGGAGATAACCGACCGTGCCGTGCTCAGCCTGAACCTGATGGATGAGGCGCGCCGCCACCAGCTGCAGGTGGATGACCGCCGGCTGGCGCGTGACCTGGGCATTCCGGTGGTGCCAATGTCTGCGCGGCGCGGCGAAGGCATCGCAGATTTGCTGCGCGCTGTGCATGAGGTTGCCACCGGCGCCACCGTGTGCAATCCGCACCGCTTGCAAAGCGAGCCCGCCGGCCTCAAGCGCGCCGTGGCGCAGCTTGTGACTCAGATCAATGCCGTGTATCCCGGGCTGCCCAATGCGCGCTGGGTGGCCATGCGCCTGCTGGATGGCGATCAGCGCATCATTGATGCAATGCAGCGCGGCGAGCTGGGCGATCTTACATTGCGCCAGAATTTAGAGCCGGCCCCGCAAGCGGCGCTGGATCCCGCATAGTGATGGCGCGGCCAGTTCAAGGAGACAAAATTTGAGCACAGTAATTCCCACCGCTGAAGATATTCTTGCGGGCGCGGAGACGCTGCGCTGGAGCGCCGGGGTGAACTTTCATGAGCAGCTGGTGGAGGCAATCTACACCGATGCTGCGCGCCTCACGGACCGCGCCGTAACGCGGCCGGAGTCGCCGTTGCGGTTTGATTTTGACCGCACGGTGGACAAACTGGTCACGAGCCGCTGGTTTGGCTTCCCGCTCATGCTGCTGATGCTGGCAACAGTCTTTTACATCACCATCGTTGGCGCGAACGTGCCCTCGGGCCTGCTCTCAGATTTACTGATCGGGATCATTCACCCGCTTCTGAAGCAGGGCAGCGCAGCGCTTGGTGTCCCGTTGTTTTTTGACGGGCTGGTGATTGATGGAATGTATCTGGGCAGCGCGTGGGTGGTGGCGGTCATGCTGCCGCCGATGATGATCTTCTTTCCGCTCTTCACACTGCTGGAAGACTTTGGTTATCTGCCGCGCGTTGCGTTCAATCTGGATGCCATCTTCCGCAAGAGTGGGGCGCACGGCAAGCAGGCGCTGACCATGGCGATGGGCTGGGGCTGCAATGCTGCCGGCGTGGTTGCCACGCGCATCATCGACAGCCCGCGCGAGCGGCTGATCGCCATCATCACCAACAACTTTGCGCTTTGCAACGGCCGCTGGCCGACGCAGATCATGATTGCCACCGTCTTCATCGGGGTGCTGGCGCCGGCCGGGTGGGGCGGCCTGGTGTCTGCGCTGGCGGTGGTGGGTGTGGCGGTGCTGGGCATCCTGCTCACATTTGCCAGCAGCTTTCTGCTTTCGCGCACAGTGCTCAAGGGCGAAGTGTCAACCTTTAGCCTGGAGCTGCCGCCGTATCGGCCGCCGCGAATTTGGCAGACGATCTACACCTCCATTATCGACCGCACAATTATTGTGCTGTGGCGCGCCGTGATGTGGGCGCTGCCGGCGGGGGCGCTGATCTGGCTTGCTGGTAATGTGAATATTTCCGGGGTAAGTATTGCCGAGCATCTCATTCAATTTTTAAATCCCGCGGGTTTGGTGCTGGGTCTCAACGGCGTAATTCTGCTGGCTTATATTCTGGCGATCCCGGCCAACGAGATTGTGATACCAACGGTGCTAATGCTGACCGCGCTTTCAGCCAAAATGGCGGGTGTGGGCGCCGGAGCGGGCGTGATGTTCAATGCGGAGTCTGACGCGCAGCTGGCGCAGTTGTTTGCGGCCGGCGGCTGGACGCTTTTGACGGCGGTGAACCTGATGCTCTTCAGCCTTATCCACAATCCCTGCAGCACAACC
>QWRL01000139.1:0-2319 GCA_003670425.1 Chloroflexota bacterium
ACCGGACTGCATGTGACCACGCCGAATGCGCCGGCGGTTCAAGCATTGCTGGCGCGGATGCTGGCAGCCGGCATCACACACTGCGTGCTCGAAGTTACCTCGCATGCGCTGGTACAACAGCGCGTGGCCGGCATTGAGTTTGATTCGGTTGTATTTACAAACATCACCCATGATCACATTGATTTTCACGGCACGCCCGAGGCTTATCTGGCTGCAAAGGCGCACCTGCTTGCGCTGCTGGCGCCGCGCGACCTGAAGCCTGGCGTGGCCAAGACCGCTGTGCTAAACCGCGATGATGCGGCGTTTGAAGGCCTTGCCCAATGTTACGCGGGGCTGCCTGTGCAATACGGTACGCACGCCGCTGCGCATGTGCGTGCCACGGATGTCCAATCTGGCGCAGACGGCACCAGGTTTATGCTGCAGGTGGATGGCACTAGCTTTTCAATAAACACAGCGCTGCTGGGTGATTTCAACCTGCATAATTGCCTGGCTGCGGCTGCTTGTGCCTTGCACTTGCCTGGCGTAACGGCGGATGCGGTGCAGCGCGGCATTTCATCGGTGGCTGCCGTTGCCGGGCGCATGGAACGGATTGATGCCGGGCAGGAGTTTCTGGCACTTGTGGATTTTGCACATACGCCCAACTCTTTGCGCAGCGCGTTGCACGCAGCGCGCCAATTGTGCGGCGGGCGGTTGTGGGTGGTGTTTGGGGCAGCGGGTCTGCGGGATATAGCCAAGCGCCGTTGGATGGGCACAATTGCCGCTGAGCTTGCCGACTACATTGTGATCACGGCTGAAGATCCGCGCACTGAGTCGCTGCCCGCAATCATGGAAGAAATTGCGGCTGGCTGCACAGCCGGAGGCGGTGTGCGAGAAACAACATTTTGGCTGGTGCCTGACCGCGCAGCAGCGATTGCATTTGCGGTGCAGCGGGCAGCGCCCCATGATGTGGTGCTCGCGTGTGGAAAGGCGCATGAACAGTCCATGTGCTTTGGCGAGGTAGAATTTCCGTGGGACGAGCGCACGGCGATGCGCGCTGCGCTTGCAGTCCGGCTTGGCCACGCGGCCATTCCGGCACCGGTGCTTCCCACGGCCGTATAGACAAATGGAAAAACGCCGCTTCGAGTCCCTGAGCATTGCGTTGCTGGTTGCAATGGATGCAAGTATGCTGCTGCTGGCGTATCTGCTGGCGTATGCGCTGCGCGCCGCGTGGGCTTTTCCGACACCAGCGCTGGGCTTGGCTCCAGTGCGTTCGTATGCCCAGGCAATCCTAATCCAAACGCTGGTGGTGCAGCTGGTCTTCTACCTTAACCAGCTTTACCATCTGGCGCGCGGAGTCTCGCGCGTGGACCTGCTCTCCGTAATATTTAACTCGGTCTCAATGGGAGTATTAATTTCGATTGCGCTGTCTGCGCTGCTGTTTCAAAACACGGTTTTTGAGATCGACTATTCACGCACAATCCTGATGTACGCGTGGGTGTTCAGCATTGTGCTGGTTGGGCTTGGGCGCTGGCTGCACGGAGTCTTTCGCGGCTACATGCTGCATCAGGGAATTGGCCGCACGCGACTGGTGATTGTTGGCACTGATGAAGTGGCTGCAATTGTGGTGCAGCGGGTTAAGTGGGCGCCGCATCTTGGCTATGAGCTGGTGGGCCTGGTCAACGGCAAGAGCGGTCCGCGTGAAATGCTGGGGGTGCCTGTGCTGGGCGATGAGGAGAACCTGCAGGAGATCGTCGCGCAGCATGCAATTGATGAAGTCATCATTTCGCGGGCAGGTGCGACACATGACCAGCTGCTGGCGCTGATTGCGCGCTGCCAGCGCGGCAATGTCAACATCAAGGTGATTCCGGACTCGTTTGAGATTATGGCCGGGGAGGTTACGGTGGATGACCTGGGCGGTCTGCCGGTACTGACAGTGCGCGATGTGGGTTTGCGCGGCTGGCGGCTTTCGCTCAAGCGCGTGGTGGATGTGAGTTTTGCGGCGGCTGGTTTGGTTGTGCTTTCGCCCATCATGCTGGTTGTGGCGGTTCTTATCTGGCTCGACGAGCGCGGCAGCACATTCTTTGTGCAGGAACGGGTGGGGCTGGATGGCATGTCCTTTCGCATGCTGAAGTTCCGGTCGATGCGGCTGGATGCCAGTGCGGGCAGCCAGTGGACGGTAAAGGATGACCCGCGCCGCACGCGCCTCGGCGCTTTTATCCGCCGCAATTCGATTGATGAGCTGCCGCAATTAATTAATGTGCTGCTGGGCGATATGAGCCTCGTGGGACCGCGGCCGGATCAGCCCCAGATTGTGGTGCGTTTTCAGCAGCGCATTCAGCG
>QWRL01000139.1:2329-6349 GCA_003670425.1 Chloroflexota bacterium
GCTGGGCGATATGAGCCCCGTCGGACCGCGCCCGGAGCAGCCCCAGTTTGTGGAGCGATTTCAGCAGCACATTCCGCGGTACCTGGAACGCCATCGCGAGAAGGCCGGCATCGCCGGCTGGGCGCAGGTGAACGGCTTGCGCGGCGACACATCGATTGAGGAACGCACGAAGTATGACCTTTGGTATGTTGAGCATTGGTCGCTGTGGCTGGATATTAAAATTTTGATCCGGACGGTATTCCAAGTATTGACCACCCCAGCGTACTAGCCGGATCTCCGGCGGGCGTGCGGATGCCAAGTGCCGGCGGGCATTGCGAAACAGTGCCCTGCATGGTATATTCTCCCCGAATTAGAACAACTATTTACTATTCTTATCCAGAGAGGTGGAGGGTCCGGCCCTGCGAAACCTCGGCAACCTGTGAAATACAAGGTGCTAATTCCGGCAGATGATTCTGGTAGATGAGAGACTTGATACGCAGTTTGCGGCACCTCTTCTGAACCTGAAGAGGTTTTTGTTTTATAAGGAGCAATGACTATGAGCACAACTTTTATGGCAGCGCCTTCGCTGTTGTTCACATCTGAGTCTGTTACCGAGGGGCATCCGGACAAGATGTGCGACCAGATCAGCGATGCGGTGCTGGACGCGCTGGTGGCGCAGGATCCGATGGCGCGGGTGGCCTGCGAGACCGCCGTCAAGACCGGCTTCGTAATGCTGCTGGGCGAAATTACGACCAACTGCTTTGTAAACTTTGACGATCTGGTGCGCGGCGTTGTGAAGGACATTGGCTACGACTCCAGTGAGAAGGGATTTGATGGCGCCACATGCGGCGTGCAGGTGGCTGTGGCTGCGCAGAGCACCGATATTGCGCTGGGCGTGAACAGTGCGATGGAGAACAAGGCCGGGCAAATGAAGGACGCGCAGATTGAGGCGGTGGGTGCCGGCGACCAGGGCATGATGTTCGGTTATGCATGCAACGAAACGCCGGAGCTGATGCCCATGCCGATTTCACTGGCGCACAAATTGAGCCGGCGGCTGGCCACCACCCGCCGGGACGGCACGCTGCCGTGGCTGCGCCCGGACGGCAAAAGCCAGGTGACGATTGAGTATGCGTTTGGCGTGCCCAAGCGCGTAGACACCGTGCTCATCAGCACGCAGCACTCCCCGGACATTACGCAGGAAGAGATTCGCAAGCAGCTCATCAAGCATGTGATTGACCCCGTTGTGCCGGCTAGCATGCGCGATGCACAACTCAAAATCATCACCAATCCCACCGGCCGCTTTGTAATCGGCGGACCCATGGGTGATGCCGGACTCACCGGCCGCAAGATCATTGTGGATACCTATGGCGGCATGGGCCGGCATGGCGGCGGCGCTTTTTCCGGCAAGGACTGCACCAAGGTGGACCGCAGCGCCGCGTACGCTGCGCGCTGGGTTGCCAAGAATATTGTGGCGGCCGGGCTGGCTGACCGCTGCGAGCTGCAGCTGGCGTATGCTATTGGCGTCGCGCGCCCGCTGAGTATTTGTGTGGAGACGTTTGGCACCGGCAAGCTGCCGGACCTGAAGCTGGCGGGCATGATCAACGATTGCTTTGACTTGCGGCCGGGAGCAATCATCCGTGACTTGGATTTGCGGCGCCCGATCTACCGGCAAACAGCTGCTTACGGACACTTTGGCCGCGATGATTTGGATTTGCCATGGGAGCGCACCAACAAAGCGGACGAGCTGCGCAAGGCAGCCGCTATTAAGTAGGCAGCCAGCCCGCTTGCGCGGGCAGTTGCCTGCAGCTGGGGCGGGGCGGAGTGCCACGCCTATGTGGCCCGGCAAAGAGCGCTGCGTTCGCAACTTTGTATTTGAACTAGCGACACCCCAGTTGGGCTGTGACGCTTCACGCGCGGCGAATGTTTTGGTGACTAGCATTTGAACCTGCAACAACTAACCGAAGAGATGGAGCGGTTTGTGGAAGCCAAGGGCTGGAACGCGCCCGGCTCTGCAAAGCCGCAAACCCCGCGCAATCTTGCGGCGTCGCTTTCAATTGAAGCGGCCGAGGTCTTGGAGCACCTGCAGTGGCACGACACGCCGGCGGACCGCGCCGCTTTTGGCGGCGAGCTGGCGGATGTGGCTTTGTACCTGCTGCAGCTTGCCAGTGTTTGCGGCGTGGATTTGCAGGCAGCAATACTTGCCAAGCTGGCAGAGAACCACAAGCGTGAGTGGCAGTAAGCCCTGGCAAGTGCTGGGGCGGCGCGCTGTTTATGCGAGCGCATGGGTGGGCGTAGAGCAGTGGGATGTGCGCCTGCCTGACGGCAGCCGCATACCGGACCATCATGTTGTGGTGTACCCAGTGGACGCCGTGGGAGTGGTGGCGCTTGGCGCGGATGGCAGGGTGCTGCTGGTGGACCACTACCGCTTTATGACTGACTCGCGCAGCTGGGAACTACCGGCCGGGCATGTGGATGAAGGCGAAACGGTGGAGCAGGCAGCGCGGCGCGAATTGCTGGAGGAGACCGGCCACAACGCTGCCACTTGGCAGCAACTGGGCAGCTTCTATCCCGCTAATGGCAGCAGTACGCTCAAGTTTCATCTATGGCTGGCGCGCGACCTTAGCGCAGTGAATTCAAACGTGGATACAAATGAGACGCTGGGCCTGCAGTGGTTCTCCGCCGCAGACGTGCGCGCAAGCCTGCACCGCAATGCGCACCATGACGGCCTGACGATGGCCGGGCTATTTTGGTGGCTCTCGCTGGCTGGAAGCGCTGCGCAGCCATGAAGGTGCTGGCGCTTAGCGATGAGGTTGTGCCGCTGATCTACAGCCCGCAGGTGCGCGAACATTTTTCTGATGTGGACCTAGTTTTGGGCTGCGGCGATGTACCCTACTACTATCTTGAATATGTAGTCTCGATGCTTGACCGGCCGCTTTACTATGTGCATGGCAACCACGATATTGGAAAGCAGTACAAGTCCGACGGGCGCGTGGCGGAGCGTGCGGAAGGCTGCACGGATTTGGACGGCCGGCTGGCGCGGGCAAGCGGGCTGCTAGTGGGCGGGCTTGGCGGCAGCGTGCGTTACCGGCCAGACGCCCCCAACCAATATTCGCAGCCCGAGATGAACGTGCGCATGTGGCGCATGGCGCTGCACCTGTGGCTCAACCACCTGCAACATGGCCGCTGCCTGGATGTGCTCTTCACACACTCGCCGCCTTTTGGAATTCACGATCAGCCGGATCCCGCGCATGTGGGCTTCCGTGCATTTCTGGCGTTCATGCAGCGCTTTGAGCCCCGTTATCTTTTGCACGGGCACTGCCACGTGCGCTACACAAGCGATCCGCAGCGCACGCGCTTCCACAAGACTGAAGTAATAAACATTTACCCGTACCGGGTACTGGAGTTGAATGCGGCGGCGGTGGGCGTGTGACTTGGACCTGCATGGTAAACTGCCAGAGAGCAAACTTGTGAAAGTAATTTCCGTTTTTGGAAGTGCCAACCCGCAGCCCGGTAGTGTTGCCTATGAACAAGCGCGAACGCTCGGCGGTTTGCTGGCGGGAGCGGGCTTTGCGGTTTCCACTGGCGGCTATGGCGGCTTGATGAGTGCAGCCAGCCAAGGTGCGCGCGAGAACGGCGGTCATGTGATTGGCGTTACATGCGATCGCATTGAGGCGTACCGCCCCGGCCTCACCATGAACCGCTGGGTTGTTGAAGAAGTGCGCTTTGCCAACCTGCGTGACCGGGTGCACTATTTGGTGGCAGAGTGCGCGGCTGCGGTTGCACTGCCCGGCGGCATCGG
The DNA here is from genome assembly GCA_003670425.1 of Chloroflexota bacterium. GTDB lineage: Bacteria > Chloroflexota > Anaerolineae > Anaerolineales > UBA11657 > BD1. The sequence goes on from QWRL01000139.1 coordinate 6,108, forward strand.
GACGCTGTCCGAGATCGCATTAACATGGAGTCTGATCCAGACCAGCGAAGTTTTGCCAAAGCCGTTGCTGCTGGTGGGCGAGCTTTGGGCCGCGGTAATGCGCACATTTTTGGCGGGTGCGGATGGACTCATCACAGAAAAGGATCGCGCCTTGATGGATGTGGTGCCGGATGTAGAGGCAGTGGTGCCGCGCCTGCAAGCACAGCTAGCTGCCGGCCCGGCAGCTTGACCGCACTTCAGGC
>QWRL01000014.1 GCA_003670425.1 Chloroflexota bacterium
GTCGATCCCGCGCGCATAACCACAGCGGGCGTGCATCTCGTGCGGCGCATCACCGGCGGCCGCGCCATCCTGCACGCAGATGAGCTCACGTACTCCATCACTACGCCAAGCACAGAGCCGCGCGTGGCCGGCGACATCCTCGCCAGCTACCTGGCTCTCAGCGCGGGCCTGCTGCATGCGCTGCAACTGATGGGGCTAAACGCCAGCAACAGCAAGCCAGCAAGCCCGCCGGAAAGCAGCGGCGCAGTTTGTTTTGAAGTGCCATCACATTCCGAAATTACTTTCGAGAATCGAAAGCTTGTGGGCAGTGCGCAAGTGCGGCGCCGCAATGTAGTGCTGCAGCACGGCACGCTGCCGCTTACTGGCGACATTGCGCGCATCTGCGAGCTGCTGCCCTTTGCCAGCGCGCAGCTGCGCGCCACTGCTGCGGAACGCGTGCGCAGCCGGGCTTGCACGCTGGCAGCCGCGCTCGGGCGGGAAGTCAGCTGGGATTCTGCAGCAACGCAACTGGTAGCCGGCTTCAGCACCGCACTGAATTTGGGGCTCAAACTTCAACCTCTCTCAGAGCCAGAAGCGGCGCGTGCACAGGTGCTAATGCGGGAAAAATATGCCGCTGTGGCCTGGACCAAAAACTTGCGCACCGAAAAGTAACCGGCACAGATTTATTCCGCCGCGGTTGATATACTCCGCTGTTAGTCTGCGTTCCTAAAACAAAATATCCACAATGCCCCAGAACAAAATTGTTGTCGTCGGTGCGCGCGAGCACAACCTGCAAAACATCACGGTTGAAATTCCGCGCGACAAGCTGGTTGTGATCACCGGTCTGTCCGGATCAGGAAAATCGTCGCTGGCTTTTGACACAATCTTTGCTGAAGGGCAACGCCGCTACGTGGAGTCGCTGTCCGCATACGCGCGCCAGTTCCTGGGCCAGCTGGAGAAGCCCGACGTTGACCACATTGACGGCCTCAGCCCGGCGGTCTCGATCGACCAAAAAGGCGTGTCAAAAAATCCGCGTTCGACGGTGGGCACGGTTACCGAGGTTTACGATTATCTGCGGCTTCTGTTTGCGCGGGTGGGCACGCCGCACTGCCCGGAGTGCGGACGCGAGGTGAGCCAGCAGTCTGCGCAGGGCATTGTGGATGCAGTCAGTGCGTTGAAGGAAGGCACGCGCATTATGCTGCTGGCGCCGCTGATCAAAGACCGCAAAGGCCACCACCAAACTGTGTTTGAAGGCGTGCGCAAATCTGGCTTTGCGCGCGTGCGTGTGGATGGCGCAGTGCTCGATGTGAACGACGCGCTGCCCGAGCTGGACCGCTACAAGCTGCACACGATTGAAGCCGTGGTTGACCGGCTGATTGTGCGCAACGGCAAGGGCGATGCGCAAAAAGAATTTGCCACGCGCCTGACGGACTCCGTGGAAACTTCACTGCGCCTCGGGCAAGGCCTGATGCTCGTGCATCAAATGGACACGCGCGAGGACCTGCTGTTCTCAGAGCACTTTGCCTGCCCGTTATGCGGCATCAGCCTGCCGGAGCTGGAGCCGCGCTCGTTCTCTTTTAACTCGCCGCACGGCGCCTGCACAGAATGCCAGGGGTTGGGACACAAACTGGAGATTGATCCGGAGCTTGTTATCCCAGACCAAAGCCGCTCGATCGGCGAAGGCGCGATTGAAGTGATGGAGTGGCGCAACTCGCACGACGAGGGCGGTTACTACTGGCAAACACTCGAGGCCGCAGCCAAGCATGCGGGCATTGGCATGGACATACCGATGGCGAGTATTACCGCGGAGCAGCGCCGGCTGCTGCTGTACGGGTCAAACGCCGAAAAAATCTCCATCCAGTACAAGACGCGCGACGGCCGCAACGCGGTTTGGAATACCGAATACGAAGGCGTGATTCCAAACCTTGAGCGGCGCTACCGCGAGAGCACGTCTGATTTCGTTCGCCAGAAAATTGAGGGCTACATGAGCCAGCGCGATTGCGAAGCCTGCGGCGGCTTGCGACTGCGGCGTGAAGTGCTGGCTGTAAAAATTGACGGCCGCAACATTGTGGAAGTAACTGGCTGGCCGGTGACGCGCGTGCTGGGCTGGAGCGCAGAGCTGGCAAAGAGCGTGCTCAACAAACGCCAGAAGACTATTGCGCGCCAGGTGCTGAAGGAGATTTCGGCGCGGCTGCAGTTCATGGTTGATGTGGGGCTGGACTACCTGACACTCAGCCGCACTGCTGCATCGCTGTCCGGCGGCGAGGCGCAGCGCATCCGGCTTGCCACACAAATCGGCTCGCAGCTGATGGGCGTGCTGTACGTACTGGATGAGCCTTCGATTGGCCTGCACCAGCGTGACAACGCCCGCCTGCTCAAGACTCTACAAGCGATGCGCGACCTGGGAAACACGCTGCTGGTGGTTGAGCATGATGACGAGACAATGCGCGCAGCAGACTGGATATTGGATCTGGGCCCGGGCGCAGGCGCAAAAGGCGGCAGAGTGGTGGCCGAAGGCACATTGGCAACAATCTTGAAGCACCCCACATCCATCACAGGCGCGTACCTTTCCGGGCGCATGGCTGTGCCGGTGCCAGCCCAACGCCGGCCGGGCAGCGGCAAAGCCATTGTGGTGCGCAACGCCACTGCCAACAATTTGAAGAACATCACGGTCTCAATTCCACTTGGGAAAATGGTTTGCATCACGGGCGTGTCGGGCTCCGGTAAATCCACATTGCTTAACGACATTGTGTACCGCGCTGCAGCGCGCGCCCTCAACGGCGCGGGCGGACAGGCCGGCGCGCATGGCGAAATAACGGGACTTGAACATTTGGACAAGGTCATCAATATCGACCAGTCACCCATTGGTCGCACGCCGCGCTCCAACCCCGCCACGTACGTCGGCTTGTTTGACGAGATCCGCAAACTTTATGCCGAGCTGCCTGAGAGCAAAGTGCGCGGCTACAAGCAGGGCCGCTACTCTTTCAACGTCAAGGGCGGGCGCTGTGAAACATGCCAGGGGCAGGGCCAGCTGCAAATTGAAATGCAGTTTCTGCCGGACATCTATGTGCCGTGCGATGACTGCCAGGGATCGCGCTACAACCGCGAGACGCTGCAAGTGCGCTTCAAAGAGCACAGCATTGCGGATGTGCTGGGGCTGAGCGTGGATGAAGCGCTAGTGCTCTTCACCGCGGTGCCCATCATGCGCCGCAAACTGGAAACGCTGCAGGCGGTGGGGCTTGGCTACGTGAAGGTGGGCCAGTCTGCCACCACGCTCTCGGGCGGCGAGGCGCAGCGCATCAAGCTCAGCAAGGAGCTCTCGCGCCGCTCCACCGGCCGCACGATGTACGTGCTTGACGAGCCATCAGTCGGGCTGCATGCCGCCGATGTGCACCGCCTGATTGAAGTGCTGCAAAAGTTTGCGGACCAGGGCAACAGCGTGCTGATCATTGAGCACAACATGGACATCATCAAAACAGCTGACCACCTTATTGACCTTGGGCCGGAAGGCGGCGACCGCGGCGGCGAGCTGCTGGCCGAAGGCACGCCGGAACAAGTGGCCCGCGTGCGCGCCAGCTACACGGGACAGTACCTCAAGAAACATCTGGCGCAGGCGCGTGCTTGAGGCGGCGCCCGCGCGAACTGCAGACCTAGCCAACCGCATCAAGGCGCACGCGCGCGTGCTTGGGTTTAGCGCGTGCGGCATCACCACGCCGGAACCACCGCCGCACCTCAGCCACTTTGAAAAATGGCTGGCCGATGGCATGCACGCCGGCATGCACTATCTCGCCAGCGCACAAGCGCGCGCGCGCCGCGCAAACACATTGCTGATCCCGCCCCGGTCCCAGTCGATCATCATGCTCGCCACCAATTACTACCAGGGTGAGCCGCCAACACCGCAGCCCGCTGCGCCGCACGCAAAAGTTGCGCGTTATGCATGGAATGATGACTACCACCACACGCTGCTGGACCGCATGCACGCGCTGCACGCGTTTATCGAAGCAGCCTGCGGCGAACCCGTGGCGCAGCGCATGTATGCAGACACCGGCCCGCTGCTGGAGCGCGAGCTTGCACAGCGCGCCGGCCTCGGATGGATTGGCAAGAACACAATGCTGATCCAGCCGCGGGCAGGCTCGTGGACGCTGCTGTCCGAGATTCTGCTGGCTTGGCCGCTGCCCGCCGACCAGCCCTTCGTGGCCGATCGCTGCGGCAGCTGCACGCGCTGCATCGACGCCTGCCCTACGCAAGCCATATTGCCGGATGAGCGCCGCATCGACAGCCGCCGCTGCATCTCTTATCTAACGATTGAGGAACGCGGTGCAATCACGGCCGAACTGCGCCCCGCCCTGCAGGACTGGGTGTTTGGCTGTGACATCTGCCAGGATGTTTGCCCGTGGAACGAGCGATTTGCGCAGGCCACAAATGATGCTGCTTTTCTGGCCCGCGATCCGCTGCCTGAACCCGGCTTGGAAGCGCTGCTGTTATCTTCCGCAGCGCAGTTCAGCGAGACTTATAAACGCAGCCCGCTCAAGCGCGCCAAGCGCAGCGGGCTGGCGCGCAATGCTGCCGTGGCATTGGGCGCGCAACGCGCCCAAGCTGCGCAGCCGGCACTGGTTTTTGCGCTGCAGCATGATGACGACGCCGGTGTGCGCGCGCACGCAGCCTGGGCGCTCGGGCAGCTTGGCAGCGCAGCCAGCCAGCTCGCATTGCAGGCAGCACTGGCCTCCGAGCAGGCTGAAGTTGTGCGCGGTGAAATTGCGGCCGCGCTGCAGCACTGTGCAGCCGCCGCACACACGCCTACGGTTTAGCGGTTGCCGCCAGCGTAGGTGTTGGCCGGCGCGTCGGCGGAATGGGAGTGGGCGGCGTGAGGTAAAGCAGATTGATGGGGATCTTCAAAACATCCCCGGCGCGCAGCAAATTAGGGTTGGCCGCCAGCTTCTCATTGGCCTTCAAGATGGCATCAACGGTAGTGTTAAAGTTGAATGCCATCACCTCCAGAATATCACCGGGCTGCACGGGATAGTCAATCACCGTGCCGGGTTTGGCGGATTGCGGCACAACGGTCGCCGTCGGCTGGCTGTACGACGGCGGCGGAATCTTAATCACCTGATTGGGCTGCATCATATCCCCGACGAGATCAATCCCCTGCTCCCGGTTGTACGCTACAATCGCGCCGACACTCACCTGAAATTGATCCGCAATATAGAACAGGTTGTCGCCCGCTTGCACCGTGTAGTCCACTGCAGCACTGCGCGTTGGCGTCACCGTAAGCGTCGGTGTTTCACTGGGCACAAACAGCGTGGCCGTGGGGATGATCGGCGTGTTTGTGAAAGTGGGCGTGGGCGTGGGGCTGGCAAACATATTCCAACTGCCGCTAGCCACCTGCGTCAGCATCAGGTAAGCCCCGGCCAGCGCAGACACCAAGGCAACCAGTGGCAACACCACCTTCAACACCGCTGCCCAGCGCGATGGGCGCTTTTTTTGAAACGGATTCAACATTTCGTCTAGCGGCCAATTCCTAATGCAACGCGCGTGGCTGAGGACACATCCCGCACACTTGCGTTACTATCCAATGATTTTACATCAAGCAGCGCTGCGCAACTAAATCAACCCACATGCGTGAAACAATTGTACAGGCCCAGTTTGGCGCACACGCTGCCAACTATGTTTCCAGCACCGCACACAGCTCCGGTGCCAGCCTCGACCACTTGCGTGAATGGATGCTTGCGCGCCGCCCCCGGCGCGCACTCGACATCGCCACGGGCGGCGGGCATACCGCGCTGGCACTCAGCAGCGCCTGCACCCAATTGCTTGCCACGGATTGCACATTTCCGATGCTGCTGGCTGCGCGCCAATTTCTGCGCGCTCAGGGTGCCCAAGCCACAGTATTCGCGCTGCACAACGCCGAGCAACTTCCGTTTGCGAGCGCCTGCTTTGACGCTATCACCTGCCGGCTGGCTGCGCATCACTTTGCATCGCCCGCGCAATTTGTAAGTGAGAGTGTGCGCTGCCTGCGCCCAAGTGGCTGCCTTGCCGTGATTGATAATGTGGCGCTGGAAAACCCCGCTGCAGCAGCGCTTATCAACGCCTTCGAAAGGCTGCGCGATCCCAGCCACGGCCGCCACCAGACGCCTGCAGACTGGCAGAAACTGTTCGCAGCGAATGGGCTTGCGGTGGTGTGCAAGCTGCCCTATCGCAAAGCCCTCAACTTTGCAGACTACTGCACGCGCATGAGCGTGCCCGCGCACACGCGCGCCCAGCTCAGCGCTGTGCTGCTGCAAGCACCAGCGCTAGTGCACAGTTACTTCAATCCCCGCGACATTGACGGTGCACTCTGGTTCGATCTGCACGAAATTCTGATCATTGGCACGCTGGCGCGTTGATTGCGCTTACACGCGGGCCCGAATGGTAAAATGAAATGGCGAGCGCGCTTCCCAACATGAAATACCACATTGATACCCTTGGCTGCCAGATGAACACAGCCGACACGCAGCGCCTGGCTTCCGAGCTGGAGAAGCTTGGCGGCTCGGCAGCCGCCAGCCCGGAGGAAGCCGAGGTGATTGTCCTCAACACTTGCGTGGTGCGCCAAAGCGCAGAAGACAAAGCGTACAGCTGGCTGCACCGCATCAGCCATCACAAACGCACGCAGCGTCCGGACTTGGTTGTAGGGTTGATGGGCTGCCTCGTTGGTGTCAAGGGCAACACAGAATTGAGCAAAGCATTTCCGCTGGTGGATGTCTACCTTCCGCCATCAGATCCAGCGCCGCTGGTGCATCACCTGATTGCGCGCGCTGATCGGCAGCTGATGACGGCGGCAGTAGACATACGCCACCGGATGCAGGATGGCGAGCTGGTGCTGCCGCAAGCTGAGCGCGGCAAGCTGGTGAGTGCCCACGTGCCGGTTGTGTACGGTTGTTCGTTTGGCTGCACGTTTTGCATCATCCCATTTCGCCGCGGCATTGAGCGCTCGCGCCCGGCCGATGCGGTGGTGTCCGAAGTGCGTTCGCTGGCAGCGCAAGGCGTGCGCGAGGTTACGCTGCTGGGCCAGATTGTGGATCGTTATGGCGAAGACCGGTCTGACGGGGCAAACCTGGCCGGCTTGTTGCGCCGGTTGCAAAATGTCGATGGCATCGACCGCATCCGCTTCCTGACCTCGCACCCCAACTTCATGACCGATGAATTGCTGGCCACAGTTGCCGAACTGCCAAAGGTTTGCGAAAACATAGAAGTGCCCGTACAGTCCGGCAGCGATGCGGTGCTCGCAAACATGCACCGCGGATACACGCGCGCGGACTACAGCCGGCTGATTGAGCGCATTCGCACGCACATGCCGCACGGCTCAATTGCCTGCGATGTGATCGTGGGCTTTCCCGGCGAAAGCGCAGCGGACTTTGAACAGACCCGCAGCCTTCTGGCGGACCTGCAGCTGGACACCGTGCATCTTGCCAAGTATTCACCGCGTGCCGGCACCGTGTCTGCGCGCCGCATGCCGGACACCGTCAGTGAAGACGAGAAAGAAGCGCGCCGCGCTGCACTCGATGAGCAGCAGGCGGGTATCTTAAGCGTGCGCAATCAAGCTTATGTGGGACAACGCACCGAAGTGCTGGTAGAAGACAAGCAACGCGGCCGCTGGCGCGGCCGCACACGCACGAACAAACTGGTTTTCTTTGACGATGCCGATGACTGGCGCGGCAAGCTGGCGAACGTGAAAATAGACTGGGCTGGACCGTGGCATATGCGCGGTGAAGTACGCGCGTAGCAGACGACGCTTCAAAAACAAAAAAGCGGCCGCAGGATCTGCGGCCGCTTTTTTGTTTTTGAAAATAACTAGTGCGTGCGCTTCAGGTTTGCGATCCCGTGGGAAAGCGATAAGAGATGCGCGCGCGGTTCAGGTCATAGGGCGACATTTCCACCTTTACCCGGTCACCCAGCAGGATGCGAATGTAAAAACGGCGCATCTTGCCAGACAAATACGCGAGCACATTGTGGCCGTTATCAAGCTGCACTCTGAACTGCGTACCTTTGAGTGCCTCAACAATTACGCCTTCGAGCTCAATTTTTTCGTCTTTGGGGGCCATGCTTGCTTATCGACCGATGCGGCTCACAAGCCGTCCTGGCTCATTGCGCGCTGCTGTTTGCGGCGCATGCGGCGCAGCGCCTTCTTGCGCTCAATGCGCCGCGTCTCACTTTTGGATACAAACCAGCGCTTGCGCCGCACCACCCCCAGCACGCCCGCCCGCATCACTTTTTTCCGGAAGCGGCGCAGCAAATCTTCCTGCGACTCCTCCGGGCGTAAAACCACAGTTGTCATCGGCCACACTCCTCCAAACAAAAAAACCGGCGCCGCCTTCCATATTTAGGCGATTCCGATTTCCACGCCGATGGGTCCTGCATCAGACCCATTCCAAAATAAAGTTTGGCAAGTGTTGTGCTTCTGCTCAACCCACGCTCACCAGACCTCCGGCAAGGATAACTTCGCAGTCCAGACGGTTTAACATAAGTGCTGAGAACGGTCGGGGATGGAATTCGCGAGCTCCCCGTGTGCCTGCTCTGCCTGTTAGACCAGCGTGCAAAGTATACCAGCCCCGCGTGCAATGTCAATTCGCCAGCTAGCGGCTGCCTAACTGGTGGCTTCCGGCTCCGTCAGCGCAAAATGCAGGCCGGGGCGCGGCTCCCATGGGTAAATAACATGCGCATCAGTGCGCGCACCGTAGTAGTCCGGCACCGCCTTTCCAAACAAATTGCGGTACGGGTTGAAATGCAGCACACACAGTTCCGGGTCGCCCCCGGCGCCAATAATGCGTTCGCGCACTGCAGTGATTGTGCGGCCCGAGCCCCACACATCATCCACCACCAGAATCTGCCGGCGCGCCAGCAGTTCATCCGGCGGAAACTGCAGAAAATCAGGCCATGCCAGCAAACGCTGTTTGGGCTCCATCAGCGGGAACTGCACTGCGGCGGTCATAATTGCCTTCACGCCCAGCGCCTCCGCCAGCATGCCGCCCGGCACCAAGCCGCCGCGCGTCACAATCACCATCAGCTGCACCTCGCGCCGCAGCTGGTGCACAATTTGCTGCACAAGGCGCTCCACCTGATCCCAAGAACAAACTTCCCGCCGCGGTGTGTCACTCATTTTTCTGCTCCGCTTTTTGCAATCGCTTCAGCACCAATCCCTGCGCCACGCACCCCGAACTTGCAGCCCGGCGCAATCACAACGGCGTGGTGTAAGCCGAGGTGATTCCGCCATCCACAAGAAACTCAGAGCCGGTCATGAAAGACGACTCATCAGACGCCAGGAACAGTGCTGCCTGCGCAATTTCTTTCGCCTCGCCAAAGCGCCCCATGGGTACGTGCACCAGCCGGCGCTGTTTCTTCTCGTCGGTGTTTAAATATTTCATGAGCAGCTCGGTGCGCAGCGGGCCGGGGCTAAGCGCGTTCACCCGAATGTTCTCGCGCGCATGCACGGCGGCCAGCTCGCGGCTCATGGCCAGTACGCCGCCCTTGCTGGCGGTGTACGCCAGCTGTGGCGTGGCGGCACCCAAGTGCGCCACAAAAGATGCGGTGTTGATAACCGACCCGCCGCCGGCGCGGCGCAGAGCCGGAATGCCGTACTTGCATCCCAGAAACACACTCTTCAAATTAATCGCCATCGTCAAATCCCACACTTCTTCGCTGGTCTTCACGGCATCGTCATCATCGGCATGGCTGATGCCGGCGTTGTTGAAGAGCACATTCAATTTGCCAAAGTGCTTTTCAGCTGCCTGCACCATCGCTTCACAATCTGCAGCCTTGGAAACATCAGCATGCGCAAATGCGGCTTGCCTGCCCGCAGCGGCAATCTGATCCACCGTCTCTTTGCCCGCTGCTGTATTCACATCCACTACCAGCACCTTTGCACCCTCCTGCGCAAACAGCAGCGCCGTCGCGCGCCCAATGCCACTGCCCGCACCGGTCACCAATGCCACCTTGCCTTCTAGTCTCATGAAAAGTTCCCCCTTTATCTTTCAGTGCTAACTGCCCAACAAGCGCTGCAAGCGCTGCGGAAAATCCGTAATAACGCCGCTGACGCCCGCATCAATTAGCCGTTGCATTTCGTCCTCTGCATTCACCGTCCACGGCAACACCGCCAACTCGCGCGCGCGCAAGCCGCGCACAGCTCCATCCGTAAGGCCCACATAATGCGGGTTCACGCCAAACAGCGGCAAGTCGGGCAGCTGCGGCTCAGTTTCCACAAGCCCCGTCAGGGCCGCCAGCCGGATTGTGCGGTTGAGCGCGTGCACCGCGCGCAGATTTTCAAACACGAATGAACTCACCACCACTTGTTCCGCCATGCCCAGCTCATCCACCATGGCAACCACCGCAGCCGCAACCGGAAAGTTTTCCAATGGCGCCGGCAGGCGCTTGATTTCAACATTCACCTGCCACGCATGGCGGCGCGTAAAGTGCAGCGCCGCGCGCAGCGTCAAAAGCGGCTCGCCCCGGAACGCTGCCATGGCAGCCGGAGTTATGTTTCCGGCAGCCGCCTCTCCAAACGGATCACTTTCCGAAAACCAGCTGCCGTAGTCCAGCTGCTCCAACTCTGCCAGCGTGAACCCGCTGAAAGTCCACGGTGCGCGGTCCGGAAAGCGCTGTGCTGCATTCGTCGTGCGCTGCAGCGAGTCATCGTGCATTACAAACAGCGCACCATCCGCGCTCACGGCCACATCCAGCTCCCACATGTCCGCACCCGCATGTCGCGCCATGCGCGCTGCGGCCAGCGTGTTCTCCGGCGCCAGGCTGCGCGCGCCGCGATGGGCAATGTTGAGAACGCGTGTCACGCCGCAATTGGCGGCTGCTGCATTGTAAGCGGAACGGGCACGCCCAGCAGCGCACACACAGTTGGCGCAATCTGCAACTGGCTGACGGTGATGCCGGTATTGCCGCGGCCGGCAGCGTGCGGCGCAATTACATACAACGGCACCTCGCGCATGTCCGGCCGCGTGCCGCCATGCAAGCGGTCCGGCCCAATGCCGTGATCGCCAGTGACGAGCAATGTGTAGCCGCGCGCTTCCCACTCTGGCCACGCAGACGCGAGCATGTTGTCCTGTATGGTTACTTGGTGGCGATACTCGTAAGAATCTCCGCCGTGGCGCTCACCCAGATAATCCGTGGCCATTGGATGAATGAGCAAATAGTCCGGCGCAAACTTGCGCACAAGGGCGGCGCCAGCTGTAAACACCTCAAAGTCTGGGTAGTCATCCGTATTGTAAAAACGGCCATGCTGAATGGGCAGTGCCGGGTCGTCCACCTCGCGATCATCAACCATGTCAAAAGGTGCACGGTTGTACAGCTCGGAGAACCAACAATAGGCGCTGGCGGCAGTGACGCGCCCGGCAGCGTGTGCCACAGAGAAAATACTCGGCATGCGCGAAAGCCGCACCACGTGATTGCTCGTGATGCCATGCTCCATCGCCGCCACGCCCGTATGCACGGCCTCATAGCACGGCCGCGACATGGTGGGCAGTTCGCCGCGCACTTTGTAGCGCGTGGCGCGGCGTGTCTCCACCAGGTGCTCCAGAAAGCTCATGTGCTCGGCTGCGCGATCATCGCGCAGCGCATCACTTAATACCAGAATTACCTTGGCCATTGCCGAGTCTAGTTCAACTAATGCTTAAGGGACGGAATCACCAGGCGCTGCAGCCAGTTGAACACTTCATTTTGGCGAATGTCGTCGTGCAGCAAGTCCGGGCCCACATTTAGTTCTGCGCGCAGTGCGCCATTGCCGGGCTCATCCGCCAGCGCCAGCATGCGCAGCACCTGCTGTTCCACATCTGCCTCAGATTTAAAGAAGCCCTCTTTGGTGAGCGGCGCTTTGCGTGCCACCAGCAGCCGCGCCATGGCGGCCAGCGTGAACTCGGGATGGTACTGCGGCGCCCAGAACACGCCCGCTGCGTGCCGCACCTCCAGTGCCTGCACAGGCGTGTGATCGTTTTGCGCCAGCAATGTTGCACCGGGCGGCAACTCCGATACTTCATCGAGATGCATGATGAACGCATCAAAGCGCGCGGGCTTGCCGATGTACATTGGATGCGCACGGCCGGCTTCTGTCAATTGAATGTCACGCGCAATGCACCACTCGCGCCCGTTGGGATTCTTGCGCACTGCACCGCCGGCAGCGAGCGCGGCCATTTGCACGCCCCAGCAGCTGCCAAATTGCGGCACACCGGCCGCGTAAATGGAGCGGCACAGTTCCACCTGGCGCGTGACCTCGGGTACATCATGATAAATCGTCAGGTTCGAGCCCGTCCAAATGAAGCCATCGTATGAGCTGAGGCCGGCACCGGCCGGCAAACCAACATCCAGGTCCGCCACATAGAGCACATCAAACTTTCCAGACGGCAGCATGCTGCGCAGAAAATCCAAATAGAGATCGTCCGCCTGGCGCACATTTGACTCGTCCAAAACTGTACGATTCTTTTTTGGGTAGCCATTGATAATACAGAGTGAAAGCGAAGCATCAAGTTTCATTTTGGTTGCATCCGACAGATTTTGAAAATTGTACCAGTTGGCATTGGTGCAAGCGCCAGTTGTGCTATCCTAACGCACCAAATATGGACAAACAAGTTGAAGCATTGGTGGTGGGCGGCGGCGCCGTGGGTGTGTGCACAGCTTTTTTTCTTGCGCAGCAAGGCATGCAGGTAACTCTGCTGGAGAAGCAGGAACTGGCCTCCGGCAGCTCGCATGGCAACGCCGGCTTGGTGGCCTACAACCACGCCATACCGCTCGCCGGCCCGGGCGTGCTTGGGCAGGGCTTGCGCTGGCTGGCAGACCCGGAAAGTCCGTTCTACATCAAGCCGCGGCCCAGCCTGGAACTGGCGCGCTGGCTGCTGCAGTTTCAGGCATGCTGCAATGAGCGCGCTGTACGCGCCATCATTGCACCGCTGCTGCAGATTGGCCGGGCCAGCCATGCACTCTACACCGAGCTGATTGACGAATACAAGCTGGACTGCAACTACGAGCACAAGGGGCGCTTGTACCTTTACCGTACCGCTGCGATGCTGCGCAAAGGCGAGCACAAAGCGCAGCTGCTGGCGGAGCACGGCGTGCCAAGCGAGCTGCTGGATGCCAGCGCAGCGCGGCGCATGGAACCCAACCTGCAGCCGGATGTAATCGGCGGCGTTTACTATCCGCAGTATGCGCACATCACACCCGGAAAATTTGTGCACGCGCTGGCTGCCGTGGCGCGCGGGCTGGGCGTGACCATGCACACCCAAACGGAGGTGCTGGCGCTTGAAAGCAGTGCGGGCCGCATCGCGCGCGTTGTAACTACACGCGGTGACTTCCTGCCGCAGCATGTGGTGATAGCAACCGGCGCATGGTCGCCGGAGTGGTCGCGCCAGCTAAAGCTGCGCCTGCCCATTCAGCCGGCAAAGGGCTACAGCTTTACGGTACGCCGGCCGGCCGCCTGCCCCAACATGTCGCTCTCACTGGAAGAGGCGCAGATTGCGGTAACGCCCATGGGCACCGAGATGCGCTTTAGCAGCACGCTGGAGCTGGGCGGCATGGACATGAACATTGACCAGCGCCGCACCAATGCAATGCGCCGCGCGCTCTCAAAGTATTTGCAGGGCATGGAAAACTTGGAAGTGCTTGAGCTCTGGCGCGGCTTGCGCCCGCTGACGCCGGACAGCCTGCCGATCATCGGGCGCAGTCCGCAGCATTCCAATGTGGTGCTGGCCACCGGCCATGGCATGCTTGGCATCACGCACGCGCCCATGACCGGGCGTTTGGCAGCGCAGCTGGTGGCGGGCAGCCAGCCGGCAATGAACCTGCTTCCTTTTCAAGTAGAGCGTTTTCAATAGACCGCCCGTCTCCGCAGCGCGATAGCAGCCCACCATAGCCTGCCGTTCCGCATAGCCCCCGGAGCGTTTCCGCAGCGCCCATCACATGCCGCTTTTTCCATTTGCACTGGTAATGCTGTCCGCCGTAATGCATGCTGGGTGGAACTTGCAAGTGCGCCAGCGCCAGGACCCGCTGGCATTTTTGCGGATGCTGGCAGTAGTTGTGGGTGTGGGGATTGGCCCGGCGGTGGCGGCGGAGTTGCTGCTGCAACCCGTGCTGGCTGCCACCTGGAAATGGCTGCTACTGGCCGGTGTGTGCCAGGGCGTCTACTGCACCAGTTTGTCTTTCGGATATCGCCATGGGGACTTTACAGTGGTTTACCCGCTGGCACGCGCGCTGCCCGCAGTGCTGCTGGCTGGTTTCGATGTGTGGGCCGGCCATGCGCCGTCCGCACTGGGCTGGGCCGGGCTCTTGATGGTGGCGCTGGGCTGCGCGCTGATCCCTCTCGAGTCACTGCGCAACATTTCTGCTAAGACGTACTTCAACCGCAGCACCGGCTGGACGGTGTTAATTGCGCTGGCAACCGTGGGCTATACGCTGGCTGACAGCCGCGCTGCAAAACAGCTGCCCTCACTCGCCAGCCTGCTTCAATACCATGTCTTCGTGATGGTGCTGGATGTGTTTTTCTTTGCTTTGCTGCTGTGGCTAATGCGCGAGCCAGTCAAGCTGAGCTTCCCGCGCGGCACACGGCTCTCCACGCTGCTGGCCAGCGGTGCCATGTTTGGCGGTTACTCGCTGGTGCTCTGGGTATACCAGTTTAGCGAACAGGCAAGCTATGTGGTGGCGCTGCGCCAGGTGAGCATTGTGCTGGGTGTGGCCGGTGCAGCCTGGCTGTTTCGGGAACCCGCAGCGCGCTGGCGGCTCGCAATGGCCACCGTGATTGTTGCCGGCGTGCTGTGCATAAAGTTTGCCGCGTAGCGTTATTCCATTAACCAGCAGGCGTGCGCCGGAAAGCTGAGCTCCACTTGCGCATCCACCGCCGGCAGCACCAGCTTGCGCTCGTTGAACAAATCTACAGACAACTCCACCGCCCCCACGCGCACGCGCAGCCGCACCACATTCCCCAAAAAGTTCACGCTCAGCACGCGCCCCGTTAGCCGGTTGCCGCCCGCACCGGACAGCACAAGTTCCTCCGGCCGGATTGCCAGGCGCGCTGTGCCATTCTGGTTTGCCGGCGCAGCCTGGCTGCTGGCAAGCGGCGTGCCCTCAAACATGCAGGCGCCGGTTGCCGCATCGGTAACCTGCACCGGCAGCAGATTCAAATGCCCGACAAATGACGCAGTGAACGCCGTGCGCGGGTAGTTGTAGATTTCAAACGGCGTACCCACCTGCTCGATGCGCCCCACATTCATCACCACAATGCGGTCAGAGAGCGAGAGCGCCTCTTCCTGGTCATGCGTGACGTAGATTGTGGTCAGCTTGAGTTCCTGCTGGATGCGCCGGATTTCGGCGCGCAGCTCAACGCGGATCTTTGCATCCAGCGCCGAGAGCGGCTCATCCAGCAGCAACAACTGCGGCTGCACTGCAAGCGCACGCGCAAGCGCCACGCGCTGCTGCTGCCCGCCCGATAGCTGGTGCGGATAGCGGCGCCCGTAGTCCGGCAGCCGGATCAATTCCAGCATCTCCGCCACACGCGCCTGCACCACTGTTGCAGGCTGTGCAGCCACGCGCAGCCCGAAGCCCACATTTTCGGCAACCGTCATGTTGGGAAACAGCGCATAAGACTGAAACACCATGCCGATATTGCGCCGGTTCGCAGCCACGCTACTCACATCAACACCGTTGATATGCACACTGCCGGAAGTGGGCTGCTCAAAACCTGCCACCACCCGCAGCGTGGTGGTTTTACCGCACCCGCTGGGGCCGAGAAACGAAATGAACTCTCCGCGCTCGATGCTCAAGCTGAAGTCATCAACTGCCGCACCGGCTCCCTGCCCGAACAGTTTGGTAACGCCGCTAATTTCAAGAAATGCCATAGTACTCCGCCAGCTTAGCGGCCGATGGGCTGCAAACGCACATCGCCCCGGCTCACCAGTTGAATAATTCCCAAACAAATCCAAGTGAGCCCAAAGCTTAAAATTCCAAGCGCGGCTGGCTCATAAGCCTTGCCGCCGCCCACCACCACCATGTAGGGGCCCAGCGCCGGGCGCACCAAAAAGTCCGCCAAAATCAACTCCCCCACAACTGTCGCAAATGTGATCAGCGAGCCGCTTAAAATGGCGACCCGCAAGTTAGGCAAAATGACGCTCAACAAAATCCGCAGCCAGCCGGCGCCCAGGCTTTGGGCAGCCTCGGTCAGAGTGCGCACATCAATGGCGCGCATGCCCACATCCACCGCCCGAAACATAAACGGCATCGATAAAATAACATAACCGGCTGTAATTAGAATATCCGTTGTGAACTCTGTTTGCGTCATGCGAAACGGCGGACGGCTAAAGGTGCGAATGAGCCCGAACACGAGCACAATTACCGGGATGATGAAAGGCAGCAGGGTTAGCAGCTCAACCACCGGCCGCAGGCGCGGCAACTTGAGGTGTATCCAGTATGTGGTGGGCACAAACAGCATAATGCTCACAATCACGGTGATCACGCCCATGGTTGCAGAATAGCGAAAGCTCTGCAAAAATTTTGGGTCGGCAAAAACTTTCTCGTACGCCAGAAAACTGATCTGGCCGCGCTTCATGCGCAGTGAAAAGTCAAAAGTGCCATATAGCGGCACAAAAAAATAGAGCGTGCCAATGGTTATCCACAGCCACGTCCACGGATTAAATCTGCTTTGGCTCATCGCTTAAGCCAGCGGGAGCTTCGCCGTTCCAGTAGCGTGTAAAACGCAATGCACACCGCCATGACCACAACCATGCCCAGCGCCAGCGCATAACCAAGATTGGTATTGCCCAGCACATCGCCGCGAATTTGCTGCCCGATGACAATGGTAACGAGCAGAATGCTGCCCCCGGTAAGTGCCTGAGCGGTGGCGTACGCACCAAATGCGCTGCCAAACAGCAGCAACATTGCACCCAAAATTGACGGCAGCAATACCGGGAAACCAATATGGCGCCAGTACTGCCACGGGGTGGCACCGAGATTTTCAGCGGCTTCGCGCCACTCACGCTTCAAGCCCTCAATGGCCGGTGTAATCACAAGCACCATTAGCGGAAATTGAAAATATGTGTACGTGACTGCCAGCCCGACGGTGCCGTAAAGGTTAAAGCCCGCTTCGTACGGATCCAGCGGGCACACCTTGCTTGCATCGGCAGCTGTGTAGCAAATGCTCTTGAGAATTGCGGTGACAAACCCGGTGCGGCCCATGGTGGCAATGAACGCAAACGCCAGCGGCACACCGCCAAAATTGGCAGCCAAGCCGGAAAAAGTCAGCAGCATGTTGCGCACCCAACGCGGTGCCGCACCCATGGTGATTGCATAGGCCACGAAGAAACCCAACACCCCGCCGCTCACAGAAGTAATCAAGCTCACCTCAAGGCTGGTTCTATAAGCCTTGAGGATATAGGGGGAGAAAAGTTCTTGAATATTTACAAGCGTGAAGTGTCCCTTCGCATCTTGGAACGCGCCTGCAAATAAATTTGTGGCCGGAAAGATCAGGAACGCAATGATGAAGGCAAAAAAGGGCAGTACGCCAAGGTACGTCCACATGGACGCAAGCGCAACGGCAGCCCGCGGCTGCGCCCCAGTAAACCGGGAGCCAGCAATTTCAGACATGCACTAACTGGTGCCGAACCCAGCTCATTGAACCACTCAAAGCGCAGCGGCGAGCATTCATCGGAGTGGCATTATAACTGGCGGCTGGCGGACCCTGCACGGATGGGGCCTTAGCCGGAAAAGAATACGGCCCGGCAAAAGTTGCCGGGCCGTACTTCAACAATTTTGAACGAGAGAGTCTACGGGGCCTTTTTGATGTCAAGGCCAACCACAGTGTCCCATTTCTCCTTGATGTTGGCGCGCGCAGCCTTAAGCTGCGGACCACTTGGAACGACAGAGGTTTCGATAATTTTAGGATCGGGCAGCTTGCTCTTGATGTCGTCCGGCACAACATTGCGGCTGAGCATGTCTGCCAGGCGCGACGGTGTGCAGTAGCCCTTCATCCAGGTCAGCTGGCCCTCATCAGAAAAAAGGTACTCTTGCCATAAGCGCGCCGCTGCGGGATGCGGTGCATAGGCACTGATACCCTGCAGATAGTAGCCGCCCCAGTTCACAGATGATGGATAGACAATCTCCAGCGGGGGGTTGCCCGCAAAGGTGTCCGCATTGGCAAGCGCGAGGTAGTTCCACTGGAAGGTAATGGGTGTTTCACCCTTTGCAATTGTGCCACTGCCCGCAATCAGCGGCAGCAAATTGCCGGAGGCGTTTAGCTGCTTGAAGAACTCAAGACCGGCAGTGGTGTCATCCAGCGAGCCACCGCTAGCCATACCAGCAGCAAACACACTTTGCGCAGCCTGATTGGAAGCGCGCGGATCACCAGCCAGCGCAACCTGCCCCTTGTACTTGGGATCCAGCAGATCAGCCCAGTCTTTCGGCACCTCTTTCACAATATCGGTATTCACTTCAAAAACCATCACACCGTTGTAGTCCACAACATAGTAGCCATCTGGGTCCTTGTCGCCCACAATCGAATCCCACGTGGCAACTTTATAGGCAGCGACAAGACCTTCCTCTTTCGAAGTAGGACCGTAAGCCGGGCCGACGTCGATTACATCCGGAGCCTGCGGGCCCTTGTTGTCCTTGTTGTCTTTGATGGCCTGAATCTCGTCCGCAGAACCACCATCTGGGTTGAGTGAATTAACCTTGATACCGTACTTGGCAGAGAAGGTATCAATCATCTCGCCATAGTTGCACCAGTCGCGGGGCAGCGTGATGACATTCAGGACACCCTCAACCTGCGCCGCAGCCACAAGGTCATCCATATTGCCTGCGGATGTGGCAACGTTCCAGTCCACTGCCACTGCCGGCACAAACGGTACATCTGTCGCGGGCACAGCCGGAACCTTGGTTGGTTCTGGCGCGGCTACAACCGGCGCAGGGGCGGGCGCCGGTGCAGGCGCTGCACATGCGCTCAAGACCAATGCGCTGACAAGATAAATCGCACCGGCAACTTGCATAGTTTTGTTTTTGGTTTGCATTTCCTCTCCTTTGGTAATAACTATATTTCTTTTCGCGGTCACAATTAAGCAGACTGGTTTGATGAACCTAATAGACGCTGCCTCCTACGTAATTCACACTCACACAATCATATTGCCCGGTACACTGCACCGAAATAAAATCTGATTAAACTGCGATTAAGTTATTTTGACCCTTCTACAACAGTTGCACTACATCAATCCGCCCGCCAAATCGCCAATCGCACGCGCCAGTAAGGATCGTCCGGGCTCCAAGCCCGCGCGCACTATAGCACACCCGTCCCGCTCCCTTAAGTCTAATACACCAGCAGCCCGGCAGCAGCCGGGCCAAAGCCGATACCCTCAGAACACGCCCCAACGCACCCGCAAGGTCAGCTCAATTCCAATCAATTACTCTCTCAAATTCCCGCTTCTCAGAAGCCGACTGCCGCCCGCGGGCTTGCCGTGCTACGGACGCTCGCCCCGCCGCAGGCGCGCATTAATGTCATCCAACACGGCGGGCACATCCCAAATGCCGTCCACCACATAGTGGGCGCCGCACTGCGCCATGCGGTCATAGGCCCGGTCCAGCTTGCGCTTGAGTTCCGCGGCTGGCGCCTTTTTAACTTCAGCATGATTCATTCCAACTTCATTGCCCGTCAGTGCAAGACCAATTGTCCACATATTGCAATTGAGGCCCTCTTCGATTCCAGGCAGCGTGTCATCAACTTTCACCATCGCCTCCATCGGGAAGATGCCCAGGTTCATTGCATTTTGCACGCACATCCAAGGTGCCGGCCGGCCGGCCGGCACATCGGTTGCACATACGGTGGAGTCGGGTTCGTAGTTGCGCTGCTTGGCCTCGTGCAGCAAGAGCTTCATCATCTCGCCGGTGTAGCCGGTGGTGGAGCCGATCTTCAGCCCACGCTTGCGAAAATCCGCAACGGCCTCAAGCGTTCCGGGTATCAGGTCCGCATAGTCCGCGAGGCATGCCAGCTGCAGCGGAATAAATTCCTGGAACATGCCCTCAATGTCTTCCTCGTTGGGCTGCCGGCCAAGCGCAGCCTGCCAGCGCTGGTTTACTTCCGGCAGCTGTGAAATCTTGCGAATGTGCACCTTCTTGTGCGCACCCATGGGCACGCGCGCCTCTTCCACTGCAATCGGCACACCCTTGCGCCGATATACCTCAACGAAGACAGTGGCTGGTGCAAAACAGCCATAGTCCATGGTTGTCCCGGCCCAGTCCAGCAGGATGCCCTTGAGCGGTCCCCGATACTGGCGTTGAAAGAAGAATTCCATTTTGTAAGCTCCTAAAGATTATTTGGCAGGAAATTTATCAGCGCTGATGCCCGAGCGCATTAGCGCTGCAGACTTTACACCCTTGCTACAGCTCAAACCCCATCTCAATTTTAGCCTCTCGAATGGCGGATAGCAGCGCAGTGAAATCCGCCGGGAACAGACGCCCAATGCACCCGATGCGAAAGCAGTCCGCATTGCTCACCTTCCCAGGATAGATGACAAAACCTTTTTCGCTCAGGCGTGAGTAAAAATCCTCAAACTCGAAGCGCGGATGTTCCGGGAATTTAAACGAAACAATGATATGCCCCTGATCCTGCGGCTGCAGGTATTCCTTAAAGCCCAGAGTGCGCATGCCAGAAACTAGCGTCTGATAATTTTTGGCGTAGCGCTGCGCACGCGCAATCACGCCGCCTTCAGCTGCCAGCTCATCCAACGCCTGATGAAATGCAAGCAGCGCATGCGTGGGAGGCGTAAATCGAAACTGGCCATTGGCCTCCAGCGCCTTCCACTGCCCGAACACATCCAGGCTCAAGCTGCGCGCCCGTTGGTCGCATTCCATAAGCGCTGCCCGGCTGGCAATGATCAGGCCAAAGCCCGGCACGCCCTCAATGCATTTGTTGGCCGAAGAAACCAGAAAATCGATGCCGGTCTTTTCCGGGTCGATCGGCATGCCGCCCAAACTGCTCATCGCATCCACAATCAATCGCCGTTTGTGGCGCTTCACTACGGCGCCAATTTCATCAATCGGGTTGATCATGCCGGTGGTGGTCTCAGAGTGCACAAGTGCCACGTGCGTCAGCGCCGCATCCTGCAGCAGCGCAGCTTCCACATCAGCCGCAGTGGGCTTGCCATCTTCCGGGTAGACGAGCGGGGTTGCATCAATTTTGTGGACCTTGGCAATCTGGATGATGCGCTGGCCATAGGCGCCGTTGCTGATGGCCAGCAGTTTTCCGGCGGCAGGCACGGCGGACGAGATGACAGCCTCCACACTAAAAGTGCCACTGCCCTGAATGATTACGCATTCATAGTCCGGCGCGGCCACGCCGCAAATAGCCAGCACGCGCTGGCGTACATCTTTGACGAGGTTCACAAAGGCAACATCGCGCGAGCCAAGATCACGCAGCATGGCCTGCTTCACAGTGCGGCTGGTAGTGAGCGGGCCGGGCGTGAATAATGGCTTGTCGTTGGCGGAAGTAATGTAGTTGCTGTGTTCCATATTATTGGGCGTGGCAGCGCCGGCCACTCACGGTTAAACGTTTAACCGGCAGAGTGGCATATGGCCAACTTAAATTTACCACTGCTTGATGCGCGAACGCAAAACAAAACATAATTGACCGGTTGCCCAATGCAGCGCAAGCGTGCAAGCTTAAGTGCGCTTTACCACCACGTCCGCAATCGCATTGGCCGCCTGATCGCCGCGGTCAGCCGCATTCGACAGGTGGCGGTAGATCTCGCGCAGCTTAAGCATGCCAACCACATGCTCCACGTCACGCGGGTTTGCAAACAAGTCTGCGACGGCCTCGCGGTACACGCGCTCCACGCGGTTTTCCAGCGCTTTGGCCCGCATGGCATGCTCATTGGCAACGCCGGGCCGTTCCTGCAGCAGCTTCACGGCGCGATGCACTTCCGCGCCGGCCTCCACCAGCAGCGAGCACATGCGCTGCAAAAAGGCATTAGGCGAAACGCCCAGCAGCACCATCTCGTCCACAGTTGTGTCCGCATAGTCCACCATGTCGTCGATTGCGCGCGAGAGCGCAAACACATCCTCGCGGTCAAATGGCGTTATGAAGTTTCGGTTGAGTTCCTCAATCAGCACCCGGCGCACCTCGTCCGCCTCCTCCTCCACATGATGCAGCTCGTCCGCCACCGCCGGCAGCGGCTCGCGCATGTATTGCTGCAGCAGCAGCAGTCCGCGCTGCGTCAGGTCAGCCTGGCGCACAAGCAGTTCAACAATTTGCGCCGGCTCTCTGCGGCGCCAAAACATCCACTTCATCACTTCATCCCCGTCTGCCGCAACAGCAGGCTAAAAATACCCGCCAGCAACGCCGACAGCGGAATTGTCAGCAGCCAAGTCCACAAGATCTCTGATGCCACGCCCCAGCGCACCCGGCGCGCGTTTTGCGCAGCACCCACGCCCATGATGGCAGCACCGTTAACATGCGTGGTGCTAACCGGGCCGCCGGTGAGGGCCGCGCCCAGGATCACCACGGCCGCCGCCACCTGGCTCACAAAGCCGAGCACCTGCCGCACTGTGCACATGCCTGAGCCCAGCGTGCGCATCAGGCTCCCGCCCCCAGTCAGCATGCCGGCAGCAGTCGCCGTCGCACTGGCAGCCACCACCCACAGCGGAACCGCAAATCCCTGCACCAGCCCGCTCACAGAAAGGCCCAATGTAATAATGCCCATGCTGTTTTGCGCGCTGTTGCTGCCATGGGTGAGTGCCAGTCCCATAAAAGTAAAGCGCTGCGCGCGCTTGAACCACAGGTTGATGGATGGGCTCGCGGCTTGTGCAAGCTCCAGCACCAGCTTCATAAGCAGATAGCCAATTAGCAAACCGAGCAGCGGCGAAAGCAGCAGGGCTGCGTACACGGTGCGCATCCCCGCCCATTGCAAGCTGCCCAACCCGGAGCTTACAGCGGCCGACCCGAGGATTGCACCCACCAAGGCGTGCGCCCGCGACGACGGCATGCCCGTGTACCAAGTGACCAGCGCCCATGTTGTGGCGCCCCAAACTGCCGCCAAAAAAACCGGCAGCGTTGCTGCGTCGGGCAGCACCAGTCCGCGCCCCACAGTGCGTGCGATTGCGGAACCAAACAGAAACGGTCCGGTGAGCATGGCAGCCGCCGTCAGCAGCAGCGCCGGCCGCGCAGCCAGCGCGCGCGAGGCAATCAGTGTCGCCAGCAACTTTGCGCTGTCGTGAAAACCGTTCAGGAAGTCAAACAGCAGCACGCTGCCGATCAGCATCAATAACATGGCGGGCAAGCCAGCCAGCCGCAGCTGCAGCAGCTCAACAAGGTCACAGGCGCGCTGCGCTTATGGCGCGGACTGCCAGCCGCGCAGTACAGCGGGGAGTTGGGAGAACTCACTGCACACCGCATCAGCTGCTGTATGCGCACTGTCGCGGTCAATGGCGCCGGTGAACAAGATGGCGCGCATGCCCAGCGCCAGCGGGCCGGCAACAT
>QWRL01000140.1 GCA_003670425.1 Chloroflexota bacterium
CCGCAGTCACCGGACACTTTGGAGGCCTCTTAAGTTACGGCCATACACACCTGTTCAAAGTTAAGCGCCGCGAATTCTGCACGCAAGGCGAGTGCAAAATTAGCAAGAGTGCTGTGCCAGTTATTCATTGCGGAGCACTCGCTCTAGAAGTTGTTATGAAGCCGGCCTGTCGCAGGAGACGAATAGCTGGGCCGCTGAGCCGCAGCGCGTTCCGCCACCGTGCAAGTGCGGGTTGTGGCAGCCGGCCGGGCTGCAGTCGGGGATGTATGCGGGCGGGTTCGGGCGCACCACAAACGATCTGGTGCGAATTGCATTTGAAAAAACGGATGCACGCCGCGACAGCGCGATTGCGGGCAGCAAGCGGATCGCTGTCCGCCGGGCGGGGTGGGGCAATTGCCGGCACACACCCGGTGCCCGGCCAATTGTATGCAGATGATCCGAAATAATGACGGCCTCCTCAGCATGCGCAACAATTTAGTATTGCAAAGACTTATTATCTTGAAATTTACTGGAAGCGCCAATGGTTGTCAAGTGGCGCTGGCGGCGTTTCCGCGCATAATTCGGCACGTCGGGCTGCTAGATTGCCCGGAGTGCATCAGCGAGGCTGGCGGTTTCGCTCCAAAAGTGGCTGGCGATAAACCCCGCCAGCGCATCCGCACCGGATGTGTGCCCAACTTGGAACAAGGCTTGCAGAGCAGGCACAAAATCTGAAGGGCGCGCGAATGCCGTGAGCAGCGTGTGCCAAACTGACATGGCTTCGCCCCGGGCAGCAGCGTGCAGAAATGCGCCGGAGAGTGTGGTGGTGCGGGGCGCAGCGGTTTGAGCCAAACGAATGCAGAATGCTTTGGCAGCGGTACCGTACAGGCCGGACCAAGCTGCAAACATGACACCGATGATGAAGTCATCGCCGCCCGGCGTCAGCCCCTGCCCCAGGCCAGCCAGTTGGCGCGCTCCGTCTATCGCCCGGTTGAGGGAGTGTGTGCGCATTCCGTTGACCAGGTTGGTGGCGCCGCGGGCAAACAGCTTCAAAAAGGTGTTTGAATTGGGGGCGGTGTACAGCTCCAAGAGTGTTCCGGGCGCACAGCTGGCGATCGCATGCCGGGCAAGCGAGTCAAGCAAGTCCGGATTGTTTGTCACTGCGCGCCGCGCGGTAGCCCAGTCCGGCATTGGAGACCACACCTGAGCATGGGTAGTATCGATGCGCCACCGCCCCACATACAACTCTGTGCTGGTCACGCGCACGGCAGCTGCAGCTGTGAGTCCGTGCAAGTTGGCGGCTTCAACTTGCAGGGCGAAGGGCGCAAGCGGGAGGCTTGCTGTGACGAGCGCCATGACGGCGCCGTTTTGGTTTACCAGGTTGCAGGCATGTTCAAACACATTTAGCAGGCGCGCGTGCGTGGTGTCCGCCAGCCACAGGTGGGCTGCGGGTGTGATTATGCGTGCGCGTAACTGGATCACTGCGTGCGCTGCCCTTCTGCGGCTGGCAGTGCCGCCGCAGTGCGCTGCACAAAGGCTGCCAGCGTGGTGGGCTCACGCGCCAGCAACCAGCGCAGGACGTTCGGGCTGCCACTGAGGCCATGCAGCGCATAGTACCGGAACATTGCCAGCAGCGTGGCCACGGCGTAATCATTCAGGCCGCGCGCGCGGGCAGCCTTCTCCCAGTCGTTGAGCGATACAGTTTCTGTGCGTACCGGCCGGTTTAGCTGCCGGCTGAGCGACTCCGCTAGCTGCGTCTGCGTCAGGCCGGGCGTGCCGCACAGCTCATAAGTGGCACCGAAGTGGCCGGGCTCGGTTAGCACCAGCGCCGCCACCGCTGCCAGATCAGCCAAATCAATCAGGCTCAGGCGTGTTTCCGGCGGGTACGGCACGCTATGCACGCCCTTGCCGGTGATTGTTTGCCAGTCTGGCAGGAAGTTTTGCATGTATGCGCTGGGCTGCAAGATTGTGAACGGGAGCTGCGCTGCACACAGCATTTCTTCCACGCGCATTTTGCTCCAGTGGTGCGGCATGGCTTCCACCTGCGGCTGCAGCACAGAATGATAGACAAAGTGCGTAACGCGCGCTGCGCGGGCAGCGCCGATTACATTCTGGCCGATGGCGACTTCCTGCGGATGCACGTTTGGGCAGATGTGATAAAGCGCGTGCACCCCGCAAAAAGCAGCGGCAAGCGTGTCCGCATTGAGCAGATCACCAACCATGATTTCGGCTTGTGCGGAGATCTTGATTGCTGCAGCGCTGCGCTGCCTGCCGGGCTGGACCAGGGCACGCAGCCGGTGGCCGCCGCGCACTGCCAGCGCATCAATCACGGCCTGGCCGGTTTTGCCGGTGGCTCCAGTTATGAGAATCATTTGTGCGGGTGTCTGAGAAGCTGGCAGGCAAGTTATGCCATCAGCTGCCCTTGCGTGCAGCCGGCTGCGCGCCTCTGGCCACTGGTACTAGCCGCGCTTGGCGGCTTCCACTAATTCCCACAAGCGGTTGGGGCTGAGCGGAATCTCCAGCACTTCGAGGCCGCTGCCCGCCAGTGCATTTTCCACGGCTTGCGCAAAAAGCGCGCCAACCGGAATTGCGCCGGCTTCGCCGGCACCCTTTACACCGAGTGGATTAAGCGGTGAAGGCGTCACCTGGTGCGCAACGGTGACCGACGGCACATCGAGCGCAGTCGGCAGCAAATAGTCAATGAATGAACCATTCACGAGCTGCCCGTTTTCGTCGTAGATCAGCTGCTCGTAAAAAGCGTTGCCAATGCCCTGCGCCACGCCGCCCACCACCTGCGCATCCAGAATCAGCGGATTGATTACCTCGCCGCAATCATGCACCACAACATACTTCTGCACCTCGACCAGCATTGTTTCCGGGTCAACTTCTAAAATCATGGCATGCGCGCCGCTGGCAGTGGCGCCGCGCTCCGGCCCAAAGTAGTTGGTGGACTCCAAGCCCGGTTCCGTGCCCGGCTTGACGGCACCGCGCAGCGGGTTTGCGCGCTGAGCCAGCGTGCCCAGGCTGATGCTGTTGGCCGGCACGCCGCGCACATGCACCGCTCCATCTGCAATTTCCAAATCATCCTCAGCGCACTCAAAAATTTCACCGGCCAGCTTTAGAATCTTGCGGCGCACATCTTTCGCCGCTTCGTTGACGGCGTTGCCCGCAACCACTGCGCCGCGGCTGGCAAATGTGCCGGCGCCCCAGTAGAACTGGTCGGTGTCGCCGGTGACGACTTCCACATCGCGCACATCCACGCCCACCTGGTCGGCTGCCAGCTGTGCCAGGCTGGTGAAGTGGCCCTGCCCTTGAGTGCCAATGCCGGTTGCCACACTTACCTTGCCGCTGGCCTGCACTTGCACGCGCGCGCCTTCATAGGGGCCGATGCCGGTGCCCTCTACGTAGCACACCACGCCGATGCCAAGTTGCCGGCCGGCAGCGCGCGCCGCTGGCTGCACTTCCGCTATAAATTTCTCGTACCCGATCAGCTCAAGCGCTTTTTCAAGGATGGGTGCATAGTTGCCGCTGTCGTATATCAGCGGTGCAAAGTCCTGGTAAATGATTTCGTTGTTGTACGGAAACGCATCCGGCGCAATGAAGTTGCGGCGGCGGATCTCATTGCCGTCTATGCCAAGAGCCGCAGCTGCGAGGTCCAGCAG
Source organism: Chloroflexota bacterium (assembly GCA_003670425.1). Taxonomy (GTDB): domain Bacteria; phylum Chloroflexota; class Anaerolineae; order Anaerolineales; family UBA11657; genus BD1. Next base: position 3,639 of record QWRL01000140.1, read on the forward strand.
GCGCTCCATTACAAACACGCCATGCTGGCGGCCGGCGCCGCGATACGGCGTGACGATTGTCTTGGTGGTGAACACGGCTGTGAACTCGCTGTAATAATGCGGCACGTGGTACACGCCCAGCAGCGTGCACTGGCTGTTAAGCGGCACGGTCAGCCCATACGGATCATAGGCGCCGGCATCATGCAGAAAGACATCATGTATGCCAATGATGCGGCCATCTTTGCTGACTGCGATTTCGGCATCATGCACCTGGTTGCGCTCGTTGGTGGTGGCGTAGAAGTGTTCCGCGCGGTCTTCGATCCATTTCACGGGGCGGTTGAGCTGCAGCGCGGCCCATGGCACCAGCACTTCTTCCGGATAGAACATCATAATTTTGGGGCCGAAGCCACCGCCAATGAAGGGTGCAATCACGCGCACCTGCTTCTCGTTGAGGTTTAGCATGGCAGCCAGCCCGTTGCGAATTACCACCGGCGCCTGGGTGGTGTCCCACACCGTCAGCTTGCCCGCGCGTGCATCCCACTGCGCAACCACGCCGCGCGTCTCAATTGGCGCAGATGCACCGTGGTCGTAATGAAAGCGGCGCTGCACGACCAGATGCGCCTGCTGTTTGGCCGCCGCATAATCGCCCTTGCGCTGGATGACATGCGCAGCCACATTGGAGCCAACGTCTGCATGCACGAGTGCAGCGCCTGGTGCAAGCGCCTGCTCCAAATCCACAACGGCCGGCAGCGGTTCAAACTCCACATCGATGTCCTGCATTGCGTCTTCGGCAATGTAGCGGCTCTCCGCGATGACAAGCACAATCGATTCGCCCGCGTGGCGCACCTTGTCTTTTGCTAGCGGCACCTGTGTGCGGGCGTTGAAGACGATGCCCGCAACCGGCGGCGGCGGAACCAGCAGCGGGCCGGGCTGCCAGTAATCACCAAGGTCGGCGGCGGTGTAGGCCGCAATCACGCCGGGCCGCGCCAGCGCCCGGCTGACGTCTACGCGCTTGATGCGCGCATGCGCGTAGGGGCTGCGGTAGAACGCTGCATGCAGCAGGCCGGGCAGCTCAACATCATCCACAAACAGCGCCTGGCCGGCCAGCAGGCGCGGGTCTTCATTGCGGGTTACGGGCGCGCCAAAGTAGCGGGTGGCCATAAAGCAGACTTTGCCGGCAGCAGTTACAGGTTCAGGAAGTATTCAGCGCGTTGCGTGACAGACCAGGCGCAGCTTACTTGCCACGCTTGCGGGCAGCGGGCTTGCTTTTGGCAGCGCGTCTGGCGGGTTTGGCATCTTCATCCAGCCAGGCTACGGCGCGGCAGAAGGCAGCCTCGCCGCCCTTGAAGTTCCACGGGAACGCGCCCAGCGTGATGCGTTTGTTGTGCAGCTCGGGCCGGCTGATGTCGCCGCCCAAATTCTCCACGTGCATGCAGTCATGCGGGAAGAGCGCGTTGTGGGTTAGTTGGTAGGCTGAGTCCGGAAACAGCGTGGCCATGTTTTTCTTGCCAAACTTTGCTTCGCTCTTGGCGCGTACTTTTTGCCAGTGCTCCAGTCCGCCGCGCCCCAGAAAGCGGCCGATGGGCAAGTTCATGGGGTGGTCGGTGGAAATCATGTCGACGCCCCAGATGTGTATTTTCTTTTTTAGCAGCCAGTCGCAGATGCTGAAGTGCGGCCCGGGGTGGCGCTGGATGTAGCGCTCCTCGTCACCTTCCGGACTGAGGAAAGAGTACTTGTGCCAGCCGGTGTGAATGAATAGAATGTCGCCGTCGCGGATGTCTGCGCGGGCTTCCAAGTCCTTGGGGGTGAAGAGCGCCAGATCATCGCAGATGTCGCTCACATCCACAATCACGCCCGGCCCCCACATCCACTCCACCGGGATCTGGTCGATGGTGCGGCCATGCGTCACAAAATGGCGCGGTGCATCCAAGTGGGTGCCCATGTGATTGGAGGTCATGATGTACTGCGCGTTGACGCCGTGTTCGGCCTTGCGCTTAATGTACTTGACCTCAAACGGCGGGTAAAACGGCCAAAAGGAACAATCCTGGTTTAGCGGCTGGGAGAGGTCGTAGATCTTCATGAAAGACTCCTTTGGTGAATGGTGTGTATTGTGAGATCAGTGGGCAGCCATTGCGCGCGAATGCAGCCGGTGCGGATGCTGCGGTTGATGGGCACGCCCAGCGCAAGTGTAGCTGAAGCGCGGTGTCCGATAGTTGGCGGTTGGCGCATGTGAGTTTGTTAGAGGCCGTACTTCTCTGCGTAAGCCATTAGCGCCTGCTCAAATATGACCATGGGCGGCCGCACCAGCCCGGCGCCCACCTGCCCGACGCCGGCGTTCTTGTGCGCAATGCCGGTGTTGATGCGCGGCGCAATACCCAATTCCACCACCTTGCGGATGTCTATGCCCGTGGGCGTGCCGCGAAAATCCAGAGCCGGCATTGTAAAGTGCTTGTGCTCGGCACTGGTGATTTCATACATCTCCAATGTGGCGTTGAGTGCATCGCGCGGCGTACCGCCCACAAACGTCACAATCGCCGGCGCAGCAGCCATGGCGAAGCCGCCGATGCCGGCCGTCTCGGTAATGGCACTGTCGCCAATATCGGGGTTGGCATCCGCCTGTGAAAATCCGGAGAAGAAC
>QWRL01000141.1 GCA_003670425.1 Chloroflexota bacterium
ATCGTTGCGTTCTGGCGCCACCTTGGGCCCACTCAAGTGAGCGGGCAGATGTTCGCCATAATTGTTTTTGCCGTGGCGGCGGCTGAAGCTGCCGTTGGGCTTGCGCTCATTATCTCAATTTACCGGCGCCGCGGCACGGTGGTTGTTGAAGATGTGCGCCTGCTGAAGTGGTAATTTGATGGAGACAAGTGCTTTGGCAGTCTGGCTGATCCCGGCCCCCCCGCTGATTTCGGCCGCGGTGATTCTGCTGTTCACCTTCCGCAGCCGCTGGCTGAGCCACACGGTTGCGCTTGGGGCAATTGGCATTTCGCTCGTGCTCGGCTGGTCGGTTGTGTTCGGCGCGCTGCGCACGCCGCATTTTGCGGAGCATCCGCTGGCGGCCAGTTTGGACTGGCTGCCCACGGGCAATACGGCATTGCGCATGGGCGTGGCGGTGGATCCGCTCACCGTGGTGATGCTCTTTTTTGTGCCGCTGGCATGTGCGCTCATTATTCTCTACAGCATCGGCTATAGCAACTTTGGCAAGGCGCTGGATGCGCACGATCAGCCGGGCAGTCCGCCGCACAACGGCGTTGAGCCCATGTATGCGCGCTTCTTCGCATTCCTTTCATTGTTTGCCGGCGCGATGCTGCTGCTGGTGGTGGCGGACAATTTGCTGCTGCTTTTCTTTGGCTGGGAAATCATGGGGCTGTGCTCCTACCTGCTGATTGGGTTTTGGCACGGGCGTAATTATGCGGACCCGCACCAGACCACGCCGCGCCAGGCTGCTGTCAAAGCATTCCTCACCACGCGTTTGGCGGATGTTGTCATGCTGCTGGGCATTGTCTATCTTTATTCAGAAGCCGGTACGCTCAACTTCCGCGAAATTTTCTTCAATGCAGAGTTGATGGAGAAGCTCGTGGCTACGCCGTCTTACATTAGCGGGCTGGCAGCAGCGCACATGATTGGCCTGCTGATTTTTGCCGGCACAGTTGGCAAGAGCGCGCAGTTCCCGCTGCACACATGGTTGCCGGATGCAATGGAAGGCCCCACGCCTGTGAGCGCCATGATCCATGCGGCCGCCATGGTCTCGGCTGGCGTCTACATGGTCATCCGTGTTTTTCCGCTGCTGGCGGCGGGTGCCGAGCACGGCAGCAGCCCGGCACTGGCGCTGATGACTGTGGTGGGTTCTTTTACGGCGCTGTTTGCTGCCACCATCGCCATTGCGCAAAACGATGTGAAGAAGGTGCTGGCATATTCCACAATCAGCCAGCTCGGTTTCATGATTACGGCCCTCGGCATCGGCGCCTACGTTGCGGCGGCGTTTCATCTGATGACGCACGCATTCTTCAAGGCGCTGCTCTTCCTGGGGTCTGGTTCCATCATTCATGGCATGGAGCATGGTGCGCATCACACGCATGAACACATTGACCCGCAAGACATGCGCAATATGGGCGGCTTGGCCGCACGCATGCCGGTTACCTACATGACATTTTTAATTGGCGGCTTGTCGCTCGCGGGCTTTCCGTTTGTAACGGCGGGCTTCTGGTCCAAGGATGAAATTCTTGCCGATGCGCTTGCGCATGGCCACACGGCCGTGCTCGTGGTGCTGCTGTTGGCTGCTTTCCTGACCGCCTTTTACACCATGCGCCAGATAGCGCTAACATTTTGGGGTGCGCCGCGCACCGAGAGTGCCGCGCATGCACACGAGAGTGCTTGGACAATGACGCTGCCGCTTGTCATCCTGGCTTTCTTTGCGATTACCGCCGGCTACGTTGGTGTGCATCATGAGTTTCCAGTGCTTGGCCATTTGCTCGGTTCGAATCCATTCGAGCACTTTGTGATGGGCGCATTGCCGGTTGAGCGTGAAGGCTTTGCTTTCAGCTGGACGCCTGTCGTGTTGTCTGTCGTTGTTGGGTTGGGCGGGCTGCTGGCTGGCTGGCTGGTGTACGGACGGCGTCCGCTGGCTGCGGGCGCTGCGGATCCGGTTCAAGTTGTGCTTGGCCCGGTGCACACGCTGCTTGGCAATAAATATTATCTGGATGAGTTTTATCAGGCTGCCTTCGTGGTGCCGGCCAAATGGGTCTCGGCTGTGTTTGTCTCGCGCATTGTGGACCGCGGAATTATTGACGGCGCACTGCATGCGCTGGCGCGCTTGACAATGGGCATTGGCGGCGGCGCGGTGCTGTTTGAAAAATGGGGCGTGAACTACGTCCCGGATCAGCTGGCTGATGGCGTGCAAGCCACCGGAGAAAGGTCGCGCTTTGTGCAGACCGGGCAGGTGCAGACCTATTTGCTTGGCGTGGTTGTGGCTGTGCTTGCCATGACTGCGGCGCTCTTGATAGCAGCCCGCTAGACTTCCATGCCAAATTTTATTTACCAGAATATTCTCAGCCTGATCTTGTTTTCGCCCGTCGTGGTGATTCTGGTCTTGCTGCTAATTCCCGGCAGCATGCACAGTGCCATCCGCTGGACTGCGCTGCTGGGCAGCCTTGTGCCGCTGGCGTTCACAATTGTGCTTTGGTCTGCCTACGACCCGGCACAGCCCGGCTTTCAGTTCGAGCAGCGCGCAGAGTGGTACAGCGCCGTGCACTCATCGTTTCATGTTGGTGTTGACGGGATCAGCATGCCCATGCTGTTGCTCACCGCGCTTCTGGTGCCGCTTGGTATTTTGGCGTCCTACAAAATTGAGGAGCGTGTGAAGGCCTTCATGGTGCTGTATCTGGCGCTGGAAGTTGGCATGCTTGGCGTTTTTGTTTCACTTGATTTGATGCTCTTCTTTTTGTTCTATGAGGTTGGCCTTGTGCCGATGTATTTCCTGATTAGCCTGTGGGGCAGCCCCAGCGGAGAGCGGGATCTGGGCGGCGGACGCAAGGTGCCGGCGCGCCAATACGCGTCCTTTAAATTCTTTGTCTATACGCTGGCTGGTTCGCTGGGACTGTTGATGGCAATTCAGGTAATAGCGCAAACGCTTGGCACGTTTGACCTGCCGGAGCTGATTGCGCAGTGGCCATCATTTAATCAGGATGTGTTTGACGGCATCTCAATTGGCGCAGTCAAGACCGCAGCCTTCTGGACATTTACGATTGCATTTGCAATCAAGGTTCCGCTCTGGCCGTTTCATACCTGGCTGCCTGATGCGCATACTGAGGCGCCGACGGCCGGCTCGATGATTCTTGCGGGCGTACTCCTTAAGTTGGGCGCCTACGGATTTTTGCGCTTGGTGTTGCCATTGTTTCCGGAGCAGGCCGCAGCCGCAGCGCCGCTGCTGGCAACGCTGGCCGCGTTTTCGATTGTGCTCGGTGCAATGGCTGCCTATGGCCAGACAGATTTCAAGCGCCTCGTGGCCTACTCTTCTGTGAACCACATGGGGTTTGTGGTGCTGGGCATCGCAGTGGCTGCGTGGGCCGCGCAGGTGTCTGACCCGGCCATTCGGTTAAGTGCAACAATCGCCGCCAACGGCGCCGTGCTGCAAATGTTTAATCACGGCTTGTCGGCTGCGGCCATGTTCTTCTTGGTGGGTGTTGTGTATGAGCGCGCTCACACGCGCGACCTGAATGAACTGGGCGGCGGTATCTGGCAGCTGGCGCCAGTGTATGGCGGCATCCTCATCTTCAGCAGCATGGCGTCTTTGGGGCTGCCGGGGCTGGGCGGATTTGTTGCTGAGTTTGCGATTGTGCGTGGCGCATGGCCGGTCTTTACAGTTGCCACAGCCTTCAGCATGTTGGGCTTGTTCTTCACGGGCGCCTACATTCTCAAGGGCGTGCAGCAGGTTTTGCATGGGCCGCGCAATGAAAAGTGGTCGCACCATGCGATGGAAATTAGCGTGCGCGAGGTGTTGATTGTTGCGCCGCTTATGGTGTTGATGCTGCTGGCTGGCATCTGGCCGGCTTGGCTGGTGACCATGATCAACCAGACCGTAATGCGCCTCGTGGGTTAGCCAGATGTCCTTTCCGCTGCTGTCTGCGATTACTTTTACTCCGGCAATTGTCGGCCTGCTGCTGCTGCTGTTCCCGGCTGACCGCCACACGGAGATTCGCATCACGGCATTGGCCGGCGCCACACTGACGCTTTTGCTTGCCATCTGGGCGTACTTCACTTATGACATCCCGCTGGCTGGGTACCAATTTGTGGAGCGCCTTAGTTGGGTGCCGGCACTTGGCATTTCGTACTACGTGGGCGTGGACGGTCTAAGCCTGCCGATGGTGCTGCTGACCGGAATTGTTATGTTCACCGGCGTGCTCATCTCGTGGAAAATTGATGATCGGCCGCGTGAGTTCTTTGCGTTTCTTTTCCTGCTTGCCACCGGCGTGTTTGGTGTGTTCGTCGCACTGGATCTGTTTCATCTGTTTTTCTTCTACGAGATTGCAGTCTTTCCAATGTATCTGCTGATCGCCATCTGGGGCTGGAAGGTCACGCGCGAATATGCCGCGATGAAGCTGACGCTGTATTTATTTATTGGCTCGGTGCTGGCGGTTGTTGGCGCGCTGGCGATGTACTTTGCGTCCGGCATGAACACGTTCGACATGCTTGCACTGCAAAATGCGCATTTCCCGGCGGACTTCCAGCGTTTCTGGTTCCCGTTTATTTTCTTTGGCTTCGCTGTGCTGGCGGGCATCTTCCCGTTCCACAACTGGAGCCCGGACGGGCACGTGGCCGCGCCCACCGCAGTATCGATGTTTCATGCCGGCGTACTGATGAAGCTCGGCGCGTTTGCTGCGCTGCGCGTTGGCGTGATGCTGCTGCCCGCTGGTGCGTACTACTGGATGCCATGGATTGTTTTTCTGGCGCTGATCAACATTGTCTACGGCGCCTTTGTGGCCATGATGCAGCGCGACCTTAAATACGTGATTGGCTTTTCGTCGGTTTCGCATATGGGCCTTGTGACGTTGGGCATGGCCACCCTGACGCCGCTCGGCATTACGGGCGCCGGGTTGCAAATGTTTTCGCATGGCGCCATGACGGCGCTCTTCTTTGCTTGCGTTGGCATGATCTACGATCAGGCGCACACCCGTGACATCCCGTCGCTTGGCGGCTTCGGCACCAAGATGCCAATGGTGGCGGTGGCATTCATCATCGGCGGATTGGTGTCTATGGGCATGCCGGGCTTCTCCGGCTTTATTGCGGAGCAGCCCATATTTATGGGTGTGTGGGCGGCTGGGCAAACTACAAGCCAATATTACTTGGGCCAACAGTACTCATGGATTGACCTCGTCGCAGTGATTGCAATTGCAATCACCGCCGCATATATTTTGCGCGCTGTGCATCAGGTGTTTTTCACCAAGCTGCCCGCGGAGTTTGAGCATCACGTGGGCGATGTGACCATCCTGGACAAGCTGGCTTTAGCGGTGCTGGTGGGCGTCTTGCTGGCGCTTGGCTGGTTCCCAGCCTGGATGGCGCCGCTGGTTTCCAGCAGCGCGGCAAACATAATGGCGATTTTGCAGGGGGCATAAGTATGATCGCGCCCTACATTCCGTCCGATTGGCTGGTGCTGCTGCCGGAGATTGCGCTGGTTGTTGTTGCTGTGTTGTTGGCCGTGCTGGATGTGGCTTACCCGGCGGTGCGGCGCAATGGCGAGCTTGGTATATATGCCGGCTTGGGCATCGCGGCCACGGGCGTGCTCGGAATAATTTTTGCGCAGCCCGGCGGCGACCGCACGCTCTTGTTTGGCGGAATGTTGCGCGCCGACCTGTTTGCGTTCGTGTTCCGGATGCTGGTCATCTTTGCGGGAGCGATGACTGCGCTATTGAGCGCTGGTGTGCGCGGACTCAGCCGCCACGGCGAATACTTTGTACTTTTGATTGGTGCCTGCCTGGGCATGAACTTCATGGCGCTGTCGGCAGACATCATCATGCTTTACCTTGCGCTGGAAACAACCAGTATTGCGGGGTACGTGCTTGCCGGGTTTGCGCATGGCGATGACGCCTCGGCCGAAGCCGGGCTCAAGTATTTCTTTTTTGGCGCGGCCACTTCCGCCTTGCTGGTGTACGGCCTCAGTTTGCTGTACGGCTTTACGGGCGAGACCGGCCTCGCCGCGATTGCAGCAGCAGTTCAGGGCGGGCAGGTTCCGCCGGCGGCACTGCTGGTAATCAACATGCTGTTATTGGCCGGCATCGGCTTCAAACTTGCGGTGGTGCCGTTCCACTTTTGGGCGCCGGATGTGTATGAGGGCGCGCCCACGCCCGTCACCGCATTTATTTCAACCGCTTCCAAGGCAGTTGGGTTTGCGGTGTTGTTTAGAATCATGAGCGTT
>QWRL01000142.1 GCA_003670425.1 Chloroflexota bacterium
ACTGAGTTAAACTATGGTTGTTACGGAAAACGTTCAAGCATCACAAAACTGTATGCCAAGTGGATTTGGCTTTAGTTCATTTTCAGGTCGGGAGTATCCGCCGACGGTGTGGGCTGCCGGCGAGGTTGTGCAGTAACAGGTGCTGATTAGCGCTGAAAACTGCAAGCGGGCAGCTACGCAGTGTGGATGGGAATGTGCTGGCCGCTAGCCTAGATGCGCGCTGCCGTCGAAATTGGGCATGGCGTTGTCATACATAACCGAGCGCTACTGGTGCAATTGCAGCCGACGGCATAGTTATGCGCTGTACAGCCGGCATGCCGGACACGAGGACAGCCGGTGATGGTTGTAGGGTGCAGCATGCCGGGGTGTATCAGTGCCGGCTTCGTGTATCCGCGCTCCTGTTCCATCCAGCGCCCGGGAAGTTTCTGATGCATGGGTTGGCGCGCGCCGCATAACCGCAATTCCATCTAGGGTATAAAACAGGCTCCCAGCGCCACCGGCGGGTTAGCCGCCGGCAGTTCGTAGCAATCACAGTATTCCGCGTTAAGTCCATCGGCCATGCCGCGCCACACAATAAAGCGCACACGGGTGGTCACGCATGCCCGGTCGGGCGCTGGTGTAGTTAGGCGGCGCGCCTCCCAAGCCACGCCGGCCTGCTTGCTGTTACTAAGCAGCCAAACGCGGTCCCCGCTAAACTCACTGCGCTGCCATTGCAGCTGGCCGCGGGTGGCAAGCATTAGTGCCAGCAGCGGGATGGATAGAATTAGAATCCACACGAGCAAGACCAGCGCAATGAAAATCCGCCGCCCGGATCGAACTACTGAATTGGAAAATATATTCGTAATCAAACCTCTTCCGTGCCAGAGTTTAGCCAATATGTGTGCTCCTGACTGCGGCGTTTGCAGGCATGCGCAGCTATGACAACGCCGTTGCAAATAGAAACGCTGCCGCTTGGGCCGGTGGAGACCAATGCGTATGTTGTAGCCGACACTGTCACCGCGCAGTGTGTAGTCATTGATGCGGCGTGGGATGCGCCGTTGTTGGAGGAACGCATTGCCGCTCGGGGCTGGACCCTGACGGCCATCTGGCAAACGCATGCGCACTTTGACCACATCGGGGCAGTGGCCGGCCTGCTGCGCACCAACCCAAAGTTGCCGCTCGCTCTGCATCCACTGGATGCCGGCTTGTACGACAGCAAAGGCGGCGCCACAATGTGGGGTGTGCCAATGGAGGCTGGTCCCAAGCCCACGGTTTGGCTGGCAGCCGGCCAGGAGTTGTCACTGGGATCGCTGCGCTTTACAGTGCTATTTGCGCCCGGCCATACACCCGGCCATGTTGCCTTTTTTGAGCCGGCTGCTGGTGTGCTTTTTGGCGGCGATGTGCTCTTCCGGGGTGGTGTTGGCCGCACCGATATTCCCAACGCAAGCCATGATGAGTTGATGCATAGTATCGAGACACAGTTCATGGTGTTGCCGGATGCCACAATGGTTTACCCGGGCCATGGGCGCCCCACCACCATTGGCGCGGAGCGCAAAGCCAACCCCTTTTTACAATAACGTTCTTGCAGCAAGCTGCCTGCAAAACACTGACAACCTTGGCGCCGCGAGCGTCTACCAAGATCAAGCGGCCGATGGTTTTATCCAAGTGTCGTTAGCAATGCCGTACCGCCCAACAAAAAGTGCGCATGTAATAATTCAACATTGACAGCGGCGCGCCTCCCTTCAGCTATTGCGCCAAGCTCGCCACATGTCCGCCCCCGAAACCTTCCCGCCGCCGGCTGCCCGTGTTGATCCGCGTGACTTGAAGGCCGGCCATGTTGTTTCGGATCGCAACGGATATTACGACAGCCAGAATATTGTTGCTGTTGGCGGCCAGAACGGCAGCGCGCCAATTTTCAGCGTCGTGCTGCACCATTCGGAAAACCATGAAGGCGGGCCGGGCCTGCGGCTTTATGGCACGCGCAGCACCGATCTGGGGCGCACTTGGTCGCCCCTCATCGCCATCGACGATTCTGCGACGCGCCAATCTCATGACGGCTATCAGCTTGTGCATCTGCGCCCCGATGGCAGCGAGCGCATCTTTGTGTTTTATGGATGCAACGAAGGCGCCCGCTCTTACCACGGCGCAGCAGACAACGCCGCCGCGCGCATTGAGCTGCCACGCAGTGACATGCAGCTGGAGGAGGGCTACTACTTGCGCTTCTCGGACGATCACGCGCGCAGCTGGAGCAGCGCCCGCCATGTAATTCCAGTGCGGCGCACCGCAATCGACCGCACCAATCCCTGGCACGGAAAAATCATGGGCATGTTTATGTGCGATAAGCCATCCGTGATTGATGGCGCAGTTTATTTTGCTTTCCAAAAAACGCCGGACGGCGGCGGTGAGACACCCAATTCAGAAGTCTTCTTTCTGTGCAGCCGCAACTTGCTCACCATAGATGATCCGCGCAACGCAATCTGGGAAACTCTGCCGCTCGGAGATGTTGGGCTGAAGCCGCCCGGCGGCGAGCTGTCTCTGGGAGAAGAGCCGCACATCATTGCCATCGGCGCGCATCGGCCCGGCCGCGTCTTTTCGCTCTGGCGCACCGAAACCGGGAAACTTGCTGCCGCCTACTCCAGTAACGGCGGAGAATCTTGGGAGCCGCCGTTTTGGCTAACTTACGAGGGTGTGCCGCTCGGGCAGGGCGGCATGCATGCAATGAAAAATCCGCGTGGTGCCATTACCCCCGCCCGCCTGCGACAGCGCTCACCCGGTGGCCGCGCAGAGTTCGTACTGCTCTTTTACAACAACGGACGCACGGAGCGGCTGGGTTACTGCGGCCGCCGCGTTTACTGGATTACGGTGGGCCGGGAAACTGATGCCGGAACAATTTCATGGAACCAGCCCGAGATTGCGCTGTGGTGGGATGGCGCGGGCTACGAAGACCGCACGGACTGGAATGTTGATGTTTCAATTGTTGACGGGCCCGGCTATCCTGATTGGCTGGAAATGGAAGACGGCTCGCTGAGCTTCGTCGAATCTAACAAGCTGGCAGTCCGCTATCACGTTGTGGAGCCGCGCCTGCTGCAGTTTTTGCGCGCCCAGCCGGAAGCATGTCACCTGCCGCTGGAGGGAAAAGTTGCCGATGCGAGTGCGGCTGCAATCATCTCGGCGGCAAATCCACTTGCTGCGCCCGTGCTGCCGGACCTGCGTGCTGGTGGCGGCTTCACGCTGCTGATGCAATTCCGTGGCACACGCGAAGCTGTGCTGCAGCGTGGCACGCTAATCTCAGCGATGACCACAGTCACCGCAGCGCTTGGGGAGCAGGCTACCAGCCGCACCATCACAAAAGGCTACAAGATATCGGTGACGGCTGCGGCTGAGATTGAGCTCATGCTCACAGATGGATTTGAGATTGTCTTCAATTTTGCAACCAGCACCGCTGCCAATGCCGGGATCTGGGACGGACGCGACCATGTGGTGACCTTTATCATCGATGGCGGCCCGCGCGTGGCAAGTGTGGTGGTGGACGAACGCCTCGATGCTGGCGGTGATGCTGCGGCGCAGGGTTGGGTTTTTCACCCGCCGGGCTTGGGTGAGATTGGCGGCTCCAGCGTGCGGCTGGCTCCGGAGTTTGGCGGCACACTCTCCCGCTTTGTGGTGTATGAGCGTGCGCTGCTCACCACCGAAGCGATTGCCGCAGCGCGCGCTTTACTTTCAGGTTGCTAGAATGCTGCAATGCCAATTGGGGTATGTGGCTTGGCAGTGCGCCGATTGCTGCCAATGAGACTTTGTGGCGCACAGCGCGCATAGCTGCACAGTAGCGCTGGACCGAAGCACCTGATCCACCGAGTATCGAATTGAAATATGTTTAGTGTTCTGCGGACAAATCGCGACGTGCGCCGGCTGTTTATAGCCGACAACATCTCGATTATGGGTGACTACTTTACCTACGTGGCGCTGGCCGGGCTGGTCAAAGACTCCACCAACTCCAACCTGATGGTGGCGTTGGTCTATGTGGCATTCACCCTGCCATCATTTTTCATTTCGCCCATCGGCGGTGCCGTGGTGGATAAATTTGACCGCAAGCAGGTGCTCGTAATTGTGTCGCTCATGCAGGCTTTGTGCGCTGTGGGGCTGTTGTTTATCACGGCCTCAACGATTTGGCTGGGTCTGCTTGCGCAAGTGTGCATTACGGCGTTGTCTGCATTCATCAACCCCGCGGTTTCAGCGGCGCTGCCAAATGTGGTGCGCAATGCGGAAGAGCTGCGCCATGCCAACGCCTTGTTTGGCGCAAGCTGGGGCGCCATGGTTTTTCTCGGCGCTGCGTTCGGCGGCTATTTTTCGCAGACCTTTGGCCGCACCGCGACCTTTGCAGTGGACATCGCCACCTTCGTGATTGCCGCTGGCCTGATCGCGCTCATTAAGACGCCGATGCAGGAGCAAACCGCAGCGCCCGCGCGCACCCCGGTGCGGCCGTGGCACGATATGCTTGAGGCATTTCACTTTGCGCAAAGTGACCATGCCATCTTTGCGCTTACGGCCTCCAAGGCAACTTTTGCTGTCGGTGCCGGCGCGGTCAGCCAGCTAGCTATTCTTGCTGCGGATGCTTTTCAGAGTGGCGACGGCGGGCACGGACTGTTGCTGGCAGCCCGCGGCTTGGGGGCTGCGCTTGGCCCGCTCCTGGTGACCCGGCTTGTGCGCAATAATTTTTCGCGCCTGCTCACCATTTGTGGAATTTCCGGCTTTGCCTTTTCACTTTGTTACCTTGGTGTCTCGGTTGCACCAACGCTCGGTGTTGCCTGCTTGTGCATCATGGTCGCTCACTTTGGCGGCGGTGCGCAGTGGACGCTCTCCACTTTGGGATTGCAGATGCGCTCGCCCGACCACTTGCGCGGGCGGGTGCTGGCCGCCGATATGGCGTTGGCAACCCTGATGATGGGGCTGAGCAGCATTGCCAGCGGAGTGCTGGGCGAGTTCTTTCCCGTCCGCATTGCGATTGCAATTATGGGCGGCACTGCAGTTGTGGCTGCCAGCGTTTTCATGCTGACGACGCACTCGCTGCGCCAGAGCCTGCGCTCTGAATTGACGCAGACATAAGCCGGCCGCATTGATAACAAGCAGTGTTGCCCACTGCGACGCTCTACTCAAACATGAAGCATTTCCAGTTCAACTTCATTGCGCAATTACCAAATGATAAACAGCAACGCCGCTGCGACCATGTATTGGTAATCAGGGAAGGGTGCTCAGGCCGCGTGGCATAGCAGCAGGCGCAACGCGCTGCAATGCAGCGAGCCACTCGCGCAGCGCGCCTTGAGGTTCGGAGAATGCAATCGCGACAACCGTGGCGGGCGCGGCGTAACCTGCTTCGCCGGGATTGCGCCCATCGATTGCGACTGGAGTGCTGCCCGCTGGAAGCTCTGAAAGCCACGCATATCCCAGTGCGCCGGGCGTAGCGGCCACATACTCAATCATTGCCTGGGCGCCCGGCAAAACGCGCGCTGCCGGCGTTGGCGCTTTGCCATCAAGCAGCAGTTGTTCGAAAGCGGTGCGCGCTGCAGAGCCTTCCTCGCGGTACGCAACCTTTGCCGTACTCGCACCAGCCCCAAGCGCGCTCCACTCTGTTTCCGCGCCGGTAACGATTGCCTGCAGCTGGTCACGCGTGAGTGTTGTTAATCCAAGCGCCGGATGCGCGATGATGGCAAGGGCTGTCTGTGCCAGCGGAACCTGCACCAGAGGGCTGGCGGGCTCGGAAGCGCAGCTGATGCCGGCTGCCACTCCACCGGCTGCAACTGCGCGCAGCAGCTGGCGGTGCGAGGTGTAGTCCACAACGGTGAATGCGGCAGGAACGGCTTGCAACCATGCCTCAACCAGCGGGCGTGATTCTGGTGTGGTGCCAATGCGCACCCCAACTGCTGGTGGTGGTGTTGCAGCCGGCGCGCAGGCGGCGCAGGCCAAAATTAGCAGCAGCCAGATTGTGCGCTTCACGCGCGCAGCAGCAGCACGCCCAGCGCCAACAAGCCGGCAGCAATGCGGTACCAGCCAAACACCAGCAGAGAACGGCGCTGCAGAAATGAAAGCAGCCAGTAGATGCTGGCGAGTCCCACCAGCATGCTCGCCAGCGTGCCGGCCACAAGCGGCAGCAGTAGTGCGGAAACATTTGGTGTTGCCGCCAAATCAGCAGCTGCCAGCACGCCGGCGCCAGCCAGCACCGGCACGGAGAGCAGGAAACTAAAACGCGCTGCATC
>QWRL01000143.1 GCA_003670425.1 Chloroflexota bacterium
TCGCCAACCGATTGATGCAATATGTTTTTCCCATTCCGAATGTGCTTGATTACACAATATTTTTTAGGGCGTACCGGATTAGCTCCTTGCGCGCAGCGCTCCCATATTTTGGCGATTCGGGGTTGATCCAAACCCATGGTTTCGTGGCAAATGCGGAGCTCTTGATAAAGCTCTCGCTGCTGTCGCCGCTTGTAGCTGAAATTCCATTTGTCTATGATTACGGGGTCAAGCGCGGTGCCAGCAAGATCAATGTGCTGCGAACCATCAATGAGTACTTTGTACTTGTCGCGTATCTGCGCCGGCTAACCCGGAAGTTCAAGGATTACCAACACCGCACTCTGACGTAGTTGTTTGATAAGGCAATGTGGAACAATGAACCTCAATAGACACAAATTAGTTTCGCCGCAAAGTTCCGCCACAGAGCCACTCCTCAATACGCGCCGCGCCCAAAGAGCGCGCGCGGCACGGTACGCAATAGGATTGTTGTATCCATTGCCAGCGACCAGTTCTGCATGTAGTAAATATCCATCAGGCACATTTCATCGAATGAGACGTCACTGCGGCCGGACACCTGCCACAGGCCTGTGATGCCAGGAAGTGCGCGCAGCCGTTCGCGATGCCACTCTTTATACTGGGCAACTTCCACCGGCAAGCCGGGGCGCGGCCCCACGAGGCTCATATCGCCGCGCAGTACATTTACCAATTGCGGCAGTTCATCCCAACTCAGGCGCCGCAGCCAACGGCCCACGCGCGTATGCCGCGGGTCATCGCGGATTTTGAACAGCGGGCCACTGGCCTCGTTCAGGGCAGCCAGGCCCGGCAGCTGCTCCTCTGCGCCCAGCTGCATTGAGCGAAATTTGAGCATGCGAAACTGGCGCCCATGCCATCCAACTCTGAGCTGCGAAAACAAAACGGGTCCGCGCGAATCTGCGGCTATTAGCAGGGCTATTAAGGCCAGGATGGGAGCAGTACTCAAAAGGAGCAGCAGCGAAAGGGCAAGATCGAGAGTGCGCTTGATCACTCGTTCGCCGGCACCAGTGCCGCTCTCTTTGAGGCCGATCAGGGGTACGCCACCAATCTCGTCAACACTGACCCGGCTCAGGTTGAGCTGAAACATGTCCGGCACAACCCGCGCAGCCACGCCGCAGCGCGCGCTGCTGGCCATCAGCTGCATAATCACGGGCTGCTGGTGCCACGGCAGGGTAATGATGGCCTCGCGCACGCGCTCACTGGCAAGTACGCTTTCAAACTGGCTGGTGCCGCCAAGCGCCCGGTAACGCCCAATGTCGGTAGAGCCCACTTGCGGGTCGTCGTCTAAAAATCCAATGACTTCGTATCCAAGCTGGGGCTGCGCCATGATTGCACTCATCACCGAGCGGCCCACCTCTCCACCGCCCACAATTACAACACGCACAAGGTTATAGCCGCGCGCGCGCAGCTGCTCTTCAAGCACACGCCGGATGGCGCGCGCCGCGCCTAGCATGCCAACAATCAGCACTCCATCATAAAAAAACAACAATCGCGAAAATGCCAGCGGGCGGGCGAAGAATGTAATTGCAACCAAAAGCACAAGCGCAACGAGTGCACCATTAGCCACGCGATACATTTCCTCCACCCATGTAAGGCCGCGGCGCACATTGTAAGTGCCGTTGGCACTCAGTACTACCAGCAGCAAAACCGTAAGTCCGGCAAAGAGCGGTGCGTAAGCCCGCAGGCTTGTGTAGAAAACCGGATCGACGCTGCGGAACCAGGCCAGCTGGTAGCGGATGTACCATGCCAAGGCCGAGGCCGCGTTGATTAGCAGGCCATCGAGCAGCAGCCACCACGCGGGCTGCCGCAGATTGATCTCGCGCTGCACCGGCGCCATTCAGTGTTGCGGGCTGAGCGCGCGCAAATGCGTGGCGGCTGTGCGCTTGCCGGCTTCCTGCCAGCAAAAGCGGTCTGCCTGCAGCGGGCCGGATGCGGCTAATTGCCCGCGCAGTAGCGGGTCACCCATCACGCGCACAATTGCATCCGCAAGTGCCGGTGCGTCATCCGGCGCGCACAATACGGCAGCGTTGCCCGCCACCTCCACCAGCGAGCCGGCCGTTGTGGTGATCACCGGCGTGCCACACGCCAGCGCTTCGAGTACTGGCAATCCAAATCCCTCATACGCAGATGGGTACACAAACGCTTCAGCTGCCGAATACCACAACGGCAGCTCGGCTTCAGGCACATAGCCCGGGAAGAGAACTTCGCGTGACAAGTGCAGTTCCTCAACTGCGCGAAACACATCGGCATACATCCAGCCCTGGCCGCCCGCGCAAACCAATTTCACATTTTCAAGCTGCGCTTGTTTGTAAGCCGCAACCAGCACAGTTAAATTCTTGCGCGGCTCAATGGTGCCCAAGTAGAGAATAAAGCGGGCCGGCAGGCCGCGCTGCTCGCGAAATTCCGCCACGGCGCGCGGCGCTGCCCGCCGCATGCCCACGCGCAAGCCGGGGTAAATTACGTCAATGTGATTGCCTTCAATGCCGTACGCTTGCATCACATCGCGCTTGGTGCTATGCGAGATTGCGATCACACGCGCCGCGCGCCGGCAGGAAAGGCGCGCAAACAAGCTGAGGTAAGCCCGGTTTGCGGCGCGGAAGCGCTGCGGTAGTTTTCGAAAAGTCAGATCGTAGATGGTGGCAACTGTGGGCAGTGTGGCCAGCAGCGGCACTACAAAAGCCATGGCATGCAGCAGGTCAAAGCGCTCGTGTTTGCAAACCAGTGGCTGCACAAACTGTTCCCACAAGATGCGCACCAATGGCTGGCGGGCAGCCGGAGACACATTCCGCCACCGCAGCGCCGTGCCAAAATCAGCTGCACCAGCAGTGACCAGCGCCGTATAGGTAAGGGCCGGATGCTCCGCCGGCAGGTTGGCAAGTATTCCGTGAATATAGCTGTGAATTCCCGCCTGCCGGTAGGAACCGGGTTGTGGGCTGAGTAGCAGCGCAGACAAACCGACTCGCTTGCGATTTGAGTTAATCGCACTCATCGTGTTGGCGAGTGTAGCATGCGGGCTGTGCCGGCCTGCATGGCACGGTAAACCTGCACCGTTGCAGCGGCAACATGTGCATGCGTAAAGTGTTGCAGCACGCGTGCGCGCCCGCTCTCTCCCAGCCGGGCGCACAGCTGGCGGTCATCGCGCAGGCGCCGCAATGCCTCCGCCAGCGCCGCAACATCGCCCTCCGGCACCACGATCCCGGCATCACCAATTACACCGGGGATCTCGCCACAAGTCGAGCCGATCACGGGCACGCCGCAAGCCATCGCTTCCACCAATACGCGCCCAAATTGCTCACGCCAGTTTGGTTGAGTGCGCGCCGGCAGTACCAACACATCCAGCTCACGCAAGCGCTGCGGCATCTGCGCGGACGGCAGCCACGCGGTGAACCGCACCGCATCTCCAATTCCTGCGCGCACCGCTTGTGCACGCAGGGCTGCCAGCTGCGGACCAGCGCCAATTATGTCCACAGTACTGTCCGGCCCCAACACCGTCGCGGCTCGCAGCAATACGTCAACGCCTTTTTCTGGCACCAGCCGGCCCACATAGCCAATGCGGAAAGGCACAGCAGCCGTGCGCGGCTCAAGCGGCGGTGTAAATATTTGCGGGTCCACCCCGAATTGCGGAATGACTGCGAGCTCGCCGCGAAAACCCTTTGCCCGTCCCACCGCCGCCGCACTTGCGCTGCCATAGATGGCGCGGTCTGCATTGTGCAGCACGTGCGCCTCCATTGCGCGAAACGGCCACGGGTAGCGGCGCGCAATGTTTTGCCACGAGAAGAACAGGGCCTTTACGCTGGCGCGCTGTGCAAGCCGCAGCGCATGCCAAGTTGCGAAGTTGTACGGCTCCTCATCAATGTGCAGAATGTGAGGGCCTGCTGCCATGTGCTTGCGCAACTGCGGATAGTAGTGCAGGTGATAGCTGCCGTTGAAGACGATTGGCGTTACCAGCAGGCGGTAGCCAACAGTGTGCGCGCGTTCCAGCTGCATTGTGCCGCGCTCGTCACGCCACGCACGCGGTACCAGCACCGTCAAGTCGATGCCGGGATGGCACGCGATGGCTTCCAGCTTGCGCTGGTACTCGCCGACAACACACGCTTTCGAGATCATCAGCACGCGGATTTTGCCGGGCGCCTCCGCTGCGTTAGTCACGGGCGGCGCTGCCAGCGCAGCATCAAGTAGCCGGCGAATGCATTGGCGGTCCCCGCATTGCATTGCGGCGCACTCACCCCCTCAAACAGCGGCAGTTGCCCGCCAATTTGCAATGCGTACTCCACATTCGGCAGCATTTGAAAATCTGCGTAGCCACCGCCACGCTCCGGCTTGAGCCCGGTAAAAAATCTTTCCACAACGCCGTCGTTTGAAAGTTCAATTGGCACGCCGGCCAGCTCCTTTTCATTCGCATCAACCACATAAATTTCCAAACCCAAGCCCGGCTGGTTGGGATCGCACATCGGCGTGCTGCTCAGCATTTCATAAGTAAAGTTTGCGGAGGCTGGCGCTGTTGCCGATGGCAGCGCCGCAGCCTTTGTAGCTTGTGGCGGAGCTGTCGGCTGCGCTGCCAATGTGCCGGCTGGCAGTGCGGGCTCAGCCTCAACCCCCGCAGCTTGTGGCTGCGAGCTCAACGCCAGCGTCAGGTCGCGCAGTACGCTGTTTGTGAGCGCAGCGCGGCCTTCTTTTTCTGCGCGCACTGCAAGCGCTCCCACTGCGCCGGCTGCATCATCCACACCAAGCGCTTGCAGGCGCTGGCGTGCCCGCTCCACATTGTTGTCAGCGCGCAATGCCATTGCGATCATAATCATTTGCGCCTCGCGGTGATCCGCGCTCAGCTGCGCCGGCAGCGTGCCAGCAGCCAGCGCCGGGAAAACCACCCACCCGGCAAGCAGCCCGGCGGCCACGCCCAGCATCACCCCTAATAGCAGCAAATTGGGGCGCAGTGTACTCATGGCAGGTACTTCTGCATGGCGGGCGTGGCCACACCCAGGGCAGCTGCCAGCTGCACCATAAAATTCACGTCATTGCTGCCGGCGCCGGTGACAATCATTTTCTCTGTTTGCTGTGCCACGATGGCCGGCCCGGTGGTCTTGCCGAGGCTGGCGAGGCGCGCGCGTGCGCGGTCCACATCCTGCTCGATTGCAAAGGTCTCTGCAACCAGCAGCACAAAATCTTCGCGAAATGCTGGCGCCAGGCTGCGCGGTTGGTTGTCCACAACTTGCAGTGGCATCACGCGCCAAGCAAAATAAAGTGCCGCAATCACACCCACCAGCAGTCCCGCCAGCAGGTTCATAATCCCGGTCACGCTGATTCCGCCAAACATGCCGCCTTGCCCGGGCGGCACGGCTGTGTTCGAAGGGCGGTTGTGTTTATAGTCGTAACGCGTCATTTGCAAGTTGAAGGTTGTCTAAACATCAAGCGGGTTGCCAGCACACCGGCACCGGTTAGGCTGAACCAGATCCGGGCCGCACAGCTGCATACAGATGTTATAATCCGGCGCGAAGCAAAGAATTTAGCGCTTGAATGCCGAAGGAGGGAATCGAACCCTCACTCCCGAAGGAACGCGATTTTGAGTCGCGCGCGTCTGCCAATTCCGCCACTTCGGCCAATGCGCTCACCAGTTTAAGCCACCCGCCCACCTAGGTCAAGTTCGCCATGAAAATTGGGATTATCGGGCTGCCGCAGTGCGGCAAGACGACGCTGTGCAATGCGCTAACCGGCGCAGACCTGCCCGTTGGCAAGATGCTCGGCGGCGGACGGGTTGCCGTCACATCGGCCACCGTCAGCGTTCCTGACGAGCGCGTCGACTGGCTCGCAACACTTTACAAACCGGCAAAGACCACCCACGCGCAGGTTACTTTCCTGGACATTGGCGGCGTACAGGGCAGCAAGAGCAGCTTCTCCGGCCCGCTGCTGAATGCACTTGCGCAAACCGACGCGTTCCTGCATGTGGTGCGCAGCTTCGCCAACGATCTGGTGCCGCATCCGCTGCTCAGCATTGATGCGGCGCGTGATGTGCAGGCGCTTGATGATGAACTATTGCTGAACGACCTGCTAGTGGTGGAACGACGCTTGGAAAAGCTTGGCGACGAGCGCCGCAAAGGCGCCGGCCGCGACAAAGCTGAGATCGAGCGCGAACATGAACTGTTCACGCGCCTGCACACCATGCTCAACAATGGCGCG
>QWRL01000144.1 GCA_003670425.1 Chloroflexota bacterium
CCACCCGCGCTTCCGTCAGCACCGGCCCACCCTGCCATTCCGCTGCGCGCCCGCCGGACAACCCCAGCGCAAACTCACCATCCAGGTGCACATTTACGCGCGCCTGATTGCCCGCCTGCGGCTGCAACGCTGTCACTGTCGGCATGCCACCTCCAGAATCAAAAAAGGCCGCAACATCATGTTGCGGCCATCACAGGCGCCGGCCCAAGGCCGGCTTTGCTTCAGATTACTTAAGGCGGGCGCGCTTGTGCGCTGCCCGCTTGCCGATCAGCTAACCAGCACGCATCAACCCAAACAGAACCGCTGCCCGCCCGGGGGCGGCGAACACGCAGCTCCGGGCGCAAACGCCAGCATCCATCTTCCAGTTCTGTTGGGCATTCGATCGGGTGCGCAATAGCGCAAGCTCTCTAAATCTGAGGCAGGTCGTGATGACCGCACTTGCCGGCCCAAGGCCGGCGTAAAAAGCGGGGCAGCGCTGCAATCCGGTGCTGCCCCAATTAAATTACTCATCGTCTTCGTCGCTCTCCGCATCTGTGGCAATTGCGCCGCCCGCAGCCACCGCGGACTGGGCGCGAATGACGCGCTCCAGCTCCTGCGCCATCGCCGGGTTGTCCTTCAGGAAGCGTTTCACATTCTCGCGTCCCTGCCCAAGGCGGGTTTCTTTATAAGTGTAAAACGCACCGCGCTTGGTGATGATTTCCTGCGCGGTGCCAAGGTCAACAATATCACCGGTCTTGCTTATGCCCTCGCTGAACATAATGTCAAACTCCGCCTGCCGGAAAGGCGGTGCCACTTTGTTTTTGGTGACCCGGACGCGCACGCGGTTGCCGGTCACGGTCTGGCCGTCTTTAATGGATTCCAAGCGGCGCACATCCAAGCGCACACTGGCGTAATACTTTAGTGCCTGCCCGCCGGTTGTGGTCTCCGGGCTGCCAAACATCACGCCAATCTTAAGCCGCAGCTGGTTGGTGAAAATCATGGTGGTTCCGGATTGCTTGATGGCGCCGGACAGCTTGCGCAGCGCCTGGCTCATCAAGCGCGCCTGCTGGCCCATGGTGGGGTCGCCCATGTCACCTTCAATTTCTGCGCGCGGCACAAGCGCCGCCACAGAGTCCACCACCACCACCGCGACTGCACCGGAGCGCACCAGCGCCTCCGCAATTTCCAGCGCCTGCTCGCCAGTGTCTGGCTGCGAAATGTACAGCTCGCTGATGTTGACGCCCACGCGCTCCGCATACGTCGGGTCGAGCGCATGCTCCATATCTATGAAGGCACACAGGCCGCCAAGGCGCTGCGCCTCAGCCACAATATGCATGCACAAAGTTGTCTTGCCCGCAGATTCAGGGCCGTAAATCTCCGTTACGCGGCCCTTGGGGACGCCGCCGATGCCCAGCGCCAAATCCAGTGCCAGCGACCCGGTGGAAATTGCCTCCACCGCCATGCGCGGCGCATCACCGAGGCGCATCAGCGCGCCATCGCCATACTGCTTCTTAATTTGAGCCAGCGCTGTTTCAAACGCCTTGTCGCGACCGGATTGTGCCATTGAGATTATTAGTGCGTGGGGCTGTAGCGGCTTGCAGTCGCCCGTAGCCAAAGTCTACTGCAGAAACTTTGGATGCGCAAACGGCGTTGGTATAATTCGCGGGTTCATCATCCGCCAAGCATTTGCTGCTGGAGCCCGATCTTTCATGCCCAAAAATTCACTGTCGCTGACCGACAACCGCACCGGCAAATCCTACGAGATTCCGATCGAGGACGGCGCAGTGCGTGCGCTGGATTTGCGCCAGATCAAAGTTGATGACAAAGACTTTGGCTTGATGACCTATGACCCGGGCTACGGCAACACGGCGGCCTGCAAAAGCCGCATCACTTTTGTGGATGGCGACGCCGGCATTTTGGAGTATCGCGGCTACCCCATCGAGCAGCTGGCGCAGCACTCCAACTTTCTGGAGGTGGGCTACCTGCTGGTGCACGGCGAGCTGCCCACTGCGGACCAGCAGAGCAACTGGGTGGAGAACATCACGCACCACACGCTCATCCATGAAAACATCAAGTCGCTGCTGGATGCGTTTCGCTACGACGCGCATCCGATGGCGATGTGGATCAGCACTGTGGCAGCGCTCTCCAGCTTCTACCCGGATGCGCGCCGCGAAACCAGCGCGGAAGCGCGCATGCTGCAGGTCTACCGCCTGATTGCCAAAGCGCCGACCATCGCCGCCTTTAGCTTCCGCCACGCCATGGGGCAGCGCTACAACTACCCGGACAACCGCCTCAGCTACTGCGGCAACTTTTTGCAAATGATGTTTCACATGACCGACCGCGACTACCATCCGCAGCCGGCACTGGAACGCGCGCTGGATGTGCTCTTTATTTTGCACGCCGACCACGAGCAGAATTGCAGCACCAGCGTGCTGCGCGGCATTGGCAGCAGCTTGTCTGACCCGTACAGCGCGGTGGCGGGTGCGGCCGCAGCACTCTATGGCCCGCTGCACGGCGGCGCCAACGAGGAAGTGCTGCGCACCCTGAATGAGATTGGCAGCGTGGCGCGCGTGCCCGAATACATCAAGCGCGTTAAGGCCGGCGAGTTCCGCTTGATGGGCTTTGGCCACCGCGTCTACCGCAACTACGACCCGCGCGCCAAGCTCATCAAGCACACCGCGGATGCAGTTTTTGAAGTGGTGGGGCGCAGTCCGCTGATTGATATTGCGCTGGAGCTGGAGCGCATTGCGCTGGCAGACGACTACTTCGTGCAGCGCAAGCTGTACCCCAATGTTGATTTTTATTCAGGCATCATCTATCAGGCGCTGGGCCTGCCGGTGGCCATGTTCCCGGTGCTGTTTGCAATTCCGCGCACCGTGGGCTGGCTGGCGCAGTGGCTGGAGATGATCAACGACCCGGACTTGCGAATTGCGCGGCCGCGCCAGGTTTACCTTGGCCCGCAGCGGCGTGACTTCGTGCCCCAGTCCAAGCGCTAGCGCCCGCATTGGCAGCCATGGCTGCCCCGCTCACGTCCATCCGGCCAGCCACGCTGGCAGACTGGGACGCCGTTCAGCCGCTGCTGAAAGAGGCGGGCTATCTGCACACTCACTTTGACTGGCACAAGCCGCGCGCATGGCTGCTGCGCCATCCGTTCATGCTGGCCTGGAGCGGCAGCCAGTTGGCCGGCATGCTGGCTGCGCCACCGGATCCGCCCGATGTGGCTTGGCTGCGTTTTGCCGGCGTCGCCGCGGGATTTTCCGGACCCAAGGTGCTTGGCGAATTGTGGGCTAGCTGCCAGAAAGAACTCTTGGCTGCCGGCGTGCGCCGCAGTGCAATCCTCACCACCAACTCCTATCTGGATGAACTGCTGCCGCATTGGGGCTTTGCCGCCAGCGAGGAAGTGCTGGTGCTCACGCACAACACCCGGTTGGCTGCCACAAAGACTGAAAGTGCTGCGCTCATCCGGCGCGCACGCCCCGAAGACTGTGATGCCGTAGCGGCGGTGGATTGGGCAGCGTTTGACACACCCTGGCGCCACTCCCCCGGTATGGTGGCAGCCGCAATGGCACATGCCACCTATGTCACCGTTGCGCAAGTGGACGGCACAATTGTGGGCCACCAGTTTACAACTGAGGGGCGCAACGGTGCGCACATGGCGCGCCTTGCAGTGCATCCCACATGGCAGGGCAAACACATCGGGCGCGCACTGGTGCAGCATATGTTGCGCCACTTCGCGGACTGCGGCATCAGCCCTGTGGGCGTAAATACGCAGTCCAACAATGCCGCTTCGCTGGCGCTGTACCGCGCCCTCGGTTTTACGCTCACCGGGGAAGGCTACCAAGTGTGGCAGCGCTGGCTGCTGTGATCGCAAGCCGCTGGCTTTAGCGCCCAGCCGCCGGATCGGCAGCACCCCCAACAAATCTGCAGCCGGCCGCCGCGGCGGCGCGCCCGGCACCCCTGCTTGATCCTATTTTTTCAGCGGTTTGTAACAGCCGTAGACAGAAACCGTCGCAAAAAGTAAACTTGCGTTGTATCCCTGACAGTTAGCAAACACCGGAAGCATTCACAATGAGCAAACGAGCCGAGACCCGAAGCCTGCAAGTACGCGACCGCATGCGCCAGCGCCTGATTGGAGTGGGCGTCGTGACCATTGTGGCTGTGGCAATTGGCGGATTCCTCATCTGGCGCACCAATCAGCCCATCGGCGAGATTGTAGAGGTGCCCAGAGTGCAGCCGGCGCAGGCAGACGGGCGCTCCGCGGGGCCGCCAGACGCCAAGGTTACGGTGGAAGTGTTTTCCAACTTCACCTGCTCACACTGCGGCACCTACGCAAAAAACGCCGGTAAGCTCGTTTTCAAAAATTATGTGGATGCGGGCAAAGTGCGCGTACAGTACCGCTATATTGCGTTTCCGGGCGCCTCAAAGGAAGCCGCGATTGCAGCGGAGTGCGCCGCGCAGCAAGGCCAGTTCTGGCCGTATCATGATTTGCTCTTTGCCAACGAGACCGGCGCTGCAGACCAGTACTCGCAGCCGCGGCTGCTGGGCTTTGCAGACAAGCTGCAGTTGCAGGGCGCCGATTTCCGCACCTGCATGGCCAGCACCACGCCAATTGATGTGATCAATGCGGACATGGCGCGCGCCACAGAGCTCAAGATTGAATCCACACCAACGATTGTTGTGAATGGCGAGATGATCAGCGGTGCGCGTGACTTTGCCACATTCCAAGAACTGATTGAGCGCAAGCTTAAAGAAATTCCAAACTAGACCAGCATATTTTTGGATAACCCGGGAGCAAACATGCCTTACACAAAAGTTGCCGTACCAGCCGGCGAAATGATTACGGCCTCAAGCGGCAAGCTGCACGTGCCCAGCCGGCCGATCGTGCCGTTCATTGAGGGCGATGGCACCGGCCCGGATATCTGGGCTGCATCCGTGCGCGTCATCAACGCTGCGGTGGCGCAGGCTTATGACAACCAGCGCCACATCGAATGGATGGAGGTGTACGCCGGCCAGAAGTGCTTTGACCGCTTTGGCACATGGCTGCTGGATGAGACCGTCACTGCCTTCAGAGAATTTAAAGTGGGCATCAAGGGCCCGCTCACCACGCCCATTGGCGGCGGCATTCGCAGCCTGAACGTGGAGCTGCGCAAACAACTGGACTTGTATGTGTGCCTGCGCCCCGTGCGCTACTTCCCCGGCGTGCCTTCGCCGGTAAAACGCCCGGAAGATGTGGACATGGTGATCTTTCGCGAGAACACCGAGGACATTTACACCGGCATTGATCTGGAGCAGGGTTCGGACAGCAACATTAAGTTCAAGGCGCTGCTGCAGCAGCATCTGCCGCAGGAGTACAGCAAGATCCGCTTTCCGGATACTTCCGGTTTTGGCGTCAAGCCGATTTCGCGCCAGGGCACGGAGCGCCTCGTGCGCGCAGCCATCCGCTACGCACTGGACAACCGGCGCAACAGCGTGACCTTTGCCCACAAGGGCAACATCATGAAGTACACCGAGGGTGCGTTCCGCACGTGGGGCTACGCTTTGGCCGAGCGTGAATTTAGCGGGCGCGTGTACACATGGGACCAGTGGGAAAACACCAAAGCCACCAAGGGCGAAGACGCAGCCAACGCGGAACAGAAGTCGGCGCTGGCCGCCGGCAAAATCATCGTCAAGGATGTGATCGCCGACATCGTCTTTCAACAGACCATCACGCGCGCGCGCGAGTTTGACGTGATAGCCACGATGAACCTGAACGGCGACTACCTCTCCGATGCACTGGCGGCGCAGGTGGGCGGCATCGGCATTGCGCCCGGCGGCAACATCAACTACGAAACGGGCCATGCTGTGTTTGAAGCCACGCACGGCACGGCGCCAAAATACGCGGGCCTCGACCGCGTCAACCCCGGCTCGGTAATCCTCTCCGGCGAGATGATGCTGCGCTACATGGGCTGGAAGGAAGCCGCCGACCTGATCATCCGCGGCGTGGAAGGCGCCGTGGCGGCGGGAACCGTAACCTACGATTTTGCGCGCATGCTGCCCGGCTCAAAAGAAGTAAAGTGCAGCGAGTTCGGCGACGCAGTAATTCGCGCCATGACAGAACGCGACGCGGTGCTTGCACTGGGAAAGGCCGAAGTTGCCACGCCGCCAGCGCGCAAGCCGGCCCCGCGCACTGCAAGCCCAGGCAAGCGCAAGCCGGCCACGCGCCCTAAAGCGGCCCAAA
>QWRL01000145.1 GCA_003670425.1 Chloroflexota bacterium
CGAACAAGAGTACTTTGAGTTTGTGGTGCGCGATTGGGTGCCTAATATGACCAAGCTCGGCATCCAGCCCGTAGACGCCTGGTACACCATCTACGGCGAGTGCCCGCAAATCCTCACCGCCGGCACGGCCGCGGACGCCGGCACCATGCACCGCATTCTGGCCAGCGATGACTGGCTGCGGCAGAGGCAAAAACTCTGCGAATATGTTGACAACCTGAACCAGAAAGTAATCACAGCAACCGGCGGCTTCCAGCTCTAGGCACTGCAGGCATGCGTCCGCCGGTTTACCTTGACCACGCTGCCACCACCCCGGTGGCACCAGAAGTATTGGCGGCCATGCTGCCGTACTTTAGCGCGCAGTTTGGCAATCCAAGCTCAATCCATCGCTGGGGCCAGCAGGCCGAGCACGCCATGTACGCTGCGCGCCAGCAGCTGGCAGCCGGCCTGAACTGCAGCCCCGATGAAATTTTTTTTACCGGCGGCGGCAGCGAAAGCGACAACCTTGCGCTGCGCGGCGCAGCGCTGGCAGCGCAGGCTGCCGGACGCGGCCGCCACCTGATTACCACAGCGGTGGAGCATCACGCGGTGCTGCACACAGCGCAGCAACTGCGCGACCATTTTGACTTTGACCTGACGCTGCTGGCGGTGGATGCCCACGCTTGCGTCAGCGCGCAACAACTGGCAGATGCAATCCGGCCGGACACCGTGCTGGTTTCACTGATGCTGGCCAACAACGAGGTGGGCAGCTTGCAGCCGGTGGCGGAACTTGCAGCTGTGGCCCGCGCGCACGGCGTGTTGTTTCACACAGACGCAGTGCAGGCTGCAAGCCAGCTGGAGCTGGATGTGCAGGCACTGGGTGTGGACCTGCTCTCGCTCGGCGCACACAAGTTCTACGGACCCAAAGGTGTGGGCGCACTGTATGTGCGGCGCGGCACGCAAATGCTGGCTGTTCAAACCGGCGGCAGCCAGGAACACGGCCTGCGCGCCGGAACACAAAATGTGCCGCTGATTGCCGGCATGGCGGCAGCGCTGCAGCTTGTGCTGCAGCGGCGCGCCCCCGGCAAACCGCACCTTGGGCAGCTGCGCGGCCGCCTGGTTGCCGGCGTGCCGCAGCCGGGGCCGGAGAGGCGGGCTAGCCGCCCCCCGCCCCAGCGCCCGCCCAACCATGCAAGCTTTGTGTTCCGGGAAGTAGACGGCAACGCGCTGCTCATGCGCTTGGATTTGGAGGGCGTAGCTGCCAGCTCCGGGTCCGCCTGCAAGACTGGCGACCCGCGCCCTTCCAGCGTGCTGCTGGCAATGGGTGCGCAACCGGATTGGGCGCGCGGATCTCTGCGCCTGAGCGTTGGGCGCGCCACCACAGCGGCGGATGTGGACTACGCTGTGCAAACTGTGGAACGCTGCGTTGCGGCGCTGCGCAAATGACCAGCGCAGCCGCAGACAAGCGCGCAAACGCCGGCACTCGCGTGGTGATTGCCATGAGCGGCGGGGTTGACAGCTCAGTGGCGGCAGCGCTGCTGGTGGAGCAGGGCTACGATGTGATCGGCCTGATGCTGCGCTTGTGGAGCGATGCGCCCGCATCCGCTGCGCACGGCGGCCACAACAAATGCTGCGCGCCAGACGCGATCATCGAGGCCCGCGCGATTGCCGGCCAGCTTGCAATTCCATTTTATGTGGTGGACGCCCAGCAGATTTTTCGCGAGCAGGTGGTGCAGTTTTTTCTGGATGGCTATAGCGCGGGCACCACACCCAATCCATGCCTGGAATGCAACCGCCACATTCGCTGGACGTTTCTGCTGAATGAAGCGCTGAGCCTCGGTGCGCAGTATCTGGCCACCGGCCACTTTGCGCGCGTGCAGCAGCTGCCCGCAAGCTGGCAGCTGTTGCGCGGGACGGATGCCGCCAAGGACCAATCCTATGTGCTGAGCGTGCTGAACCAGCAGCAGCTGGCGCACGCCATGTTTCCAGTTGGCGCTTACACAAAGGCAGAGGTGCGCGAACTTGCGCGGGGCTTTGGCCTGCCGGTGCACAGCCGCCGGGACAGCCAGGACTTGTGCTTCTTGCCGGACGGCGACTACCGCCCGTTTCTGCAGCAGCACGCGCCCGCTGCGCTCAAGCCCGGGGCAATCACAGACAGCTCCGGCCGCCAAGTTGGTGTGCATGCCGGCTTGCCGCTTTACACCATCGGGCAGCGCAAGGGC
Source organism: Chloroflexota bacterium (assembly GCA_003670425.1). Taxonomy (GTDB): domain Bacteria; phylum Chloroflexota; class Anaerolineae; order Anaerolineales; family UBA11657; genus BD1. The sequence goes on from QWRL01000145.1 coordinate 2,199, forward strand.
CTGCGGCTGGCCGGGCCGGAACCGCAGTACGTGGTGGCAATGGATGCAGCGACCAATACGCTGTGTGTCGGCCCGCGCACAGCGCTTGAAAGCACGCGCCTGCGCGCAGAGAGGGTAAACTGGGTTGCGGGCACGGTGCCCGCGGCTGCGTTCCAAGCGCAGGTGCAAATTCGCGCGCATGGCACACCCGCAGCAGCGCGCATCATGCCGGAGGGCAGCGATGAAGCCACAGTGGAATTTGAAGCAGCGGTGCAAAGTGCAACACCCGGACAGGCTGCAGTTTTTTATGCGGGCGCAGAAGTTCTGGGCGGCGGAGTAATTGCGCCATGATGACACCGCATTATTTATTTGCATTGGCGCTTGCCACCTTTTTTGGGGCGCTGTTCCATTTGGTGCGCGGCGGCGGAGCTACGCGCCTGCTGCTGTATCTGGCCTGCAGCTGGGCGGGCTTCGCGGTCGGGCAGGCAGTTGCGCCGTACATTGGGCTTGACCTGCCCACGGTGGGCCCGCTGCATGTTGTTGAAGCGGCAACGTGCGCCTTGCTGTTGATGTTGGGCGCATCTGTGCTGGTGCTCAAGGAGCCGGCAAGAGAGTAGGATCTTTTGCTGCGGCAAATATAATTACACTCATGGAAGAAAGCCCGCGGCAAGCAGTCCCCGGTGGCAAGCGCGCGCGGCGCTGGGCACTGCCTGTACTGGCGGCTGTGATGCTCGTGATCGCAAGCGGTGCCGTAGCCATCGCGTTTGTGTCGCCCGCAGCACTCAGCACCCTGCGCGACCTGCTGATTGTCTGGATTGCGCTGGCGGCGCTGCTGGCCGGCGTGGCGCTGGTGGTGCTGGCACAGCAGCTGGCGCAGCTGGCGCGCACGCTGCGCGAGGAAATCAAGCCGATGCTTGAGGACGTGGGTGATACAATTTCAACCGTGCAGGGCACAGCGCGTTTCTTGAGCGAAAATCTGGCGGAGCCGGTGATCAAGGTGAGCACCAGCATTGCGTTGTTGCGCCGGCTGCTGGCGCTTTTTACTTCTGGGCGCTAGCTTGCAAAATTACTTTGCGGCACAATTTGTGCCGCTTGATTAGCAGACAAATATTTTCTTTGGAGAAGTTAAGTTATGTCAAACAATAGCAGCGACTCGGGCGCATTTGTGGTCGGTTTCATTGTGGGCGGGCTGGTGGGCGCGGCCGTGGCGCTGCTGCTTGCACCCCAAACCGGCGAGGAGACGCGCTCGGACTTAATGCGCAAGGGCATTGAGCTGCGCGAGCGTGGCGAGAGTGCACTGCACGAGGCGCGCGTGCGCGCAGAAGAGCTTGCGGCGGAAGCTTCCGAGTGGGCCAAGCACACCGCTGACGATGTTGCCAAGGGTGCGCGCAGCAAAATGCGCGGCAAGGCAGCAGACGGCGAAGCCTAAACGCCAAACGCTGCGCAGAGCCGTGCGCAGCTAAGCTGCACCGACAGCATTCAGCGCCGCCGGAATAGCGGCGAGCACATCGCTGGCTAGCACGCTGGCCAGCGCCCCCACGCGCGCGGCAGCCAGCTGTCCGGCAACTCCGTGCAAATACGCTGCCGCTAGCGCAGCCTCATACGGCGCAACGCCCTGCGCCAGCAGACCCGCCGTCATTCCCGCCAATACATCACCAGTGCCAGCGCGCGCCAGCGCCGGCGTGGCAAATGGCTGCACCGTCACGCGGCCATCGGGCGCAGCCACTACAGTGTAGGCGCCCTTCAACAGCACCACATGCCCCCATTGCGCGCTAAAGCGCAGCGCAACACCAATGCGGTCCGCCTGCACCGCGTCGCGCCCCAGCCCGCTGAGCACGCCCATCTCACCGGGATGCGGCGTAAGCACAGCCGGCGCAGGCAGGCGCAGCCACCATTCGTCGATGCCCAGCAGCAGCTTTAGTGCGTCAGCATCCACCACGGTAGGCGGCAGCTTTGCCGGCTGCGCGGCAGACGTGGCACGCGCGCTGCGCACGCCAAAGCCCATAGCGGATTCTTTTGCTCCCGGCTCGCCCTCCGCCAGCAGCTGGCGCAAAAATTCTGCCGTCGGCTTTTCCTGGCCCCAGCCGGGACCGATCAGCAGCGCGCTTGCCGCGCCCAGCCCTGTGCGCACAACTGCTGCCGCCTTGCCGGCAATCACGCCCATGTCTGCAGGCAGCAGCAGCCAGGTGGCTTCCGGCAGCTGCCCCGCAAGCATCGGATAAATTGCATTGGGCACTGCGGCCGTCACCAAGCCGGCACCAATGCGGTAGGCAGCTGCCGCGGCAAGGTAAGCCGCGCCGGTGTAGTTAACCGAGCCCGCCACAATGAGCGCCGTGCCAAACGTGCCCTTGTGTGCGCTGCGCGGGCGCGGCGGCAAACTTGCCAGCGCATCCGCTGCCGTTGCCAGCTGCGGCTTAATGGCCTGCAGCGCGGGCAAGTCCGCCGGCCAGCCGATGTCTGCCACATGCAAGTCACCAATGGCATCTGCACCAGCGAGGGATAGCTGCCCAAATTTAGCTGCGCCAAATGTCACCGTCAGGTCAGCGCGCAGCGTATCGCGGTCCAACTCGCCGGTGTCGCAGTCAAAGCCTGATGGGCAATCAACCGCGACTGTGAGCGCATTTGAAGTTTGAAGGATGTGCGCATGCGTCTTGCGCAGCAATTGCGCTGCGGCCTCGGGCATTGGCCGGCGCGCACCGGTGCCAAACAGCGCATCCACCACCACGCGCGTGCCGCGCAGCACATTGGCAAACACCCGCAGGCGCTGGTCGCTCTCAGCATCGGCAACAAACACGTTTGCGGCGAGCGCACCAATTAATTGCGGGTCGGCGGCAGCGCGCGGCTTAAGGCAGTAAGCCTTGACGGCGGCCCCAGCCAGTGCCAAGTGACGCGCCGCCACCAGCCCGTCGCCACCGTTGTTGCCCGGCCCCACCAGCACCAGCACCTGCACGCCTTCCACACTGCCCAAGCGCCGGCTGATGGCAGCGGCCACCGCAGTGCCGGCCAGCTCCATCATGCTCTCGTACGAGACCCCGGCAGCGTGGGCTTGTGCCTCAAGCGCCCGCATCTGGGCGATTGTGGTGATCTTTGGCATACGCGGGATTTTAGCAGTTGTTGTGTGCGGCCCACCAACAAATATAAAACCGCCACTTTGTAAGTGACCGTTGTTTTTACCCGCAAAGACTCAAGCGCCGGGCACGCTGCTTGAAGTTTGCGTGGCGCTAATTACGTCGCCAGTAGAAGCGTGCCGTCAAGCTGTAGGCTTGCCAAGCTTTTGAATACGGCAATTCGAACCGCCTGCGATGGAGTTATTTCTTACCTACATACGGGCTTTGTTGTTGCAGTGAGTAGGCGGGCTCTCCTCTTCTCGTATCCCAGAATTCGGGAATGTCATTGATGATCCCCTTCCAAGCGCCTTTGAGGAGGACATGGAGCGTATAGTCAATGCCGCCCATCGACTTGGCCGATACGTTTAGAGCGTGATAGTGATACCCAACAGGCTCGTGGGAATGACCACCGAACTGGTCGAGGGGCACATCGCTCCCATCCATCGGGAAGACTGCTTCGTAGATACCGAACAGGGCGATGCCATCGAGCCCGAATCCGATCAGCGGTGGATGGCCCTGGCCGGGATAGTCATTGATGTTGTAAAGAGACAGGTCATTGTTCGTGGCGCTATGACCGTCAGCGTGGTAGTGCAGCCCCATTCCCCGGCCGACGTGGATACCGTTACTTGTAATCTCGGCGCTCTCTTGTGCGCTTGCCAGCGTGTTGTTCAGCGGCGGATAGATGACAACGCCGTCTACAGCAATCCCCACAGCTGAGGTGCTGACAGCGTTGTACACGGAGTCAGGACCAGGATCGTGGGCGTCCGACTTCAGAGTTTTCGGCAGTTTGTTCTCAGTCAGCGAAGAAACCAACCCGTAGTCTCGCAGAGGAATTTTTACAAGGTACAGTTGTAGCGTTGCGTCGCGGGTCACCTTCTGATCCGCA
>QWRL01000146.1 GCA_003670425.1 Chloroflexota bacterium
GGGTGTATGCGACGCAGGGTTTCGTGTGGGGCACGCCGCTTGTCACTGCGGACAGAATCTACTTCGGTGACTTGGACGGAGTTGTGTACTGCGTGAACCGCAGCAGTGGCAGTGAGATTTGGCGCGCGACTGCTGCCGGATCCGTGCGCGGCACACCGGCGCTCGATGGCGACAAACTTTTTGTGGTGACCGACAGCGGCTTTGTGCATGCCTTTAACGCCGGCAGCGGCACACCTGCGTGGCAGCTGGAGCTGGACGCCAAGAATGCTGAACGCCTGCTGGACTCGCCGATTGCGGCGAACGGCCTGCTATATGTTTCCGCCTACAATGGCGAGCACCTGCTGTACGCGCTGCTGCAAGAGAGCGGCACAACCAGCTGGTTCTTCCCTCCTGCTACGAGGTAGCCAGCCCATGTGGAGCGAACTAATCGTTTACCCGTTCACTAATACGCTGCTGTTGCTGTATGTGTGGCTGGGCCACAGCTTCACCGCGGCGTTGATTGTGCTCACGGTTGGGATCCGCGCCTTGCTCACGCCGCTGACGGCGCGCCAGCAAAAGACGCAGATACAGATGCAGGAACTGCAGCCGGACATCAAGCGCATTCAAGAAAAGTACAAGGGCGAGCCCGAGAAAATGCAGAAGGAGCTGCTCAAAATTGGCTACAACCCGGCCGCCATGCTGGGTGGCTGCCTGCCCACGCTGATTCAGTTTCCAATCTTAATTGGCGTCTATCAGTCCATCCTGAATGCAATTCCATCGACACCATTGCAAATGATGGACTTGTATCACGGCGTTTACCCGTGGCTGTTTCCAAACTTCGACAGCCTGCTGCCCGTAAATCGTTTCTTGATCTGGATGGACCTGACGCAGCCCGACCGCATTTACCTGCCGTGGTTTCCAGTGTTGGGAATTCCAATCCTGCCCATCTTTGTTGTGCTGACAACTCTGGTGCAGCAAAAAATGATGACGCCGCCGAGCACGGCCGGTGCGAACGATGCATCGGCACAAATGCAGCGCTCGATGATGACCACCATGCCGCTAATGTTCGGCTTCTTTGCGCTACAATTTGCGTCGGGCTTGTCCATTTACTTCATTACTTCTAACCTGGCCGGGATTGGACAGTACGCATTCCTGAACCGCGCCAATTTTAGCTGGGGCAAACTGACATTGCCGGGCGGCATCAGCATGCCATGGCCAAACTACACCACCAAGCCAGCCGCTAACGCGCGCCCAAGTGTGGTGCCGCCACCAAACAATCCGCCCGGCGGATCCGGTACGCCACCCGCCAAGCGCAAGCCGCGCAAATCGCGCGGGCGTGGAGACGGGGCATAATAGAGTCAGACTTGCATATTGGAGTGCGATGAACCATTTACCTGAAAGCTCTCACGCGGGGACGGAAGCGGATAGTATTGCCGCCGAATGCGCGCAGCGCATTGCTGAAGATTTGCTGCGGCTGATGGATTTCACCGGCACGGTGCGCATCTCGCAAACCGCTGCCGTCCATCCCGAAGAAAGCGCGCCGCTGATGGTGGAAATGCTCGGCGATGACCTGCAAGAACTGGTGGGGCCAAAAGCCGAGGTGCTGAATGCGCTGCAGCTGCTGCTGCGCGCGCTGGTGGCACGCGAGATTGGCGCCCCCGCCAACTTGCTGCTGGATATCGGCGGCTACCGCGCCCACCGCGTGGAGCAGCTGAACCGGCTGGCACTGCGCATGGCAGAGCAGGCCGTCGAACAGCAGAAGATCATCAAGATGGAACCGATGCCGGCCTTCGAGCGGCGCCTGGTGCATTTGGCGCTGCGCGAGTTTGAAGGCGCCCGCACCCAGAGCGAGGGTGAAGGCGACCTGCGGCGGGTCGTAATCTCACCCACAACTTAGCAGCGGCGCGGGCAATGCCTCGCATCTATGCTTTTGTAAACCAAAAGGGCGGCGTGGGCAAAACCACCACCGCCATCAATATGGGCGCTTTCCTGGCGCAGCAGAACCAGCGCGTGCTGCTGGTTGACCTCGACCCGCAAGGCAACGCCACCTCCAGCCTTGGCGTAGACAAAAAAAATCTGACAACCGGCACCTATCCGCTGCTGCTGGGCGAAGACCTGCGCCTTGATGCGCACACGCTGCACAACACTGCGCTGCAGATGTCGCTGGTGCCAGCCGGACCGGGCCTGGCTGCGGCAGAAGTGGAGCTGGTGCCCGAGCCGCTGCGCGAGTACCGCTTGCGCAACGTACTGCTGCAGGCCGAGCGCTACGATTACGTGCTGATTGACTGCCCGCCATCACTCGGGCTGCTAACCCTCAACGGGCTGGTGGCAGCCGACTCGGTTGTCATTCCGGTGCAGTGCGAATTTTTTGCACTGGAGGGCTTGGGGCAGCTGCTGGAAACCATTTACCGTGTGCGCCGCGCTTTCAAAACTCCGCTGCGCATTCGCGGCCTGCTGATGACCATGTACGATGGGCGCGCGCATCTCTCGCAGCAAGTGGTGGATGAAGTGCGCAAACATTTTCCCGGCAAAGTCTTTCGCGCAGTGGTGCCGCGCAATGTACGCCTCGCCGAGGCACCCTCGCACGGCCTGCCAATCAGCGCGTACGACCCAAACTGCAGCGGCGCGCGCGCCTACGCTGCCGCCACCGAAGAATTGCTGCAGGGCGACCTCGCCGGCACACCGGCATAGACCATGGCTGACCCCAAAAAACGCGGCCTTGGGCGCGGCTTGGAAACACTCATCCCGGCGCTGGCCAACGCGGATGACAGCATTGCCGAGGTGGCGCTGGCGTCCATCAAGCCCAACCCGCGCCAGCCGCGCACGCACTTTGATGCCGCCGAGCTGGAGGAGCTGGCAGCCTCCATCCGTGAGCATGGCGTGCTGCAGCCAGTGGTGCTGGCACGCGCGCTGGATGGCGAGGGCTATTACCTGATTGCCGGGCACCGGCGCTGGCAAGCCGCCAAACTGGCCGGCCGCACAAAAATTGCAGCCGTGGTGCGCGATGCGCCGGATGATCGCGGCCTGCTGGAACTGGCGCTGATTGAAAATGTGCAGCGCAGCAACCTAAACGCGCTGGAGACCGCCGCCGCCTACCAAACCCTGGCCGACGACTTTGGCCTCTCGCACGAAGAGATTGCAAAGCGCGTTGGCAAACGGCGCACCACCGTCTCCAACACGCTGCGCCTGATGCGCCTTGCCGCTCCGCTGCAGGCGGCGCTGACGCGTGGCATCATCAGCGAAGGCCACGCGCGCGCGCTGCTGGGCCTGCCCGAGGCAGACGCGCAAACCGCAGCGCTGGCCAACATCGTCAAGCGCGAACTTTCTGTGCGCCAGACGGAGCAGCTTGTGCGCCAGCTGCAAGGCGAGAAGCATCCCGCCAAGCGCCGCACCAAGCAGTCTGCGTCTGTGGCCGAGCTGGAGAACCGTGTGCGCGACAAGCTGGGAACCAAAGTGGCGCTGCGCCGCGGCCGCAAGGGCAAAGGCTCGCTCATAATCTACTTCTACTCGGATGAGGAACTTGAAGCGCTGATCAAGCACCTGCGCGCTTAAGTTGCACCGCACCCGGCCCGCCACAACTCCATGACCGGCACCCACCCGCTTAGTCCGCACCTGATTCTCTTTAATGGGCGCGTCCATACTTTGGGCGCACAGCAGAATGTGCCGGCGCAAGCCATTGCGTTGCGCGCCGGGGAAGTGCTGGCTGTGGGCTCAGACCAAACCGTGCGGGCGCTTGCCGGTCCGCAGACGGAGCAGGTGAACTTGCGGGGCCGCACCATCCTGCCGGGATTGACCGACGCACATTTGCACTTTGAGCACTTGGCGCTCAGCCTGGCCCGCGTGGATGTGGGCGCTCCCACAAAAGCCGAAGCCCTGCAGCGCGTGGCGGCGCGCGCTGCGACCGTGCCTGCGGGCACTTGGGTTGTGGGCCACGGCTGGAGGCAAGGCGAATGGGACGGCGCGTTTCCTTTGGCCAGCGAGCTGGACAGTACCGTGCCGCTGCACCCGGTATTCCTTTTTGACAGCTCGCATCACATGGCTTGGGTGAACAGCGCAGCCTTGCGCGCATCCGGCATTCAAGCCGGCACTGCGGACCCGGCTGGCGGCCGCATCAGCCGCGACGCGCGCGGCCAGGCTGACGGCATGCTGTTTGAAACCGCCTGCGATTTGGCTTACGACAAGATACCGTCCCCAACGCCCGCACAGCGCGCCACCTTGATGGCCGCAGCCCAAAAGAATGCCTGGCAAGTTGGCCTCACCGGCATTCATGATTTCGACCGGCGCGCTGCCTTTGTCGCCTTCCAACAACTGCGGGCCGAGCACAAGCTTGGGCTGCGCGTGCTAAAGCATGTGCCCGTGGAGCAGCTGGACGAAGCGATTGCGCTTGGCCTGCGCAGCGGCTTGGGCGACGACTGGCTGCGCATTGGAAACATTAAAATCTTCATCGATGGTGCCCTGGGGCCGCGCACGGCTTCCATGCTGCTACCGTACGAAAACGAGGCAGCCAACACCGGCATGCAGCTGATGGACAAGGAAGAGCTTGCAGACAAAGCCAGCCGCGCCAGTGCTGCCGGCTTGCCCATCACCGTGCATGCAATTGGCGACCGCGCCAACCATGATGTACTGGATGTACTGGAGGCCGTGCGGCGCGAGGAAGCGCAGCGCGGCGAAACGCCCGCCATGCGCCGCCACCGGATTGAACATGTGCAGCTGTTGCATGCAGCGGATGCGGTCCGCCTTGGGGCGCTGGGTGTTGTCGCATCGATGCAGCCCATTCATGCACTGGGGGACATGGCTACCGCTGAACGCTATTGGGGCGCGCGCTGCGCCGGCGCGTATGCGTGGCGCACGCAGCTGCAGGCCGGGGCAGTGCTGGCCTTCGGCAGCGATGCGCCGGTTGAATCGTACAACCCGTTTTACGGACTGTACGCTGCGGTCACACGCATGCAGCCGGATGCTGCGCCCGGAGCGAGTGCCTGGTACCCGGAGCAGCGCCTCACGCTGGCGGAGGCCTTGGCCGGCTACACCAGCGGTGCGGCCTATGCCGCCGGCATGGAAGACCGGCTGGGCACGCTGCAGCCCGGCTGGCTCGCAGACTTAATAATTACAGACCGCGATATCTTTACCTGCAGTGCGCATGAACTGCGCGCCACGCAGGTGGTTGGCACAATTGTGGGCGGCGAGTGGAAGCACCGCCTGCCCGAGCTGGATTAGCCGCGCCGCCGGCAAAGCGGATCGCACGCCACCACTAGCTGCGCGCCTCGCGCAGCACGCGCTCGTCCCCGCGCCGCTGCGTAATACCGCGCGCGTCCAGATGCTCCAGCATGGCGAGCGCATACTTGCGGCTGGTTTGCATTTTGTCGCGCAGCGCCGCCACAGTGATGCTGCCGCGCGCGCCAGTTTCCTCGCGCACCGCCTGCAGCATCTGCTCGTAAACCACATCCGGCACCAGCACTTCCGCCGAGAGCGCCAGCAGGCGCCCTTGCGCAAGCAGCGCCTGCAGCACCACCTCACCCACAGCTTCCACACTCTCCTTGCGGGACGGCAAGGTGCCGCCAAGGCCGCCAGAAAAGCGCGCAAGCAGCCCATCAACCTGCGCCTGCTGCTGCAAACTGAAGCGCACACCGTGTGCCGCAAGGCGCACCGTGCTGCGTTCATCCACAACCAGGCCCTGCGTGGCGGTGTGTTCCAGCAACGCATTGAAGGCGCGCAGCGCCTGGCCCATGCGACTCTTAAGTTCCTCGCGCGGCATGCCGCTGCGCAATGGATAGGCAGCGTGAAAGCTGCGCAGCTCGCGCTCCGCCCGCTCGCCAAACTGCTGCCCCAACTCCGCAGCTGCCAGCAGGCCGTCCGCGCCACCAGCCTGCGCGCTGCCCAGCGCGCGCAGCGCACCGCGCGCAATCAACGCCTGCAGCGCGTGCGCAGCTTGTTCCGGCGCAAGGCTGGCACGCTGCCCGGCTTCCGCAAGCTCACACACGCCCAAAGCACGCACCGCGGCCAGCAGCAACTCGGCTGGTTCGCTGGTGGCCAGCGCTGCCAGCCGCTCCACCACGGCCGCATCACCGCTGCGGTGCAAGCGCCTGGGCTGCGCATCCACCACTACACCGCCGCCAATGGTGGTTGAAGGCGAAGGCAGGCGCAGGATAAAGCGGTCGCCGGCAGCCGCTGCCACGGGCTGCTGCAGTACAAG
>QWRL01000147.1 GCA_003670425.1 Chloroflexota bacterium
CCCGGCCGGCGCAAGTGCCACCCCCCCCCCCCCCACCTCCCGCCCAAGCAGGTGCACCCCCTCCGCGCCCACCCCCCCCCCAAGCAAGTCCACCTGCGGCCCCCCCCGCCCCTCCCCAAACCCCCGCAACTGCCACACCCGCACCAGCCACACCCACCGGCAGCCCGCCTGCAAGTGCAACGCTGCCAGCTTTCACCCAGCCACCCACCCAGCCGGTGCCCAAAACGCCCGCCGCACCCTTTGACCCCAAGCTGTACATCTCTAACATCACGCCGCGTGCCCGCGAAATATTTTTGGCGGGACAGGCGCGCGGCAACCGTGCCGACCGGTTTTCAAAAGTAGGCGACAGCATCACCATCCCGTTTCAGTTTCTGGCGCTGATTGACAAGGGCGAATACAACCTGCGGCGCTACGCGGCGCTGCAGGCAACGATTGATTTCTTCTCGGCGACGCCGGTACGCAATGGCAGCTCGTTTGCAAACCAGTCGCTGGCCGCAAAGTTTGGCTGGCCCACGCGGCAGGTGCTAAACCCGTGGGCTGCGGGCGAAATTTGCAGCGCCGGCGAGATCCCGCTGGAGTGCGAGTACCGGCTGACGCAGCCGGCGGTGGCGCTGATCATGCTGGGCACCAACGATGTACCCAGCACGCCCGCTGCGGTTTATGCCGGTGCGTTGCGCGAGATTGTGGAGTTTTCTATTTTGCGCGGCGTGATCCCCGCGCTCAGCACCATCCCGTCTTTTAACCGTGCGGGCAGCGAGCAGCGCCCGCGCGAGCTAAACGCAATTGTGGTGGCGCTGGCGCGTGAGTATCAAATACCGCTGTGGGACTTTTGGGCGGCAACACAGCACCTGCCCAACCAAGGCCTGAGCGGGGACGGTGTGCATCCGGCTTGGGGACCGGTACCGGTCGATTTTTCCGAGGACAACTTGCGCCAGTACGGCGGTGCGGTGCGCAACTTGCTGGCCCTGCAAATGCTGGACAGCCTGCGCACGCAAGTGATGAAATAAAAATGCGCCGCTAGCGGGCGTCCAAGCCGCGGCGCACCGCATCAATGGTTTGCAGGGCGGTAAGGTTGCGCACCACCCACCCGGTCTTCAACGCTTCGCGGTCATTGAAGCGGTTCTTGGCAAAGGTGAGGTGAAAGCCATCACTTACCAGCCCATAATCCGGCAGCGCCCGCGTTGCGCGCCAAAAGTTCCACAAGGGCAGCTGGTTGTCCCTGGCAAGCCCCAAAATAATTTTATTGATGTGATCGTCGCCTTCAAGGTTGTCGGCTTTCGTGGCCAGTACCGGCAAAATTCCGCGCTCAACAAGAAAGTCTATGGCACGCTGCATTGATGCGCCAAAGAAAGCTCCGTTATATGCATCATTGGTGCCCAGCAGCAGCAGCGCAATGCTGGGCCGGTTCACACGCACCTCACAGCCCAGCGGCGACTCGTTGGCTCCGCAAATCCCCGCGTCGGACCACATCGGCGAAAACGCAGCGGTGATTGTGAAGCCCGTGGACACTGCCAAGCTCTTGCGGCCGAACGACCCGTCATAAAAATCAATTGTGGATTGCAGTTTGCTGTACGGCCCGAGGTTGTAGCGCTGCAGCCCAACATCAAAGGGCGCAAGGAAGTACGGTGGCACGCTCATGCAATCGCCAATCTTGGAAAACGCGCGCGGGTTCATGCCGCGCGCCAGGCCATGTGCATAAATTTGGCGCGCGCGCTCGGATACTATCGGAAGCACCGGCATGGCTTCCAGCGTGTACTCCGGCCGCGGCAAAATTTTGGCCGGCAGCAGCGGTTGGGAGTCTGGCACCTGCATGCCGGAAAGTTCCAACTGCATGGAGAGGCGCGCAGAGGTGACGGTGCCGGCAGGCGCCATCAGCAGCCGGCCGGACTGCAGCTTGCCACCGGAAAAGTCGATGCCGTTTGGCGGTGAACCAACTGGTATGCGCGGCGCGGGCTGGTACTCCGGATCCACCGGCACCTTGCCACCGGCCGCAACCGGCGCGGTTTGCAGCGCAGCACAAGCAATCACCAGCGCCACGCCAGCTGCGCACCAGCGCCCGCTGCGTTTAATGTTTTGCACTTTCAGCCACGTCATCCGCAATCAAGCTCCAGCATTTTTTCCATCGTTAAGCATCTCGAAAAATACACCACAGTATGATGTATTGATTGAAGATTTTATTGAAGAGAAGTATAAACCAGAAATGGCACTTGCCGGGCCGAATGCGCTCCATCAGCGATTCCGCGCCGGAAACCAAAACAATTTGTTGGCCAATACAGCCGGTAGTTTCAATGTAAAATTGCGCCGCCAGCGCAAAAAAATTTCTATGTCCCGCGGCCACGCGCGGCCCAAGCACACAATGCCCGCAATCAATCCCTTCAACTTGGCAAAAGCTTCAGCGCACCAGCTTTCGGCTGCAGTGCGCCCGCGCGCCATGGCACCGCAGCGCTGGCTCTTGCTGGCTGCGCTGGTTGCTGCCGGCTGCAGTGCGGCAGCCAATGCCAGCCCGGCAGCGCAGGCCGTTCAATCCTATTTGCAGGCCCGCGTAGATGCAAACACGGACATGCTTTCCACGCTCTCGTGCAAAGACTGGGAGGCAGAGGCAGTGGCCGAAGGCGAATCTTTCAGCGGACTCAAGGCAAAGCTGGAGCAGGCCGCCTGCAAGGAAACAGCAACTGCAGACGGCTTTACGATTGTGAGCTGCACTGGCAAGATCGCCACAACCTACAACGGCGAGGTGCGCGAGTGGCCGCTTGAAGCGCGCAACTTTCGCGTGCAAGCCCAAGCCGGCGAGTGGCTGGTGTGCGGCTACGCAGCCAAATGACGGGCTGCGCCGGCAACCGCCGCACGCCCCGCGCTGCGCAGCGGCGTGCCACCCGCTGCACTTAATTTTCAACCCCACGGAGCACGTAATATTATGACTTTTTCGCGCGAGCAAGCGTGGGCGATTGTGTGCGAGCATGTGCAAAGCGAAAGCTTGCGCCGCCATATGCTGGCGGTGGAGGCAGCCATGCGCTGGTACGCTGCGCAGTCCGGCGCGGACCAGGATGCGTGGGGCCTGCCGGGCTTGCTGCACGATTACGACTGGGAGATCCACCCCACGCTCGACGAGCATCCGCAGGCGGGGCAGGCGCTGCTGCGCGCGGCTGGCGTGCCGGAAGATGTGCTGCGCTGCATCATGAGCCATGCGCATCACACCAATCTGGCGCGCGAGACGCCGCGCGAGCAGGCACTGTTTGCGTGCGACGAGCTGACGGGCCTGATAACCGCGTGCGCATTGGTGCGCCCCAGCCGCGCCCTGCATGACCTGACCACAAAATCTGTGCGCGGCAAATGGAAGGACAAGGCCTTTGCCGCCGGCGTCAACCGCGCAGACATTGAGCAGGGGGCGCGCGAGATGAATGTGGAGCTGTGGCAGCATGTGGGCAATGTAATCAGCGCGCTGCAGCCGGTGGCTGCGGAGCTGGGACTCACCGGCGCTTAGCGGCCGCGCAAGCCTGTGCGCGGCGCGCACGTATAATCGCTGCAACGCACAGCCTGGGCATGCCCGCAGCTGTGTGCCCCTATGCCAAACGAGCCCGCGCCTTCGCGCAAATGTCCGTTATGCGGCGCGGCCGCAGCACCCGCAGCCAAGCGCTGCGTGGTGTGCGCCGCAGCACTGCCGCCCGAACCCACGCTAACTGTTAAGCGCCGCGGCGACCCGACCGGCGGCTTCGGGCTGGCGGGCAGCTCACTTCGCACGGGCGCAGCATTGCCCATTCCGCTGATTGTGGGTGTGCTGCTGCTCCTGATCACCATTGGGCTGCTGCTGATTCTATTTGCACAAGGCATCAACCCGTTTGTGGAGCCGACGCCAACCGTCACAAGCACGCCCACGCTGCAGCCAACCTTCACTGCGCAGCCCACACGCACGCCAACCTCCACCCCCACCAGCACGCCGCTGCCGCCGCTGGTGCACAAAGTGCAGGAAGCGGACAGCTGCATCCGGCTGGCTGCAATTTATAACGTGGCGGTGCAGAGCATCTTGCAGCTGAATAGTTTTGCGCAAGCCTGCCCGCTGTATGTGGGGCAGGAGGTGCTGGTGCCGCAGCCCACGCCCACGCCCGTGCCCACCGGCACCAGCACCCTGCCCGCGCCGCAGCTCACACAAGAGTCGCGCCCCACGCACGCGGTGCTCGCCGGCGAAAGCCTCTCCAGCATCGCCGCGTTGTATGCGGTCAACTTTAATGTGCTGGCGGAAGTTAACGGCAAGCTGCCGCCCGACTACGCCATCAGCATTGGCGAGGTGCTGCGCATCCCGTTGGATGCGCCCGCGCCAACTGCCGGGCCCACGCCCACTGCCACCGCGCTGCCGCCATACAATGCGCCGCGCCTGCTGGTGCCGGCTGATGGCGCGGCCGTGTCGCAGATCGACCAGACGGTTGCGCTGCAATGGGCCTCGGTTGGCCTGCTGCGCGCAAATGAGGTGTACTTGGTTTCCGTGGAAGATGTGACCGCCAACAGCGCCAAGCGCATGGAGGCCACCACATTAACCACGCGCTACATTGTCACGGTTGAGATGAAGCCCTTTGAAGCCGTGCCGCACGTGTTCAAGTGGAAAGTTGTGACCGCGCGGCAGACCGGCGTGGCCGGTGACGGGCGCACGCTGTATGAACCGGCCGGCGCCACCAGCGAAGAGCGCACATTTTCCTGGACGGGCATTGGCATCGTGCCAACGCTGACGCCGGCACCGTAGCTGCTGCCAAACCGGTGGCTGCAGCCGCTGCCAGCCCGCAACCGGCAGCCGTTATTCGTCCAGCAGCGTAACCGGCTCCTGATAGAAGCGCACGTTGCGGCGCGCCAGCTTCTCGGCCACCATTTGTTCCAGCCAGGCGCGCTTGTGCGCCAGCTCCACATTGGATTTCAACATTGCAAGGTCCGCATTTAATCGCAGGATGCGCCCGGGAATTACAAAGCGTGTGATGCCAGCGGGCAGCAGGTCGCCGCTCAGCGCGGCATGCAACACCTCGGCCACTTTGAATTGCGGGAACACCACCAGCAGCGCCATGCCGGGCACCGTGCTGCGCAGCGAGTCCATGTGCGTATTGAGCGTGCGCGTGACGGCGCCGGCTGCAGAGTAGGCTGCCACCAGCGCGTTCAGCGCCTGCAAGCCGCTGTAGCCGGCTGCGGCGCGCACCAGATAGCCCTGCCCGTCTGCACCAATCAAGTTGCACAGCGCGGCGCGGTTGTCTAGCGCAGCTTGCATGGCGCTGCTGGCCGCCGGTTCAATGTGCACCGCGCTTACGCCGCCAAGCAGCGCCAGCATTGCCGGCTGCGGCATGCCGGACACAGCGTGGTACCAAGTGTGCAAGCGCAAGTTCGGATCATCACTGCGCACAATCTGCACCACAATGTGCGGGTAGCCCAGCTGCTGAAATGCTTTTGTGCGCGTGGCGCCATCCAGCACCACAAAGCGCCCTTCGGCTTCGGCAGTGACGGGCGGATTCACCAGCACGCTCTCGGTGGCCAGCCGGGCCGCAAGGTCCGCAGCGCGCGCTGCATCAAAATGTTCATGCGGCACCCCCGCTTCAAGCCCCCCCCCCTGCAGGCTCCGCGCAGCGCCCGCCGATTGGCGCTGGCGCAGCAGCTCCAGCAGCTGCTTGAGCACGCGCTCCAGCGCGTGGCGCGGCGGCAGGCTGGCCGTATTAAAAGGCGCGGGCAGCACTTTCAAATTTGGATGCGTGGAAGCAGCCGCGCCGGTTGGCAGCCGCACGGCAGCCTGCGCCAGCGCCCCGCTGGCAAGCGCTGCGTGCAGCGCTTGCAGGTCCACCACCTCCGCACTGCCGGTATTCAACAGCATGGCGTGCGCGCGGCAGCGCGCCAGCTGCGCCGCGCCAATCACATGCCGTGTTTCCGCGCCCAGCGGCAAATGCAGGCTGATGAAATCGCTGCGCTCCAGCAGCTCGTTCAGCTCCAGCAGTTCCAGCTCCGGCTCCAGCGCCAGCTCTGAAGTGAGGCGCGGCTGATGCACAAGGATGTGCATGTCAAAAGCGCGTGCGCGGTGGAGCACCTCCTGCCCGGTGGCACCCAGGCCGATGATGCCAAGTGTGCTGCCCGCGAGTGCGGTGCCGCGCGCATGCGCCAGTGAGAGCAGCGCCTC
>QWRL01000148.1 GCA_003670425.1 Chloroflexota bacterium
AAAGCGCGTAGTGGCCGGGTGAGTGACGGTGATGGGGCCGCCGGCATCAATCTGGCGCTCGAACAATGGCACAACACTACCCCGGCTGTTGAGCACGTTGCCAAAGCGCACTGCAGAAAAACTTGTGCCCGGGTGGCCGGCTGCCAGCGCGGAGACCACCGCTTCAGCGAGGCGTTTAGTAGCCCCCATAACACTGACAGGCTGCACCGCCTTGTCAGAAGAAATCAACACAAAGCGTTCAGCACCGGCCGCGGCAGCTGCCCGCCCCGCAAGCAAAGTCCCCAGTACATTGACCCGCAGCGCTGCTTGTGGATGGTCCTCCATCAGCGGCACATGCTTGTACGCCGCAGCATGGAAAACAATGTGCGGTTTGTAGGCTGCGCAAAGCGCCTGCATCTCGCCATCCATCGCCACATCTGCAAGCCTGGCAACCAGGCGTTCACCCTGCTTGTTAATTTTGCACTCCATTTGCAGCTCATACAAGCCGGTTTCATTTACATCCACCGCCACCAGCTGGGCCGGCGAAAAATCTAGAATCTGGCGGCAAAGCTCTGCGCCAATTGAGCCAGCGCCGCCGGTGACCATCACCACGCGCCCCTCCAAAATGGAACGACAAGCCTCCAGGTCAATCTCGGTCGCATTGCGGCCGAGGAAGTCGCGCACGGAAACATCACGCACCAAAGGTTGCTGCGAAGCATGCGCCAGCGATTCGAATACGTCCGGCACAATCTTGATCTGTGCCGAAGTGCGCTGGCAGATGGTCAGGAATTCGCGGAACTCCTCCGCAGACACGGCATGTATTGCAAGCACGATCAATTCGATGGCGTGCTCGGCAGCAAGTTCGGGGATTTGATGGCGCCCGCCTAGCACGGGAAAACCATGTGCAGTGAGACCCACCTTGTCAGGATCATCGTCCACAAAACCAACAACCTGATACCCATGCCCTTGCTTGCGATTTTGCAACTGCCATGAAAGCGTCTGGCCGGTTTCACCGGCGCCCACAATCAGCACGCGCGTTGCACCATCACGCGCACCCGCGCTGGTGGCCTGCCACAGCCGGTAGCCAACACTGGCGAGCAGGCGCGTACGGTAGCGCACCAGAATAAACCCGGTCGCGGAAAGAAAGCTGCCAAGCAGGACGGTGCTGAGCGGCAGCGGCCGGCGCGGCATTAGCCAGTCTGCCAAAGTAATTAATGTTGCGGCACCCAGCCATGCCTGCAAAATTACAATCGCGTCCGGTGCACTCGCGTAATGCCACAGGCGCCGATACAGGCCAGCCAATACATTGGCCGCAAGATGCACTGCAAGAATTAATGGCAGCGCCATTTGCAGCGCTGCCGCATACTCGTCATACGCACTTTGCGGCGCACCGGCAAGGCGCACCGGAAGTGCAACATAGTATGCAAGCACCACGCTGGCAGCATCGGCGAGCACATATCCGCCCGCACGGCGCGCAAACCTGTTCAAATAAGCAAACACAAAATTTAATCTGGCATGGGGGGCGGGCGACGCAGCCATTCAATTTCTTGCGCCAAGCCAACTTCAAACGCCCGCGCAGTATAGCAGAGGTCGCGCTGCGCTGCGCTGCAGTCAAACACTTTGTCCTCCTGCAATCGCAGCACTTGTTCGGCGCTGATGCCCACGCCCAGCTGCTGCAATCCGCGGGCCGCTGCCACCGCAACTTTTTCCGGGACCCGAACCATTGCTACCCTTCGGCCAAGTTGCGCGCACACTTCCCGCAAAAGCTGCGCGAAGCTCAGGCGCGTGCCGCCCGCCAAGTTGTATTCGCTGCCGCGCGCTGCCGGACTGTGCAGCGCCGCCACCACTGCCTGCGCCACATCGTCCACGAACACCGGCTGCTGCAGCGCGCTTCCGTCTCCCACCAACGGCACCATTGGCCAGCGCGAGAGATATTTTATAAGACGCCAGATGTTGCGATCGCGCGGGCTGCCATAGATCATCGTTGGACGCAGCAGCGTATAGGGCAAGCCGCTGTCCCGTACAGCCTGCTCCGCTGCAATGCGGGTGGGCTTGCTGCCCGCTGGCAGGCTGGAGTAGATCGAAGTGGTGCTAACAAACACTGCGTGCTGCAATCCGGCGTTGGCTGCAGCCGCCACGATGGTGGGCGCATGCCCAAATCCAAGCGACGCCAAATTAACAAGCACATCAACCCCCGCCAGCGCTCTGCGCAATGACGCCTGGTCGCCCAGATCGCCGCTGCGCACTTCAACGCCCTGCGCCACAAGCGCCGCAATGTTGCTGGCAGGCCGCGCAAACACAACCACACGATCGGCGCCAGCCCGCAGCCGGGCAGTCACAAATTCGCCCAGAAAACCAGTTGCGCCGGTGACAAGAACCGTGCTCACAGCAGTGCTTGCAGGGCGGTGGCATAGCGGTCGGCGAGAATCTGCCGGTCATAGTTTGCGGAAACAAACGCCTGGCCGGCAGCGCCCATTTGCCGGCCCTCGCCGGGATGCAACTTAAACCAGCGCACCGCTTCTGCCAGAGCGGCATCATCCTCTGGCGTGATCAGCCGCGCACCGCCGGACTGCATCAAAATTTCACGCGCCTCGCCTTCCACCGCGCCAATCACCGGCACGGCGCACGCCATAATCTCAAACATCTTGGAAGGAATAAAAGTGCTGAATAATGGAAGGCGCCGCAGCGGCACAACGCACACATCACTTGCGCAGTAGTACTCGCGCACGCGCTGGTGCGCCTGCGCCGGCAGCATGACCACATTGGTGAGGCGCAGCTGCTCGCGCATTTCGAGCAGCGCGCGCTTCCTAGCGCCTTCGCCCACCAGCAAAAACACGATATCCGCCTCGTCACGCAGGCGCTGCGCGGCGCGCAGCAGCACCTCCAATCCCTGCGAGATGCCGTGTGCGCCGATATACCCAACCACAAACTTGCCGGCAAGGCCCAACTCGCTGCGCACAGCATTGTCACGGGGCCCGGGCATGAAGCTTTCAATTGCGGCGCCGTTTGTGATCGTAACCACTTTTTCCGGCGGCAAGCCGCGCGCAAGCAGGCGCGCGCGAAACCCATCTGTGACGGTCACCACCAAAGCCGCGCGCTGGTAGAGGAACATCTCCACAGATTCGAGAATGCGAATGATGAGCGGGTTAGTGAGCACGCCAAGATCAACAAAAACCGCCGGCCACAAATCGCGCACTTCAAACACAAATGGAATTTTGCGCAGGCGGCTCATGACCCACGCAGAAATTACGGCGAAGAAACTGGGCGAGCTGGCAATGATTACATCGGCGCTGCCAATGCGCGCAGATCCAAGCACCAAAGCGCTAAACATGAAACTAAGGTGACTGAGGGTCTTGCGCACCAACCCTTCATTTGGGGTGGCGTAAAGCCAGTTGCGCAGCACTGTAACGCCATCAATCGACTCGCGCGCAATCAGCCGGCCCACGTACGGCGGCTGCACAATTCCCGTGGGATGGTTGGGCATGCCAGTCACCACCGTCACAGAATGGCCGCGCTTCACCCAGCACTGTGCCATGTCGCGCAGGCGCGCCGCCGGCGCGCCGGGTTCCGGCACAAAGTACTGGCACAGGTACACGATCCTCACTTTGGCTCACGCAGTTCGCGCAACTTCAGTCCAATGTGATGCTCTTGCATCGCCTGCAGCACGCAAAACGAAAAACCCTGGCGGCCATCCAGAAAGCCCGCACGCAGGATGTACATGTAGACGAACCACAGCAGCGGTTTGGCGGGGAGATGCGGCCAGATCAATTCCTTGATGACGCGCTTGCGCTGCACGGGACTGCCAAGCCAGCCCGGCTCCAGGCCGGTCTTAAGGCTTGTTTGCGCAGCTGCACGTGCCTGCGCCTCCAATGTGGAATAGTGATTGTGGCGCTGCAGCCAAGCAGCCAGCCCGCGCTCGTCAGCGTGAATCAAATCATTTTGAAGATAACCGACGCTGCCCTGCACAACCATGTGCTCATGCACCGGGCGCTGCTCGTAGTGCGCATGTCCGCGCCGGAACAGGCGCAAGTTCCAGCTGGGATACCAGCCGCAATGCCGCAGCCAGCGCCCCATAAACATGAAACGCCGGTTGATGTAATAGCCATCGCAAGGGTTTGGTGCTGCCACAACCGCAGCAATCTCGCGCGCCAAATCCGGCGAAACCCGTTCGTCGGCATCAAGAATCAGGATCCATGGCTGGCTGATCGGCAAAGTTTGCAGCGCCCAGTTTTTTTGCGCTGCGTAGTCCTCAAATGCATGCTCGACAAAATTGGCTTTGGCAGCGGCTGCAATCTCGCGCGTGCCATCCGTGGAGCAAGAGTCCACCACAAATATTTCCGCAGCCCACCGCACGCTGCTAAGGCAGGCCGGCAGATTTTTTTCTTCATTCAAAGTGGGTACCAGCACCGCAATCGGTGCGCGTGCGCTCATTTCACCACCGCTTGCAACAGGGCCCCAAAGTCGCGCGCGTAACGCGCCCAGCTCCAGTCAAAGCCGGCAAAGTAGCGCTGCGCACGCGCTGATGCATCCGCATCCTGCAGTACCGCGCGAATTACATTCGCAGCATCCAGCGCGTCTTCCGCTGCATAGTAGCTGGCACCGGCGCCGCCCACCTCCCGATTCACTGCCGTACCCGCAGCCACCACTGGCCGCCCGCCCGCCATCGCCTCCAAAATGGGGAAGCCAAATGACTCGCACAGCGACGGAAACACAATCAAGTCAACCTTGGGATAAAGAGCGATCATCTCGGCTTGTGCCAGGCGGCCGATGACAAATACACAATCTTGCAGGTTCCAACTTGCAATTCTCTCCCTGATTGCGCGCACTCCTGCCGGCCAATCTTGGTCTTCAATTGTTAGCAACAACGCAAAGCGGGTGCCAGACTCGCGCAACGCCCGGGCAGTACGCAACAGCACCTCAAAACCTTTATGCGGCGCCGCATGGGAAGGATACAACAGCCATGGGCGCGGTGCACCATCAGGCAAGCGCACAACAGTGCTTGACGCCGTGATCCCAGGCGGGTCCACTGCATGCGGCAGCACAACCGACCGGTCATCAGGCAGTTCCGGCACATAGCGCTTGATCATCTCCCACATGCCAGCTGTAGGCGTTACAACGCGCGCAGAGTTGCGCATGGCAAGAATGCACAGCCAGCGCCGCAGTATCGCAATCATGCGCTCCGCCGAACCGCTGCTGCGCAAATGGTGGTCGCAGTAATACAGCGGATTGCGCTGAAAATTAATTTGGGGAACCGCGCAGCGCGCCGGACCGAAGTTGAGCAGCGACACCAACAAGTCAGGTTGGCGCTGTGCAAGCAACTGGCCAAGTGCTACCTGGTCCCACCAAACTCTGCCAATGGCGCCGAGCCCTGGTGAAGTCACGGGCGTAAGCCGCACGTTGCGGGGCACTGTGCCAACCCACTGCGGAGCCTCTGGCGCGCAAAATATCTCAAACGTCCAATCCGGCAATGCAGCCAAGGCGGGCACAAATCCCGTCAGATGGCGGCGGGCACCGCCCATCTGCGCCCCAACTGCGGTGATTGCCACGTGGCGCATCACTTTGCGTTCAACACACTTGCATACTTGGCAACCGCGCGCTCACCATATGCGTCCCAGGTAAAGCGCCGCGCCTGCGCCAGCGCCGCGCCTGCCATGCGCTGCCGCTCGGCCGCATGTTCATACATGTACAAGACTTTTTCTTTTAGCGCGTTGACACTGCGGATTGGGATGATGAAGCCCTGCTCGCCATCCGTGACCAAGTCCGCAGCGCCCGTGTTGGTTGTGGCAATCAACGGCAGCCCACAGGCCATGGCTTGAACCTGCACCATTGCAAGGCCCTCTTCCACCGAACAGATGGCAAAAACAGACCCTTGCGAATAATACCAGCGCAGGGCATTTAGCGGGACCGCGGCAAAATGTTTAAACGATCCGGCGTATTTGGCAAAAAACGGCCGCATCTCCTGCGTTAAGTTGCCAATGATCCAGAGTTCGGCGCGTGGCAGCGCCAACTCATGCCATGCCTGCAGCAAATACTGAACACCTTTGCGCAGGGTGAGTGCGCCAACGTAAATTATCCGAAAGCAATCATCCTCCTTGGGCAGCGGGGAAAATTTATCGGTGGCCACTCCGAAGGTATTGTGCAAAAGCCGTGTGGCAT
>QWRL01000149.1 GCA_003670425.1 Chloroflexota bacterium
AAATTAACGGCGGGGCCCCCGGAAGAAATTGCGGTGAGCTTTCGGGCTAAATTTTTTTGGCTGGGGGGGGGGGGGGGCGGTGCGCGGATGGCGGCGGCCGGAAGGCCGGCAGCTGCCAGCCGCCCCTTTTAATTTACAACCATTTGGTGCGTGCTGTTTGCTGTGAGGGTGGACAGATTTTGGCGACGGCGGGTCACGGCCCCAAAATATCCGCCCGCCAATAATTGATTATGTGGCAAAGTTATCACCTTGTAACTGAACTGGAGCACGCGCTTGCGCTGCTGGCCCAGCACGGTGTGCGTGCGCGCATCATGGCTGGTGCCACGGACTTGTTGAATGAGTTGGAGCGGCAGGTGCGCCCGGACGTGGATGTGATTGTGGACATTTCCAATGTGCCGGGCTTGGCGGCGATTGCATTGAATGCGGTGGGTGAAATTGAGCTGGGGGCACTGGTGACGCACAACCAGTGTGTGGCTGCGCCGCTGATTGTGGAGCGGGCGTGGCCGCTGGCGCAGGCGTGCTGGGAAGTTGGCGCGCCGCAGATCCGCAACCGTGCCACGGTGGCCGGGAACCTGATCACGGCGTCGCCGGCGAATGACACGATCACGCCGCTGCTGGCGCTGGACGCAGCGGTCACGCTGCGCTCGCTGCGCGGTGAACGGCGCGTTGCACTGCAAGACTTTTACACTGGCGTGCGCCGCACTGTGATGCAGGCTGATGAATTGCTGGTTGCGATTACGTTTGCGCCCATGAAAGCAACCGAGCGCGGCATGTTTATAAAGATGGGCCTGCGCAAGGCACAGGCTATCTCGCTGGCGAATGCCACCGTGATTGTGGATGGAGCTGAGACTGCAGCGGGCCTGCACGCAAATTCTGTGCGCGTTGCGCTTGGCGCGGTTGCCCCCACGGTCTTCCGCGCGCAGCAAGCTGAAGCGTTCCTTGTTGGCAAGCTGCTGGATGATCAAATAATTGATGCGGCGTCGAAGCTTGCCGCAGAACAAGCGCGCCCGATTGATGACTTGCGCAGCCCGGCCGCGTATCGCCGCAGCATGGTGCGCGTGGCGGTGGGGCGCGCGCTGCGCGCGATTGTGGCGGGTGATACGCGCGGCTGGTTCCCGGCTGAGAAGCCTGTGATGTTGTGGGGCGGCGACGGCAGCAGCCCTGCGACTTTACAACGCGCTGCGTGGCAGTCAGATGGCAACGGTGGGGCGCCGCCAATTGTTACGCGCATCAACGGGCAGCAAGTGACCCTGAGCGGTGCGTCCAAGAAAACGCTGCTGCGCATGCTGCGCGAAGACGCCGGCCTCACCGGCACCAAGGAAGGCTGCGCAGAAGGCGAGTGTGGTGCGTGCACAGTCTTTTTGAACGGCGCTGCGGTGATGGCGTGCATGGTGCCGGCGCCGTGCGCAAACGGCGCGGAGATTGTCACGGTGGAAGGACTGGCAGCGCCGGATGGCAAGCTGCATGCCGTGCAGCGCGCCTTTGTGGAGCACGGCGCGGTGCAGTGCGGATACTGCACGCCCGGCTTGTTGATGTCCGGCGCAAAACTTTTGGAAGAATGCCCGCAGCCCACGCGCTGGGAGGCGCAGCAAGCCATCACTGGAAACCTCTGCCGCTGCACCGGCTACTACAAAATATTGGATGCGCTGCAGCATGCCGGCGCGGCACCCGTCCTTGATTAAGCAATCCACAAACGGCTCCAGCGCAATTGGCGTGTCGCCGCCGCGTGCGGATGCCGTGGACAAGGTTACCGGCCGCTCGCTGTATCCGGGCGATCTGGTACGGCCGGATATGCTGCACATGAAAACAGTTTTTGCGGGCCGGCCGCATGCGCGGCTGCTGCGCCTGGACACAGCACTTGCGCTGGCTGCGCCCGGTGTAGTGGCCGTCTTCACTGCCGCAGATGTTCCGGTGAACGAATACGGCCTCATCACATATGACCAGCCGGTGATTGTGGGGCCGGGTTCTGCCAAGGCGGGCAGCGATGTGGCGCGCTGCGAGGGGGACACAGTGGCACTGGTGGTGGCGGAAAGCGAGGAGCAGGCTGCTGCGGCTGCGCGGCTGCTGCAGATGGACTGGGAAGACTTGCCGGTTGTCACTGATCCACGCATGGCGATGCTGCCCGGTGCGCCGCTGCTTTCAGACACACTCGATACCAACATCTTGCAGCACAACCGCCTGCGGCAGGGCAATGTGGCGGCCGCATGGGCGGAGTGCGCGGCGGTGGTTAGCAGCACCTATCACACGCCATGGCAGGAGCATGCGTACCTTGCGCCAGAGGCCGGGCTTGCTTACATGGACGACGCGGGCCGCGTAATGGTGGAAGTGGCGGGGCAGTGGACGCATGAAGATCAAATGCAAGTAGCGCATGCGCTTGGGCTGCCCGTGGACCAGGTGCGCATTCGCTATGCCAGTGTAGGCGGCGCGTTTGGCGGCCGCGAAGACATGACGGTGCAAGTGGTGCTGGCACTGGCTGCGTGGCGCCTTGCGCAGCGCGGCATTCAGCGCGCCGTGAAAATTATTTGGAGCCGCGAAGAGTCAATTGTCGGCCATCACAAGCGCCACCCATACTTTATGCGCGCCAAGTTTGGCGCAGACGCCAGCGGCCGCGTGTTGGCCGCCGAGTGCGAGCTGGTGGCAGATGCCGGTGCTTACACCTACACCTCCACCAAGGTGCTTAACAACGCCACGCTCATGTGCATCGGGCCGTACGACATTCCGAATGTTTCCGTTGATGCATACGCTGTGCTTACAAACAATGTGCCCAGTGGTGCGTTCCGCGGATTTGGCGGACCGCAGGGTTCGTTCTTGGTGGAGAGCCAAATGAACAAGCTGGCGCATCAGCTGGGCATGGACCCGGTTGAACTGCGGCGCCGCAATTTAATTGGCGAGGGGGCAATCGGTGCGTTTGGCACTGCGTTCCCGGCGGGTGTCACAATCCGGCAAGTGGTTGACCAGTGCGCCCAGCAAGCGGGCTGGGGCGGGCAGCTGCCGGCTGCTGGCGCAGCCCATCTCAAGCGTGGGCGTGGCATTGCGTGCGCGCTAAAAAATATCGGCTTCTCATTTGGCGCACCTGAAGAATGCGTGGCCACCATTGAACTGCATGGCACCGCACAGATTGAGCGCGCCGTGCTGCGCCACGCCGCCGCCGAGTGCGGGCAGGGCGCACACGCCGTGCTGCTGCAGATGGCCGCAAGTGCGCTGGGCCTGCCGCTGCAAAAAGTTGCCGGTGACTTTTCGGACACAGCCAGCAGCGGAAATTCTGGCAGCGCGTCGGCATCGCGGCTCACATTTATGTCCGGCAACTCCATCCGCGGCGCTGCCGAGCTTGCATTGCAAAAGTGGCGCGATGAGGAGCGTCCGGCGCTGGCCACTTTCCGCTATGTGCCGCGCCCGACAACGATGCTGGATGCACAGACCGGCCAGTGTGACCCGAATATTTCCTACGGTTATGTGGCCGAGATTGTGGATGTTGAGGTGGATGTTGAAACCGGTCATGTGCACGTGCTGAATGTGGTCTGTGCCGATGATGTGGGCCGCGCCATCAACCCGCAGCAAGTGGAGGGGCAGATTGAAGGCGGCATCGTGCAGGCGCACGGTTATGCCGTGCTTGAAAATTTTATTTCGGACGGCGGCTCAATCAAAACCAAACATCTTTCCACGTATCTTATTCCCACTGTGCTTGATGTGCCTGATCGAGTGCAGTCCGTGATCCTTGAGTACGCGGACCCGCAGGGGCCGTGGGGCGCGCGCGGCATGGCAGAGATGCCATACCTGCCGTACGCACCGGCGGTGACAGCGGCCGTGCATGCAGCGATCGGGGTTTGGATCGACGAGTTTCCCCTGACGCCGGCGCGCGTGCTGGCGGCATTGCACGCAGCCGGGTGACGGCAGCCATGCGCCCGCTGGTCGTCCTGCGCGGCGGCGGCGACCTCGCCACCGGTGTTGCATGGCGCCTGCAGCGCGCGGGTTTTCGCATTGCAATCTTGGAGCTGGCGCAGCCGCGGGCCGTGCGGCGCGCAGTTTCCGCAGCCCAAGCTTTGTTTAGTGGCAGCCACACAGTTGAAGGCGTGCGTTTTATGGTTGCCAACAATTCTCAGGCCGCAGCTTTCGCCAATGGTCAGCCGTGGGCAAGTGCTGCCCTGCCGGACGCGACAACGATTGACAATGTAAATTCGGATGGCAACTCCACTGCTTCCGCTGTGCCGGTGTTTATTGATGAGCGTATGGAGTTGCTGCCTGTGCTTGCCCCGCAGGTACTAGTTGATGCGCGCCTCAAGAAGCGCGCACTGGATACGCGCCTGGAAATGGCGCCGCTGGTGGTGGGCCTCGGTCCGGGTTTTGTGGTTGGACAGCATTGCCATGCCGTTGTAGAAACACAGCGCGGGCATACGCTTGGACGCGTGTACGCGACGCCGGGAGCAGCCGCACTGCCTGACACCGGCATCCCTGAGTCGGTTGCGGGCCACACTGCTGAGCGCGTACTGCGCGCACCGTGCAACGGTGCGCTTCTCGCGCAGGTTGAAATTGGCGCGCTGCTTGAACCGGGGGCTGTGGTGTGCACTGTGGCGGGGCGCGTTGTTAGCGCGCCATTTGCGGGCGTGCTGCGCGGCCTAATGCAGTCCGGCCTGCAGGTTGCAGAAGGCGAGAAGATCGGTGACGTGGATCCGCGCTCCAACCGGGCGCATTGCTTCACGATCTCAGACAAGGCGCTCGCAATTGCCGGCGGAGTGCTCGAAGCCGTACTACACGCAAGCCTGAGTTGAGCCGGGTTACTTTCTCACGGTTGCTCGTGAGCGGATGCGGTGGCGCCGGCCCGGCAGAGCGTTGCAAGCAGCTGGCAGCGCAAGCCTGCGAGATTATTTTTATGTCAGCAATTGAGTTCCGGGCATGAACCTGCGCACAGCGCTGCGCTTGCAGCCGCACGCCGTGGTCGCGTTTGTGGGCGGCGGTGGCAAGACCAGCCTGATGTTTAGGCTTGCAGCCGAAATAGTGGCCGGTGGCGGGCGGGTAATCACCACTACCACCACGCGCATTTTTGCAAACCAGATTGGGCTGGCACCGCATCACATCGCCCTCGCTGATCCCGGACTGCTGCCAGCAGCCTTCGCTGCCCAATTGGCGGGCCACGCCCACGTGCTGGTCACTGGCCCGGTTGATGAGGCAGCCGGCAAAGCGTTTGGCGTGGCGCCGCAAATAGTGGCCGAGTTGTTGCGCACTGGTGTGGATGCAGTGTTAGTGGAGGCAGACGGCTCGCGCATGCGGCCGCTTAAGGCACCGGCTGAGCACGAACCCGTAATCCCGGCTTGCAGCACGCACGTTGTCGCGGTTGTGGGGGCTGATGTGTTTGGGAAGCTGCTTGTGGAGGACAGCGTTCACCGGGCGGATCGCGCGGCCGTGCTGGCAAATGCCAGCTTGGGGCAGCCAGTTACGCATGAGATGGCCGCAGCGATTCTGGCGCATCCACTGGGAGGCCGCAAAGGTGTGCCCGCGTCAGCCCATTGGACCGCATTTATAAATAAAGTGGAGTCAGCGGAGCAATTGTTAGCCGCACGCGCGCTGGCAGAGCGGCTGCTCGAGGCTTACGGCCTGCCGGCAGTGGTCGGTTCTGCCCGGCAAATCGATCCCGTTTGCGAGCGGGTGGAGCCGGTGGCGGTTGTAATTCTGGCTGCGGGGGCGTCGAGCCGGATGGCTGCCCTGGGCGTACCAAAGCCCCTGCTTGCGTGGGGAAAGGGTAGTTTGCTCACCCGTGCGGCGGACGCTGCGCTGCGCATAGGCAGCACCCAAACTTATGTAGTTGTGGGCAACTTAAGTGGCCCTGTGCAACAGGTGCTTGGCACCCGCAAAATTCAACTGGTGCCAAATGAACGCTGGCAGGCCGGTTTAAGCACTTCTGTGGCTGCTGCGCTGCGCGCATTGAATTCGGGCACGGGCGCTGCAATTTTCTTGCCGGTGGACCTGCCGCACGTTGGCACCGAGTTGCTTGCTGCGCTGATTGCGCTGCACCGCAGC
>QWRL01000015.1 GCA_003670425.1 Chloroflexota bacterium
GCCGCGAGCCGGCCTGCCGCCCGGCGAATACCAGCTGCAAGTAGTGGCCGTTCGCAGCGACACACTGGCGGAGTTGGGCACGGTTGCGCTGGGAAAGTTTGTGCAGTCTGCACCTGCACGCGCGCAGGCAGTGTCTGCCGCGCCGCTCGCAAAATTTGCGGATGCGCGCCTTGAGTTGCGGGCACTGGAGTTCAGTCGCAATGCGGCTGCGCCGGGCGAGCCGGTGCGCGTGGACTTGTTGTGGCGCGCTGCCGGCTTGCTGCCGGAGCAGCTTGGGGTGCGGCTGGCGCTGATTGGGCCGGGCGCGCAGCGCGCTGCAGAGTGGCGCGTGCCGTTGGGCGCGCTGTATCCAGCACCGCGCTGGCAGCCCAATAACCTTGTGCGCGATGCGCATGCCATAACGCTGCCGGCAGAGCTGGCAGCCGGCGAGTACCAATGGGAAATAGCGATCGACCCGGCATTGCCAGCGGTGGCGCAAAATTATCGAACAGCGCAGTTGTTCACTGTGCTTAAACTGGAGCGACAGTTTGCAGCGCCGGCGATGCAAACGCGGCTGCAGGCGCAGCTGGACGGGCGCGTGTTGCTGGCCGGCTTCACTGTGCAGCCTGGAGCACAGTCTGCAGCAGCGCCATTGGATGTGCGCCTGGTTTGGCAGTGCGTGGCCGCGCTGCCGCAGCACTATCGCGTGTTTGTGCATCTGTTGAATGCGCAGGGGCAGCTTGTGGCGCAATCTGATGCGGAGCCGGCTGGCTGGACCCGGCCCACCACCGGCTGGCTGCCCGGTGAGTTTGTTGTTGATGCGCACCAACTGCAGCTGCCGGCTGCGCTAGCCGCCGGCAGCTACACGCTGCAAGCCGGTTTATACGATGCCGCCAGCGGACAGCGCCTCAGTGGCAGCAGCAATCCAGCGGGTGTTGTGCTGCTGCAGGCAGTGCAGGTGGCTGCGCCGTAAAGCAGCTGCCGCCAAGTAAAATATTGCAGCTATGCAAAACCGCGCCCAAAATTTTTATGTAAAGTGCGCCTTGAGCGCGGCGGCGCAGACTGCATGAGCGGCTTGCCGTTGGATGTGCAGGCGGAGGTGGCTGCTGCATTGCGCAGCGGCCGGCCGGTGGTGGCGCTGGAGTCGACGGTGCTTGCGCACGGGCTGCCGCATCCGGTGAACTTGCAGCTGGCGCACGACCTTGACCGTGAAGTGCGCGCACACGGTGCGGTGCCCGCGATTGTGGCGGTGCTTGGCGGCCGCATCAAGGTTGGTTTGACGGCGGACGAATTACAGCGCGTGGCAACCGAGCCGGGCGTGCTTAAAGTAAGCCGGCGCGACTTGCCGCTGGTTGTGGCACACGGGCTGGCAGGTGCCACCACGGTGGCAGCCACCATGCTCGCAGCGCATTGGGCCGGCATTGCGGTGTTCGCAACCGGTGGCATTGGCGGTGTGCATCGCGCAGCAGCCCAAGACATCTCGGCTGACTTGCCCGAGCTGGCGCGTACACCGGTTGTCGTGGTGTGTTCTGGTGCGAAGGCCATTTTGGATTTGCCCGCAACGCTGGAGTGGCTGGAGACGCACGGGGTGCCGGTGATTGGCTACGGCACCAGCGAGCTGCCTGCTTTTTACTCGCGTGGCAGCGGGCTGCAGTTGGAGGCGCGGGCGGATACGCCGCAGCAAGTGGCGGCGATTGTGCGCGCCCAACGTGCGCTGGGCTTGGGCGGCGGCATGCTCTTGGCTGTGCCGGTGCCGGCTGCGGCGGAGGTCCCGGCCGAAGAAGTTGAGCAGGCGATTGCCACAGCGCTGGCGGCTGCGCAGGCGCAGCACATCACGGGCAAGGCGGTCACGCCGTTCTTGCTGCAGCAGGTGGCGGCGCACACGGCTGGCGCCAGTTTGCAGGCTAATTTGGCGCTCTTGCGCAACAACGCGGCCGTGGCAGCGCAGGTGGCGGCGGCGCTGGTTTGACCAACGCGCCAATCACCTGATAAACTAGAAAGTCTGCGGGGGTTGTACCCTTCGCCCGCAAATCCAAAACCAAAAGGGCTTGAACTGAATGAGAGTATTACTGCTGAAAGACGTCTACAAACTGGGCTTGGCGGGCGATGTTAAGAAGGTTGCCGATGGCTATGCCCGCAACTTCCTGCTGCCGCAGCACTTGGCGGTGGGCGCCACTGCCGGCGCGCTGCAAAGGGCAGACCGGCTGCGCAGCACGGCGGCCGTTTTGCGCGCCGAGGAGAATCGTGAGAAAGCAGCGATTGCCGAGCGCATGCAGGGGCTGGTGCTAACCTTCGGCGCGCGCGCCAGTGACCAGGGCAAACTGTACGGGTCAATCACCCACCAGATGATTGTGGATGCCGTGCTTGCGGCCACTGGCGAAAAGGTGGACCGGCGCGCGGTGGTCTCGCCCTCGCTCCGTGAGCTGGGCACGCACCGCGTGCAGGTGCGCCTGACTGCGGACTTGATTCCTGCGCTCACCGTTGTGGTGCACCGCGAGGATGAAGCGCCCGTGGCGCAGGCATTGCCCGAACCAGAATTGCAAACTGAAGGTTAGTAAAATCCGGCTGGCTTGTGCCGGGCGATCAGGGTTTAGGCACAGTGCCAAGGCCTCGCGCAAACTTGGACTCGTCATCGCGCAGGCAGCCGGCAAGCACGGATTCATGCCCGCAGCTTTTGAAGCGCAGCGCATCGTGATTTGAGCGCGCTGTTTTGCCGGGTGCTTTGATGCAAGCCTGGCATGCCGCTAAAAACATTTTTAAGTTGACTGGACTGTAATGTGAAAACTACTGCATGCTCTTCTGATAGTTTGGCCGGCAGCAGCGTGGTGCGTTGCGTGCTGTTGGTGTTTGCGTGTGCACTGCTCGCAGCCTGCAGCGCCGCGGCACCACAGCCCGCCGCTGTTCCCACTGCGACGGCGGTTCCCCAGCCCGCGGCTGTAGTCCCCGCTAGCGCCTTGGACGTGGTAATTTTTTCTGTGTCGATGGAGGGCTACCAGAAGGTTGTGGCTGGCACGGGGTCACGCCAGCTCGATGCCAGCGGAGTAGAGGGCGTGAGTGAACGCTGGTGCGTGGAAGTAACGATGACGAAAGATTCGCTGCCGGCGCGGGCGGCGGTTGAAGTGGTGCTGAAAGATGCTGCGCTGCAGCAGTGGGTGTCCGCCACACCAATCTATGGCGGCGACTGCTCCGCGAGCAAGTAGCAGCGCACTTAAAACAAAACGCCCCATGCTGCCTGCGCGGGGCGCTTTGTTTTAAGTGAAATGTAGCGTGCGGGCTACATGTCTTTCAAAATGCTGCTGAGGATTAGCAGAGTGGCCGGCCACAGGCCCACAAAAATACCCCAGCGTTCGCGATAAGCGGACATCATGGCTGCCCGCATTGAGGGGTCGATGATGTCGTCCAGCGCGTTTGGCACCAGCGCAGCGCCATAGAACCACAGCGCAATCGATGCCGGAATGGACAGCAAGCCGCCGTAAAAACAAATCTGGGAAAGAACTGCAAAGTCCATTTGAATGCCTCCGCAATGGTGATGGGCCGCTGATGCGCGCCGCGCAGTTTCCAGCAGCTATATCCGGGCGCTTCTATAACCGCGCGACCTTCACAACTGCGCAACGGGTTGCACAGGCGGTGTGGGAGCGGCTACTTCTTGGCTGCCGGTTCTTTGGCTTTTTCCGGCGCCTTATCCGCAGCCGGTTCAGCTGCCTTCGGGGCCTCTTCCTTCTCTTGCTCCACAAAGCTGGCGCGGGCCAGCATCTCGTCCTGGCTGCTTAAGATAGTGATGCCTTTGGGCGCAGTAATGTCGCGCACGTGAATAGAGTCGCCGGCTGCCACCAGACTGGCAAGATCCACCATAATGTTTGAAACCAGATCGCCCGGCAGGCACTCAATCTCGATCTCAGACAGGCCATGCATTACCGTCACGCCGCCCAACTGCAGCACGGGAGCTATGCCAGTTAGTTCCACCGCCACTTGCAGGCGAATGGGCTTGTCCATGGCCACGGCCAAAAAGTCGATGTGCATCAGGTGTCCGCGAATGACATCGCGCTGCACTTCGCGCACCAGGCTTTTGTGCGTGCGCCCCGCCACTTTCAGGTCAATCAGCGTGGTGCCGTGCAGGCGGCGCAGGATCTGTGTGGTGCTGTGCGTATCCAGCTGCACCGCCAGCGGTTCCGGCAGTGCGCCGTACACTACTGCGGGCAGCAGGCCTTCGCGGCGCAGCGCCTTGATGCCTTTGCGCTTGCGGGTGCGAATGTTTGCGCTAAGTTCAACGATTTCCATGATGTCTACCGACCTTTCAGATTGCAGGCTGGCTGCAGCACCCGTACGCCAATGGCGCTGAACAAAAACGGGGGCGTTCCGCAAAATTGCCGAAACGACCCCGCTGGCACGCGCACAGGTTTGCAACTGCGCTGCTATTCTATGGGCGGCATGTTTTTTCGTCAAGCGCCGCGCAGTGTTTGACGATTGTCCGCATCGCCTTTACCATCCCTGCTATGAAAGTGCACCTTGGCGCCAGCCTGCTGCTGGCCTTGTTTTTGTGGGGCTGCCAGCCGGCTGCCGGCCCGGCCGCCCCCAAACCCAGTATTACAGTGCAGTGGGATTCGCAAACAACCACATTTACAACCGCGCGCACCACGGTGCGTGACGTGCTGCAGGATTTGGGAATCCAGCTGGGAACGCTGGACCGCGTGGCGCCCGGCGAAGTGGCTGTGCTGAGCGATGGCATGCTGGTAAAGGTGACGCGCGTGGTGGAGGCACTGGAGACAGACACGCTTGAACTGCCATTTGAGAAACAGGTGGTGCGCAACGAGGGGCTGGCTGCCGGCGAGTCGCGCTTGCTGCAGACCGGCGTAAATGGCAGCGAAGAAATTACGTGGCGTGTGGTGCTGGAGGACGGCAGCTTGGCATCGCGCGCAGTGCTGCGCCGGGCGGTGCTGGTTGCGCCGGTGCCCGAAATTGTGATGGTGAGCGCGCAAACAAACTTTACTGTGATCCCGATAGAGGGCACCTTGGCGTATCTCTCGGCTGGCAATGCGTGGCTGGTGCGCACAGACAGCGGCCAGCGCCGGCCGCTCACCACCAGCGGCGATTTGGACGGACGCGTGTTTCAGCTGGCACCGGATGCGCAGCGCATTTTGTACACGCGCCGCCTGACCGATGCGGATGCGTTTAACGCGCTGTGGACCTTGAGCACAGCCGAAGCGGCAGCCGCGCCACTGGATTTGAAAGTGCGCAACGTGCTGTGGGCGGGCTGGTCCCCGCAAGCCGGCAGCACGCTGGCATACTCCAGCGCCGAGCCGCGCAGTGCAGCGCCGGGCTGGCAGGCCAACAATGATTTGTACCTGCTCACTTTGCCAGCACCGGGCAAAAAACTAGCTGAGCCGCAGCTGCTGCTGGCTGCATCATCCGGCGGTGTGTATGGCTGGTACGGCCGGCGCTATGCGTGGGCACCGGATGCGCGCCGCATCGCATACGCGGCCGCAGACTCAATTGGTGTGTTGGATGTGGCTGATCCGCTGGCCGTCACCCAGCAGGTGCTGGCGCAATTCCCTGCCTATCAAACCTACAGTGATTGGGCTTGGGTGCCAGAGCCAGACTGGTCATTGGATGGAAACTTTTTGTATGCGGCACTGCATGCCGCACCGGTTGGCTTGGAGCGGCCGGAGGACAGCCCGGCGTTTGATGTGGCAGCGCTGGCGGTGGATGGCAGCCTGAGTGTGACGCTGGTGGCCCAAGCCGGCATGTGGGCCGCGCCGGTGCTTGGCCCGCCGGGAAATCCGGCACGCCCCGTGGCTTTTCTGCAAGCCATCAATGCCTTGCAGAGCGTGAACAGCGGCTATCGCTTGATGCTGATGGATCGCGACGGCAGCAATCGCAGCGCACTTTATCCTGCGGCTGGAGAGACTGGTTTGTTGCCACAGCTGCCGGCTTGGTCGCCGGCGGGCAGCATGCTGGCTTTTATTGATGGCGGCGACCTGTGGGTGATTGAAATCAAAAGTGGAGTTGCGCAGCAACTTACCGGCGACGGGCAAACCAGCAGCCCGACGTGGATGCCGTGAAACAGAAGAGCTGGCTGCCAGCGCTCTGTGCCATCGGCGCTGCGGGCCTGCTGGCAGCCAGCGTTGCGCTGCTGGTGCAGGATGCGCGCGGTATGCGCGGACGCCGCAGCCCTGCCGGCTTGGCGCAGCGCCCGGCCAATCTGGCGGGCATAAATGTTGCGCTGCTGGGCGCGGCGCCGGCAGCGCAGCAGGCAGCGCTGCGTGATATTGCGGGCATTGGCTTTGGCTGGGTGCGCCAGGAATTTGATTGGGAGGCGCTGCCCGCCAACGGCAGCGGCGCGGACTGGCCGGCGGCCGCAGCGCTGCTGCAAAATGCGCACGCGCAGGGCCTGCGGGTGATTGCAGTGCTGAGCGGCGCCCGGCCGCCAGCCGATGCGCAGCAGTTTGCAAGAGTTGCGGCTGCGTTTGCAGCACGCTTCAGCCAGCAAGGTGATGCCTATGAAATTTGGGATGAAACCAACCTGCGCGCGGGGTGGGGGGCGCAGCCCGCCTCCGCCGCGGACCTGCAGCCGCCGCCGGCCGCGGACCCGGCGCTGCTCCCAGCCCAGCCGGGTGCCACGGTCTTGCTGGGCAGCCTTTCCCCTTCAATTGATTCCGGCCCGGACAACATCAGTGATTTGCTTTTCCTGCGCCAGCTTTATGCGGCGGGTGCTGCGCCTTTTTTTGATGCCGCAAGCGGCAAGCCGTACGGTTTTGCAGCGGATGCGCAAGCGCTGCGGGTGGAGGCGGGCGCCTTTAACTTTTCGCGCTTCATACTATTGCGGGAAGAAATGGAGCGCGCTGGTGACGGCCGCAAGCAGCTTTGGGCGGGCAACTTTGGCTGGTACGTGCAGCCCGCAAGTGGTGCGGTGAGCACTGTCTGGGGCGCGGTCTCACCTGCGCACCAGGCGGCCAGCACTGCCGCAGCGTTTGTGCGGGCGCGGCAGGAGTGGCCGTGGGCCGGTGTAATGGCGCTGGAAAATTGGCAGCCGGCCGGCCCGGCAGCCACTGATCCGCGCTGGGGGTTTGCGTTGCGCGGCGCCGACGGCAGCGATAGCGCGGCGGTGGCTGCGCTGCGCAAGATTCTCCCAGCGGCTGCGGCCGCGCCGGGCGAACAGGCAGCAGTTAATCCATTTGCCACATACACTGGCGCGTGGAAGTTTTCCGCGCTGGGCGCAGATATTCCGGCGCAAGGCCCGGCCAGCGTGGAGTTTGTTTTTGATGGCACGGAGCTTGCGCTGCGGGCGCGACGCGCGAACTACCGCGCTTACATTTTTGCAACGGTGGACGGGGTGCCGGCGAATGCGCTGCCGGTTGCGGCGGACGGGCGTGCGTATGCAGTGCTGACGGCACCGGACCTGCAGCCGCAAGTGGAGCAGATAACACTGGCGCGCGGCCTTGCGCCCGGGCGGCATGTGGCGCGGCTGGTGGCAGAGCGCGGGTGGGACCAGTGGGCGATTGCGGGCTTTGCTGTGGCGGACGTGCCGGCGGCGCATGCCACGCGCACCACCGCAGCGGCTGTGTGCGCTGCACTGGCGGCACTGCTTGCCGGCGCTGCAGGCTGGAGCCTGCGCGGCAGTGTGCGCCCGGCTGCACTCGCGCATGCTGCAGCGCGCTTGGCTGCGCGTGCCAGTGCGCCGTTGACGGCCGCAACAGCTGCAATTTTTTGGCTTTCTGCTGCGCAAGCGTGGGGCCAGCCGCTAACGCAGCTGATTGGCGCGCGCACAGAAACACTGCCGGTGCTGCTGACCGTGGTGAGTGCCGGGCTGTTTTATTTTTCGCCGTGGCTGCTGCTCAGCGTGTTGAGCGCTGCAGCCATGTTTGGGCTGCTGGCCGTGCGTCCCGCAGCAGCTGCGGCGCTGGTGGCATTTGCCGCGCCGTTCTATCTGCTGCCGCGCCCGATGTTTGAGCGCATGTTTTCGGCGGTGGAGGTGTTCACGCTGCTGGGGGCGGGCGCGGCGCTGCTGCACGCTTTGGTGCTGGCGGGCAGCGCCAAAGTGCGTCGCCCGCAGCTGACGCTGCTGGACGGGGCGGTGCTGGCGTTTGCAGCGCTCAGCACGGCCTCCATCTTTTTTGCAGCGCAGCGCGCAGTGGCTGTCACCGAGCTGCGCACCACGGTGCTGGAGCCGGTGCTGCTCTATCTGTTGTTGCGCTTCATCCCCATGGCGGAGCGCGAGCGCTGGCTGGTGGTGGATGCGTTTATGGCGGGGGCGCTGCTCGTGGCGCTGGTGGGGCTGGGGCAGTATGCCAGCGGCACCAACCTGATCACAGCGGAAGATGGCGTGCTGCGCCTGCGCAGTGTGTATGGCTCGCCTAATAATGTGGGCCTGTACCTGGGGCGGGCGCTGCCGGTGGCGCTGGCGCCGGCGCTGCCGGGCGCGCGTGGCCCGCGCGGCCGCCTGTACGCCGCAGCCGTAGTGCCGCTGGCTGCTGCCTTGTGGCTTAGTTTCTCGCGCGGTGCGCTGCTATTGGGTGTGCCGGCTGCATTGGCGGTGGTGCTTTTGTTTTGGGGCGGCCGGCGGGCCGGGCGGCTGCTGGCTGCGGCCGCTGCCGGCGGCTTGCTGGTGCTGCTGCTTGTTGCCGGGCGCAGTGCGCGCTTTGCACGCCTTGCAGATTACACTGCGGGGCCGGTGTTCTTTCGATTGCAGCTGTGGCGCAGTGCGCTGACAATGGTGCGCGATGCGCCGCTGACCGGCGTTGGCTTGGACAACTTTCTATATGCGTATCGCGGCCGCTACATTGCGCCGGCTGCGTGGCAGGAGCCGAACCTTTCGCATGCGCACAACTGGCTGCTGGATTTTGCAACGCGGCTGGGCCTGCCCGGCCTGCTGCTGGCGGCTGCACTGCTGGCCGGCTTTTGGCAGCAAGCGCGGCGCGCGCTGGGTGGCCTGCGCGACCCCGCAGCGCGTGCGCTGGCAGTGGGCCTTTGCGCCGCAATGGTGAATGTGCTCGCACACGGTTTGGTCGATGCATCGTATTGGTTTGTGGACCTGGCATTTGCATTTATGCTTATCTGCGGATTGATGGCGCAGCTGGGGCACATGGTAAACTCGCCCGCAGCAGCAGTGCAAGCTACAGCAGCAAGTTCGCGCAGCGGCTGATTTCTTGATGCGCATCCTTATTACCGGCGGCGCGGGCTTTGTGGGCTCGCATTTGTGCGACCGCTTGCTGGCGGACGGCCAGCATGTGATTGCGATGGACAACTTGATCACCGGCAGCCGCGCCAATGTTGCGCACCTCGCTGCGCATCCAAAATTTGAGCTGCGCCTGCACAACGTGGCGCAGCGCATTGCGCTGGAGCAGCCGGTCAATGTAGTGCTGCACTTCGCCTCGCCCGCCAGCCCTTCGCAAACTGCGCCCACCGGATATTTGCAGCTGCCCATTCAAACTTTGAAAGCCGGTGCGCTGGGCACGCTCAACGCGCTGGGCGTTGCCAAGGCGTATGGCGCGCGCTTTCTGCTGGCTTCCACTTCGGAGGTTTACGGCGATCCGCTGGAGCATCCGCAGCGCGAGAGCTATTGGGGCAACGTGGATCCCGTCGGGCCGCGCAGTGTGTATGACGAGGCCAAGCGTTTTGCCGAGGCGCTTACCATGGCCTACCATCGGACGCACGCCGTGGACACGCGCATCGTGCGCATCTTCAACACCTTTGGCCCGCGCATGGCGTTGGATGACGGCCGCGTGGTGCCAAACTTTGTGGGGCAGGCGTTGCGCGGGCAGCCGCTGACGGTTTACGGAGACGGCGCGCAGACGCGCAGCTTCTGCTACGTGGATGACCTGGTGGATGGGATTTTGGCGCTGCTGGAAAGCAGCGAGCACATGCCGGTGAATATCGGCAATGCGCATGAAGTCACCATCCGCGAGTTTGCAGAGCTGATTAACGCCGCCACCGGCAATGCGGCCGGCATCGTGTGCGAAGACCGGCGCACGCAGGGCGACCCGCAGCAGCGCAAGCCGGACCTGACCCGCGCGCGTACGCTGCTGCGCTGGGAGCCGCGCGTGGATCTGGCAGAGGGTTTGCGGCGCACTATCAATTCCTTCCGCGAGCGCCTGCGGGAGCCGGCCCCGGCATAAGCCGGCCGGTAGCCAGAGCGCCCGCAGTGCGGGCGCGGCTGATTGCGCTGCGCGCCAGCAATGCGGCGTTTCTCCTTCCTCGGACGGTTTTCACTGGGCTTGCTGCTGCTGGCGGCTGCGGTGCTGCTGCTGGCGCTCGGCCAGCGCGCCGGTGCCGGCGGCCTGCGCACTGCACTGTCCCGCGTGCTCACACCGCTGCAGCAATTTGTGGCACAGCAGACGCTGCCGCTGCGCCAGCCGCGCAGCAGTGGCGCGCCCGCGCCGGTTCTGACGCAAGTGGCGGAGCTGCAGGCGCGCGTCAGCAGCCTGCAAGGCGAGGTAACGCGCCTGCGCGAATCTGAAAACCAGCGCGTGTTGCTGGCGCAGCTGCTCAAGCTGGCGCGCGCCAATCCGGAGTACCGCTATCTGGCGGCGCAGGTGATCGGGCGGGATGTGAGCCCCTATCTCCAATTTGTGCTGGTGGACCGCGGCCGCACCGATGGCTTGCTGCCCGACATGCCCGTGCTGGCGGCCGATGGCCTGGTTGGCATTGTCACCGAGGCGACGGCGTCTGCGGCCAAGGTGCTGCTGATCACGGATCCAAGCCTGGTGGTGAATGTGCGTGTGCAGCGCTTGCGCGTGGAGGGCCAGCTGCGCGGCAGCGGACCCGGCTTGCTGCGCCTGAACTTTGTGCCGCTGCAGGCGCAGCTGGCAGCCGGGGACCAGCTGGTTACCTCCGGCATTGGCGGCCGCTTTCCACCGGACCTGCAGGTGGGCACCATCACTTCTGTACTGCGGCGTGACTACGATGTGTTTCAGGAGGCCGATGTGCAATCGGCGATAAACTTCGCAAACTTGGAGCTGGTGCTGATCATTACCAACTTTGTGCCGCAGGATTTGGCGCCCTTGCTGGCGACGCCGGTGCCGGCAGCGCCATGACGCCGTTGCTGCTGGGCATCGGATTGCTGCCACTGGCGGCGCTGCTGCAAAGCAGCGTGCTGCCGCAGCTGCCCTTTCCGGCGCTGCGCCCGGACTTGATGCTGGTGATTGTGCTGGCTTGGAATCTTGCGCGCAGCCGGACGGATGGGCTGCTGTGGGCGTTTGCCGGCGGCTTGATGCTGGATACTTTTTCTGCCGGGCCGTTTGGGGCTCTGCTGCTTGCTTTGTTTGTGGTGTGCC
Organism: Chloroflexota bacterium; assembly: GCA_003670425.1. Taxonomy (GTDB): domain Bacteria; phylum Chloroflexota; class Anaerolineae; order Anaerolineales; family UBA11657; genus BD1. The sequence goes on from QWRL01000015.1 coordinate 11,250, forward strand.
TGGCGGCCAACTTTATTGGCACACCGCTGTGGGATGCAAACCCGCTGCTGCCGCTGCTGGGCACGGTGGCGGGCGTGGCCCTGTATCACGCCATCTATTTGGGTGTGCTGCTGTTATGGGGCTGGCAGCTGGACTGGCGCAGTGCAGCCAGCAGTGTGGTGCTGCCCGCCGTGTTTTTGGATACAACCTTGATGCTGCTTGCGTATCCGCTGGCGCGCCGCATTGCGCGCCGCATCGCTGCGCCGCAGGTTTCACTTTAGGCTACTGCAGTGCAGAATACTTCCGCCAGCATCGCCCCCGATCGCATCTGGAGTTTTTATGTTGTGATTGCGCTGGCGCTGCTGGGCGCAGCGTATCAGCTGGTGCGGCTGCAGGTCACGGGGTTTGATGCGTATACAGTGCGTGCCATCGACAACCGCCAGCAGCGCCTTACGCTGCCGGCGCCGCGCGGCGTGGTGTATGACCGCAACGGCGTGCTGCTGGCACAAAATGTTCCAGCCATCAGCGTGTTGATTACGCCGGCGTTGTTGCCGGAAGATTCCGGCCGCCTCGCAGAGCTCTATGCACGCTTGTCCGAGTTAACGGGTGTGCCCGTCTCCACCCCGCCGCTGGATGCGGGAAACGCAACCGGCAACCGCATCGGAGATGACTCGCCGTCGCCGGGCATTCAAGAGCTGGTGTTTTTGCAGGAGACGAATGCGCCGTACCGGCCGGTGGTAATTGCGCCGGATATTTCGCGCGAGCAGGCGCTGGTGCTGGGTGCGGAGCTGCGCACTATGCCGGGTGTGCAGCTGGAGGTGCGCGCGCTGCGCGACTATCCCACTGGTGCACTGACCGCGCATGTGGTGGGCTACATGGGCCCGATCACAGAAGACCAGTCTGACTTTTATGTGAACCTTGGCTTTGATCCGGCGCGCGACCGCATTGGTTATGCCGGCATCGAGAACCGCATGCAGGACGTGATGGCCGGCCGCAATGGCTACAAAGAAGTGGAGGTGGATGTGGCCGGCCGCGAGCTGCGCACGCTGGGCGAGGGGCAGGCGCCGGTGCCCGGCCAGAGCGTGGTGCTGACGATTGATGTGCGCCTGCAGGCAGCCGCAGCGGCGGCCCTTGCCAACCGCATGAAAATTGAAAATCAGATTGCGCAGGCGGACACCAACCCGCTGCGCCCGCCGCAGCCCGTAACCAACGGCGTGGCAATTGCCATCAATCCGCAAACCGGCGAGGTGCTGGCAATGGTCTCCTTGCCCACTTATGACAACACCATGTTTTCGCGTTTCATTCCCGCCACCTACTACCAGGAAATGGCGGACCACCCGTACAAGCCGCTTTTCAACAACGCCATCAGCGGTGAGTACCCGCCGGGCTCTGTGTTCAAGGTGGCCGTGGCGGCGGGTGCGCTGCAGGAGGGCGTGGTCACGGCAGAGCAGGAGATTTTTGATCCCGGTGAAATCATCATCACCAACCGCTACTTTCCCAACGACCCCGGCAAGACGCGGCGCGTGGTTTGCTACAACCGCGCCGGCCATGGGGATGTGAACTTTATTACCGGCATTGCCGTATCGTGTGATGTTTACTTTTATGCTTTGGGCGGCGGATATGAAGCCGGCGGGGTGAAGGACGGCGGCTTGGGCATAGACCGCGTGCACAAATATGCAACCATGCTGGGCTTCGACCAGCTGACGGGCATCGAGCTGCCCGGCGAGCGCAAGGGCCTGATACCCACGCGCGATTGGAAGCGCCTCAACATCGGCGAAAACTGGTCGACGGGCGACACCTACATTGCATCGATCGGGCAGGGCTACGTGTTGTCCACGCCGCTGCAGGTGTTGATGGCTCACACGCCGTTCATTAACCGCGATGGCTTCGTGCGCAAGCCCACGCTCATCCGCGAAGTGCGCGATGGCGAGGGCAATGTACTGCGTACAGCCAGCGTCCAAAATCATTCGCAGACGGCGCTCACACCGTACGTAATTGACCAGGTAAGCCTTGGCCTGCGCCAGGTGATGATTGATGGCACGGGCAAGAAGCTTGGCGTGGAAGGCATTAATCTTGCGGGCAAGTCTGGCACCGCGGAATATTGCGACAATGTGGCGCAGGCTGCGGACCGCTGCCAGTTCGGCGCCTGGCCGGCGCATTCCTGGATGGTGGTCTACGCGCCCTATGAAAAACCGGAGATCGCAGTGGTGGTGTTTGTGTACAGTGGCGAGGAAGGCTCCACGGTGGCCGGACCCGTGGCACAAGAAATTATTGATGCCTATTTTGTGCTGAAGGGTATGTCCCCCGCGGCCGGCTGATCCGGCACGCGCTGCGCGGCGCAGCGACCATGAACAAACCACAACTTTATATTGGCATGGCACTGGCTGGATTGGGCGGCGCGTATGGTGCCGGCCTTGCGCGTGCCTTGCTGGAGTACGACACCTTGCGCTTTGGCGCACTTGCTGAGCCGTGGGCGGTGGCAGCGCTGGCGCTGGCTTGCGCGCTGCTGGTGCCATTGGCGGGGCAGCTGGCCAACCAAATTCTGCAGCCCGCGACTGCATCGCAATCAAGCACAGCCGATGCCACGGCTGCTGCGTTGACGCAGCTGCCATTGCTGCTGGGTGCGCTCAACGCCGGATTGCCGGATGTAGTGCCGCTGCGCGGCGTGAGCCTGGCGGCGGGCGGGGCCGCATTGGCGCTGGCAGCGCGGATTGCGCTGCTGCTGCACCAATTGCAGCGCACGCATTGGCTGCAGCGCACAGCACCGCTTGCGCTGGCACTGCTGGCCGGCGCACTTTTCTGGCGCACGCTTGCGCCGGCTGTTGGCCCGGCGGACACTTTTGAATTTCAAGTGAATGTGCTGCGCCTGGGTATCTCGCACGGCAGCGGATACCCGCTCTACATTTTGCTGGCCAGGCTTTTCAGCTGGCTGCCAGTGGGTGGCACGGCGGCTTACCGCATCAATCTTTCGGCGGCAGCGTTTGGGGCGGGCGCGGTTGCGGCTGCGTATTTTGTGGCGCGGCGCTTGGGCGCGCGCCCGGGCGCTGCCGGTCTGGCTGCGCTGGCGCTGGCCACCACGGCTGCATTTTGGCAGCGGGCGGTGGAGGCGGAGGTGTACACGCTGCACGTGCTGCTGTTTGGCATGCTGCTGGGCGGGCTGCTTGCGCTGCCGGCGGGGGCTGCGGGCGCGCCGCAGCTGCGCTGGTTGGCGCTGCTCTTTGGGCTTGCGCTTACAAACCACCTGACAACCGGTGTGCTGCTGCCGGCGCTGCTGGCTGGTGTGTGGCTGCAGTCGCGCCGCGCAGTTGCAGCGCGCGTGTGGCTGCAATGCCTTGGGCTGCTGCTTTGCGGGCTCGGCGTTTATCTTTACCTGCCGCTGCGCTGGCCCGCACTAAACAATGGTGAAGTGCTTGGCCTGCAGCAGTTTATGGGATTCTTTACCGGCGCGGAGGCGCACGGCGCGCTGCGGCCGCTGCAAGCCATCACCGAACCCGGCCGCTACCTGATTGTGGGGCGCAAAGCGCTGGACCAATACGGCTGGGCGGGTGCGCTGCTGGCAGCCTTGGGATTTGTAAATTTGCTGCGCAACAACTTTCGCGCTGCACTGATCACGCTGCTGGCGTGGGGCGGGGTTGCTGCATTTGCGCTTTCGTTCTATGTGCCGGATCCGGACTACTCTGCATTTCTTTTGCCGGCGCATTTTGTGCAGGCACTCTGGATGGCGCTGGGCGTTACGGCAATCACGCGTGTGCGCGCATGGGCAGCCTGGCCGCAGCTGACGCTGGCGGCGTTTGCGTTGCTGCCGCTGTCTGGTTTGTGGCGCAACTTTGCGCTGGCGGATCAATCTGCAGACTGGCGTGCGGACCGGCAAGCGCGCAGCACACTGGCGCTGCCACTGCGGCAAGGCGCTGCCATTTTGGCGGACAGCGAGCGCATGCCGCCGCTTTTTTATTTGCAAGTGGCGGAGCATGTGCGCCCGGACCTGGACATCAGCGTGCTGCCTGATGAAGCCGCGTATCGCAGCGAGCTTGCGGCGCGGCTGGCACGCGGGCAGGCGGTGTACCTTGGGCGTTATTTGCCGCAAGTGGCTGCGGCGCATGTGCTGCAGTCCGTGGGCGGACTGGTGGAAGTGGATGCGCAGCTGCCGCCGGCACCGGCTGCATTCGTGGCGCAATTTGGCAGCAATGTGCGGCTGCATGCGGCGCTGGTTGCGGGCCGGCCGACTGCAGGCAGCGCGCTGGCTGTGACGCTGCAATGGTCGGCGCGGCAGCCGGTGGATGGCAGCTATCTGGTGAACTTTCGGCTGCTGAATGCCGGCGGAGATGTGCTGCAAAGCTGGCCGGGTGCAGTCCCAGTGGGGCGCATGTATCCCACCAACGCGTGGCAGCCCGGCGTGCTGATTGCGGACTGGCATGAGCTGCAGCTGGATGCAGCTTTGCCGGGCGGGCAATATGTGCTGCAGGCTGCACTGCTGCCGGCGTTTGGCAGCGCGGGCCTGGCCGTGCTTGATGGCGGCCAATGGGCGCAGGTGGCGGCGCTGCAAGTGCAGCCGGCTGCGGTTTCGCCGGCGCCCGCTGCGGCTGCGTTGCAGCGCTACGCGCCAGGCTTGTGGCTGCGCGGTTTTGATGCGCCTGCTTCTGTGCTGCCGGGCGCGCCATTTGATGTGCTGCTGCATTGGACGCAGCTGACGCAGCCGGCACAGCCTGCGACCGTGGAAGTTTTGGCGGGCAGCGCTGCACCCGTGCTCGTGAACCTGGCAGCGCATGCAGCTGCGCAGAACTTCACCACGCGGACGCAGCTGCGTGCGCCGGCAGCCTCGGGCGAGTTCACACTGGCGCTGCAAACTCCAGGTGCAAGCGCCACATGCGGCTGGCTGCAATTGCCGCGCAGCCAGTGCCGGCTGGCGGCGTTGCAGGTAACACTGCGCGGCAACCAGCCGGGTGCCGTGAACTTTGACGGGCAGCTGCTGCTGGAACAATTTACGGTGCTCACACCGCAGGTGCAGCGCGGCGGCGAAGTGCGCATTGCAGCGCAGTGGTACGCGTTGCGCCAGCCGGCTGCAGACTACACGGAGTTTGTGCACCTGCTGGGTCCGGATGGGCTGGTGCATGGGCAGGTGGACACCTGGCCCGTGCAGGGCACGCGCCCCACCAGCAGCTGGCAGGCGGGCAGCACAATTATTGAAGAGCTTGTACTGCGGGTGGCGCCTGATGCGCCGCCCGGGGCATACACAGTGGAGGCGGGCTGGTACTTGCTGGCCACTTTGCAGCGCCTGCCAGTGCTTGATGCAACGGGCGCAACGATTGACGACAAGCTGCTGACGGGCAGCCTGCAGGTTGCGCCCTAGCGCTTGCCGGCGGCAGCCGCCAAGCGGGCGGGCGCCGCTGCCAGCGCGCGGACAAACTACCACAAGCGCGTAAACTCCACAAAATTCAGGGTCTTGAGGCCCGAAGTTGCAAGCCCCAACTCGCTGCTATACTTGCCGACCGTCCCAATAGCCATGAGCGAGTTAATTGCAGTCAAAGGAATACAAGAGGGTTTGCTCGTCACGCTGCCCTCGGGCGCATGGGCAGACTTGGAGCCGGCGCTGTACGCACGCATGCAGGAGGAAGATCAGTTCTTTCGCGGTGCGCGCATTATTTTGCAGGTGGGCAAACGCGAGATGAAGGCGGCCGACCTTGGGCGCTTGCGCGACAAGTTTGGCGACCTGGAAATTAACCTGACGGCAGTATTGAGCGAGGCGCGCTTGACGCAGCAGGCTGCGAAGGCGCTGGGCTTGCAAACGCAGCTTGCGAAAACTCCGGCAAGCGTGGCGGCCGCTGCTGCGGCAAAGCTGGAGCCGGGCATCAGCATGGCGGCGTTGATGCAGCAAACGCTGCGTTCCGGGCGCACCATAAACCATGCCGGGCATGTGGTGGTAATTGGCGACGTAAATCCCGGCGCAGAAATTCTGGCCGGTGGCAGCGTGGTGGTATGGGGCCGTTTGTACGGCGTGGTGCATGCCGGTGCGGCCGGCGATCCAGAAGCGATGGTGTGCGCGCTGGATCTTTCGCCACAGCAGCTGCGCATTGGAAAATTGATCACCACCTCGCCGGTGCGGCGCGGGCAGCCGGAGCCGGAGATGGCGCACATTCGAGACGGCCAGATTGTGGCCGAGCGCTGGGTGCCCAAGGATAAATTCAAGCGCCTCACTTGAGGCGGTACGCGGAGAAGGAGCAGGCATGGCAGCGAAAGTAATTACCGTAACCTCCGGCAAGGGGGGAGTGGGCAAAACCACAACGGTCGCCAATGTGGCGGCGGCACTGGCGGCTGAAGGGCAGCGTGTGGTTTGCATTGACCTGGACATTGGCCTGCGCAACCTGGATGTGGTGCTGGGCCTTGAGAACCGCATTGTGTACGACCTGGTGCATGTGGTGGAGAAATCCTGCCGCCTGCGCCAGGCAATGATCAAAGACAAGCGCGTGCCCGAGCTGTACCTGATTCCGGCAGCGCAAACGCGCGATAAATCTGCGGTGACCCCGGAAGACATGGTGCGCGTGTGCGACGAGCTGCGCGCCGATTTTGATTTTGTGTTTTTGGATTGCCCGGCTGGCATCGAGGGCGGCTTTCGCAACGCGCTGGCGCCGGCGGACAAGGTGCTTGTGGTTACAAACCCGGAAGTGGCAGCCGTGCGCGATGCAGACCGCATCATCGGGCTGGTGGAGGCGGACCAAAAGGGGCCGGCGCAGCTGATCTTGAACCGCTATCGTTATGCAATGGTGCAGCGCGGCGAGATGCTCAGCATCGAAGACGTGCTCGACATTTTGGCCATTGACCTGATTGGCGTGGTGCCGGAAGACCCCGATGTGATTACCGCCGGCAACATGGGCAGCCCGGCCTCGCTCAACAAGGAGCTGGCAGTGGGGCAGGCGTACCGCGATATTGCCGCGCGCTTGCTGGGCCGCGATGTGCCGTTCATGTCATTGAAGCCCAAGAGCTGGTACGAAAAACTGGGATCCTTCCTAAACGGAGGTACTACCGAATGACCAGCGATTGGAGCACATCGATGCAATCAACGTTTGACAAGCTGCTTGGCCGCAAGCGCAGCGCCAAGAATGCTGCGAGCCGCATCAAGGCGATTTTGGTTTACGACCGCACGGACCTCAACCCCGCGATTTTAGAGAAAATGAAAGAGGAAATTATTGCGGTGATCGCCAAGTATGCGGCCGTTGATATTGACCGGGTAGCTGTTAAGATGGTGCTTGACCATCACGCCCAGTGTTTGACCGCAGAAATTCCGCTGGGCACAGTGACCGCGCGTGCCAAGCGCCACGATACTTCCCCGGCTTAGACCGCACTAATGGCGCCGCTCGGGCGCATGTCCGTCTTGCGCGGCGCGCGCGCCGGTGCGCGCGGCCTGTGGCAGCAGTTTGATGTGCTGCTGCTGGCCCTCACCGCGCTGCTGGTTCTTTTTGGAATTGTGATGATCCGCTCCAGTGCGGCTGGCAGTCCCAGCCTGGAAGGGCTGGCAGCACGCCAGGCCCAATATGCGCTGGCTGGCGCTGTGGTGGTGGCTCTCGGTCCCTTCGTCAACTACAAAACTCTACTGGGCCTCTCCGGTTACTTCTATGTGGCTGCAGTGCTTTTGCTGGGCGCCATTTTGGCTGTGGGGCTAACCGCGTTTGGCGCGCAGCGCTGGTTCGATTTTTTCGGCCTGTTTTTTGTGCAGCCCGCAGAGGTGGTGAAGATTGGCAGCGTGGTGTGGCTGGCAAGCTTTTTTGCGCGCCGGCGCGAGCAGCTGCTGCAGTTTCGCTGGGTGTTCGCGTCGCTGATGTATGCGGGCGTGCCCGTGGTAATGGTGCTGCTGCAGCCAAACTTGAGCACCGCTGCCATGCTTGGTTTCATCTGGTTTGGCATTGCGTGGGCGGCTGGTTTGCGCTGGACGCACCTGGGCATGCTGGCGCTGATGGGGGCGGGCAGCCTGCCGCTGCTGTGGCTGGGATTGGTGCCGTACCAGCGCGCCCGCATCGCAAATTTCCTGTTTCCGGATGCGGCCGGCGGCGCGCGCTACAACGTGGAACAGGCGCTCATCAGCATCGGCTCGGGCGGCTGGCTGGGGCAGGGCTACGGCCAGTCTTCGCAGGTGCAGCTGCGCTTCCTCAAGGTGCGCCACACAGATTTTATTTTTTCCGCAAGTGCGGCGGAGTTTGGTTTTGTGGGCGCACTGATTTTGCTTGCGCTGCTGGCATTGCTTGTACTGCGCCTGTTGCAGATTGCGCGCCAGTCTGATGATGCCTTTGGCGCCTACCTGTGCTACGGCCTGGCGACGCTGTTCTTTGTGCAGACAGTGCTGAATGTAAGCGTGAACCTGAACTTGTTTCCAGTGGCCGGGCTGCCGCTGCCCTTTGTGAGCTACGGCGGCAGCGCGCTGGTGGCGGCAGCGCTGGGCATTGCCATTGCGCTAAGTGTTAACGCGCACCGCAACCCGCGCAAGTTTTAGGGCTGCGCCTTGCTGCACCGCTGCCCGCCGGATTTACGATGACGATGCAACCTGTGCGTGTGCGTTTTGCGCCGTCGCCCACCGGCTTTTTGCACATTGGCGGCGCGCGCACTGCGCTCTACAACTATTTGCTGGCGCGCCAGACTGGCGGCAGCTTTGTGCTGCGTATCGAAGACACGGACCAGGAGCGCCTGGTGCCCGGCGCATTTGAAAACATGCTGGCCGGGCTGCGCTGGCTGGGACTGCAATGGGACGAAGGCCCGCAAGTGGGCGGGGCGCATGCGCCCTATGTGCAATCGGAGCGCGCGGCATTGCACCGCGCGCGCGCAGAGCAGCTGGTGCTGGCGGGGCAGGCATACCACTGCTTTTGCACGCGCGAGCGGCTGGATGCGCTGCGCACAGAGCAGCGCGTGCTGAAGCGGCCGCCGCGTTATGACGGCCAATGCCGCAATCTGGCGCCCGCCGTGGCAGCGCAATTGCGCGCCGCCGGCACACCGGCCGTCATCCGCTTCAAGACTCCCGCAGATGGCAGCACCACGGTTACCGATGCCATTCGCGGCGACATCACGGTGCAGAACAGCACAATCGACGACTTCATCATTCTCAAGTCTGACGGCTTGTCGCTTTACCATCTGGCTGCGATGGCGGACGACCATGCCATGGGCATCACGCATGTGATCCGCGCAGATGAGTGGCTGCCCAGCCTGCCAAAGCATGCGCTCATCCTGCGCGCGTTTGGCTGGCCGGAGCCGGTGTGGTGCCACCTTTCCGTGTTTCGCAAACCCAGCGGCAAGGGCAAGATGAGCAAGCGCGATGCCGCCGAACTGCGCGGCAGCGAGGGCCACTCCATTTTTGTGCATGAGCTGCGCGAGATCGGCTACCTGCCCGCGGCCGTGCTGAACTGGCTGGCGCTGATGGGCTGGAGTTATGACGATCAGAAGGAAGACTTTGACATGGCGGAGCTGGTGCGCTGCTTTAGCCTGGCGCGTGTGAACCCGGCAGCCGCCGCAGTCAACTTTGAAAAGCTGGACCACTTTCAGGGTGTGCATTTGCGGCGCATGCTGCCGCAGGAATTGGCCGCTGCGCTCGTGCCTTACTTTATGGCAGCCGGTTTGCCGGCGGACCCAAGCTTGCTGGAGCGCATCGTGCCGCTCATTCAGGAGCGCATCACCACGTTTGAAGATGCGCCGCCGCTTGCCGGATTCTTCTTTCGCGAGTCCGTGGATTGCAACAGCGCGGATCTGCTGGTCAAGGATAAAACGGCGGGAGAGTCGGCTGTGGTTTTGCAGCGTGCGCATGCGGTGCTGGCCGCGCTGCCCACGGCGCAGCACAGCGCAGCGAACGCCGCACTTGCAGCGCTGGCTGCGGAGCTGGAGCTGAAGCCGGGCCAGTTGTTTAGCCCGCTGCGCATGGCGGTCACCGGGCAAAAGGTGAGCCCGCCGCTGTTTGAAACAATGGAGCTGCTTGGGCGCGATGTTGTGCTGGCACGGATTAGCGCAGCCACGCAGCTGCTGCTGGCGGATTGATGCGGGGTTGGGGCAGTCTTTGGCGGGCTTGTGATATTATCAGGAAAATTGGGGGATAGTTTAGTGGTAGAACTACGGACTCTGACTCCGTCAGCCTAGGTTCGAATCCTGGTCCCCCAGCCTGAAGCCCGCCATCTGGCGGGCTTTTTTCTTGCGCTGTTATACTGCGCAGTACAACCCAAGGAGCCCGTAAATGGCAGCCACTCTTTCAGAAAGCATCCTGCAGGATTTTGACACGCATCAGCTGCATCCACTGCAGCATCCATCTACGCATGCCAATGCGCTGGTGGTGGAGCGCGCCGACGGCGTGTATCTGCACACGCCGGAAGGGCGCAAAATTTTGGACGGCATGTCTGGTTTGTGGAATGTAAATATTGGCTACGGCAACCAGGAGCTGCCTGAGGCGGCGCGCGAGCAGATGAGCCGGCTGGCGTATACATCCAACTTTACGGGCATGACGAATGTGCCATCCAGCCAGCTTGCCAAGCGCCTGGCCGGGCTGGCGCATGCCACGCTCAACACCACCTTCTTTACTTCCGGCGGCTCGGAGGCCAACGACACGGCCTTCAAGACTGCGCGCTATTACTGGCAGCGCCTGGGCCGCAAGCAAAAAACAAAAATCATTGCGCGCCACAGCGCGTATCACGGCATTACGCTGGCAGCCACGTATGCCACCGGCCTCACGCGCTATCACGCAATGTTTGGCCCGCCGCTGGCCGGGTTTCTGCACACCGTTGATCCTTACCCGTATCGCCTGGCAATTGCACAGCAAGCGGGCGAGAGCGCCGGCGCGGCGGCTGCGCGCGCATTGGCGGAGATGATTGAGCGCGAAGGGCCGGACACAATTGCGGCCTTCATTGCCGAGCCGGTGCAGGGCGTGGGCGGCGTGATTGTGCCGCCCGACGATTACTTCCCGCTGGTGCGGGCCGTATGCGACAAATACGATGTGCTGTTAATTATGGATGAAGTGATCTGCGGCTTTGGACGCACCGGGCGCTGGTTTGGCAGCCAGCACTGGGGGCTGCGGCCGGACATGCTGGCATTTGCCAAAGGCATCACCAGCGGCTATCTGCCGCTGGGCGGGCTGCAAATATCGGATGCAGTGCGCGAGGTGGTGATGAGTGCGCCGGCTTCCGAGATGTGGATGCACGGCTACACCTACTCCGGGCATGCCGCCTGCTGTGCCGTGGGCCTGAAGAACCTGGAGATTATTGAGCGCAGCGCGCTGGTGGAGCGTTCGCGCGAACTGGGCGCCTACCTGCTGGCGCAGCTGCAGCCGCTGCGCGAGTTTGATTGTGTGGGCGACGTGCGCGGGCTGGGCTTGTTGTGCGGCATGGAGATTGTGGCAGACCGCGAGACGCGCACGCCGGATCCGGCGCGCGCAACGGCGATTGCCAACGCATGCCTGGCGCGCGGTGTGCGCACGCGTGCCGTGGGCAACAGCACGCTGGCGCTCTCGCCGCCGCTGATCATTACGCGCGAAGAGATTGACCACATCGTACAAACTTTGGGGGCGGTGCTGGACAGCATTTAGGCTGCGCTGCGCAGCCAAACAAAAAGCCCCCGCGTGTGATGGCGGGGGCTTTGCATTTAAGTTGCGGCGGATTACAACGCAGCTTTGGCGGCGGCCAGTACCGCGGCGTAGTCTGGGTCGTCCCCCAGCGCCGGCATGTCGGCGGGGGAGGGGACCCTGTCTTTGCGGGCCCCCCCCCCCACCGCGCGCCGCCGCCGGCCCCAATCCTTGATGAGCGCGCCATAGGCTGCGCCAAAATTAGCGTCGTAATAATCCGAAAAGGTTTGCACACGCTCCACGCCGGCTGCTGCGCACCAGCCTTTTTGGGTAAAGGGCAGATCCATGCTCACCGTCAGCATGCGCACATCATCGCCCAGCTGCGCGCCCTCCTCATTAAAACGCCGCAGCTCTTTGTCACAAACACCCGTGTTGACTGAGAGTACGCTGGCGATGATGCGCACTTTGCCGGCCGTG
>QWRL01000150.1 GCA_003670425.1 Chloroflexota bacterium
TTGGTTGACTGATTTGGCGGGACGCAGTGCGCTGCAGTGCAGGATGCAGTGCGCTGCGCGGCTGGCTGCCCGCAGCTGGCTGCTGCCCTTTGCCCTGCTGCTGGCGCTGGGCGGCTGCGGGCTGGTAGCGACTGCACAGCCAATGGCCACTGCTGCGCCCGCGCTAAAGCTGACGCTGTGGGTGGAGTGGCCCGTACTGCGTACTGACCGGCCACAAGTGGCGCATGCCGTGGTGGCTTCGGCGCAAGGCGAGCGCTTGCGCGGTGTTACCGTGCAGGGCCAGCTCACGCGGCCCGGCGCAGAGCCGCTGCAGTTAATGTTTTCGGTAACGGACGCCGACGGGTATGCCACGGCTGTCTTTCCCATGTTTGAATCTCCGGATGCAAGCGAGACGCACCGGCTTGTGGCGCAGGCTGCTATTAATGCGGACTACGGCGTGGCAATGATTGAGTATGAGGTGCAGCCGTAGGAAGCGCGCCGTCCGCGCACTGCAGCTGACCGGCGCGCGCTGCATTCGCAACTCCAAACATTTGATGTCAGCATGAGAACTCTGCGCTGCGGCGCCCGCACAGTGGCTGCGGCTGCACTGGGCTTGTTGGCTGCGTGCAGCTCCGCGGTTGTGCAGCTGCCGCCACCGCTGGCGCCGGGTGCCACCGAAGTGGCGGCCGCTGACACGCTGGCTGCAACTCCCACTGCAACCAAGCCAGCACCGGCCGTAACCATCATGTCCGTTAAAACCCGGACGCCGCAGCCCACTGCCGTTGTGGATGCGCTGCTGGGCCCGCTCACTTATCCCGCCAACATTAACCCGCTGAGCGGACTGCTGGTCTCCGACCCGGCGGTGCTGCAGCGCAAGCCGCTGGCAATTAAGATCTCAAACTTTCCGCGCTATGTGCGTCCGCAAGCCGGCCTTGCGGCAGCAGACATGGTTTGGGAACATTATTCGGAGGGTGGCACCTCGCGCTATACCGCCATCTTTCTTGGCGCCGCCGCCGAACGCATCGGGCCGGTGCGCTCTGCGCGCCTGATTGATACGACGCTGGTGGACATGGTGAACAGTGCGTTGGTGGCTTCCGGCACTTCCAAAGGCACAATGCGCCGGCTTGCTCCAAAGCCGTGGTTTCCAGCCGTCATCACCAACCTCACGGGCTTTGATTGCCCGCCGCTGTGCATGGAAAGCATCGATGCAAATTCCGTGTACACCTCAACCGCTGCGCTGTGGCAGGTGCTGACGGAAAAAAACCTGAACGCGGCGGCGCAAGTGCATGGCTTTGCATTCCAGCGGCAGATTCCGGCTGGCGGGCAGCCGGCGCTGACGGTGGGCGTGGACTTCAGCAGCGAGGCGCTGACGGAGTGGCGCTACAACGCAGCCAGCGGAAACTACAGGCGCTGGATTGATGCGTCGCCCACTGAGCTGGTGGAACATGTGGACGCCGTTACCAACCAGCAGCTGACCGCCGACACGCTGGTGCTTATTTTTGCCAACCATGTGGTGGACTTCACCGTGCCAGAGGATTACGATGCCGACGGCCTGCATTCCACATACGCAACTGAGGTGCAGCTGTGGGGCGCTGCGCCGCGGCCGCTGCTGGTATTCAGGGATGGCCAGGCGTTTGCCGGACAATGGCAGCGCGCAGACACCGGCGCACTGCCATTGCTAACAGACAGCAGCGGCGCACCGTTGGCGCTGCGGCCGGGAAAAATCTGGATTCAAGTGCTGGGTTTGGAGTCTGACCGCACGTCTACCGGCGCCAAATGGTACGTGCGCCATCACTCGCCGAAAGACTACGGCGAGCTGGGCCCCAGCCCGACTCCGTCCATTACGCCCGAGGGGTTTGTGGCCAGCAGCACGCCGGAGCCGACTGGCACGGCAACTGCCACGGCAGCGCCGTAAATCTTTTGCGCAGCAAATTATTTATACTGAAGGTTAACTGCAGCGCGAAGTGCGCTGCCCACAGGCAGGGAAAAACATGAAACTTGCAGCCCGCATGCAGTCTGTGCAGCCATACTTTTTTGCCAAGCTGGCCAAGCGCATGATCGCGCTGCAGGCGGCCGGCCGCGATGTGATTCGCCTTGACGTCGGTTCACCAGACCAGCCGCCCGCAGCGTTTATCCGCGATGCGCTCAAGCAAGCGGTGGACCAGCCCGGCACGCACGGCTACGTGGCCGCTGGCGGCCTGCCCGAGTTCAGGCAAGCGGTGGCCGCATACTACAGCCGGCGCTTTGGTGTTGCGGTAGATCCGCAAAATCAAGTTGAGGCATTGATTGGCTCAAAGGAAGGCTTGTTTCATCTGAGCATGGCGTATCTTGAGCCGGGCGATGTGGCACTCGTGCCGGACCCGGCTTACGCTGTGTACGAAGCGGCTGCCCGCTTTGCGGGTGCGGATGTGGTGCTGCTGCCGCTGCGCGCCCAGCATGGCTTCCTGCCGCAGCTGCATGAGATTGCGCCGGACGCAGCCAGGCGCGCCAAGCTGCTCTGGCTCAATTACCCCAACAATCCCACGGGCGCATGTGCACCGCTGCAGTTGTTCACTGAGGCGGTGGCATTTGCGCAGCGCCATGATCTGCTGGTTTGCCACGATGCACCGTATTTAGATGTGACTTACGACGGCTACACTGCGCCCAGCATTTTGCAAGTGCCGGGCGCGCTGGAAGTGGCGGTTGAGTTCAACTCGCTTTCCAAAACTTACAACATGGCCGGCTGGCGCATGGGAATGGCGGTGGGCTGCGCCGCAGCTGTGACTGCGCTGCATGCGCTCAAGAGCAACATAGATTCGAGCCAGTTCAAGGCTGCGCAGCTGGCGGGTGTGGCAGCGCTTACCGGCGACCAAACCTGGCTGTTGCCGCGCAATGCGCTTTACCAGGAGCGCCGTGATGTGGTGCTGGCCGGGCTGCAGCAGGCGCAGCTGCCGGCGGAAACTCCGGCGGGCGCAATGTACGTGTGGGCGCAGGTGCCGGCCGGAATGGGCTCGGAAAAATTTGCCGACGATCTGCTGGAGCAGGCGAGCGTGTCCGTGACGCCGGGTGCGATTTATGGCGTGAATGGCGAAGGCTACTTTCGCATTTCGCTTGGAACTGCCACGCCGCGCATGCGCGAGGCAATGGAGCGGATTGCGGCGTGGCGCCGGGCGCACAGCTGACGCTGCGGCCTGTGCAGCTGCGCTAACAGTGGCAGTTGCGTGTGATGCAGCGCGGGATACCACGCGCAGCAGTTGCTGCGCGAGCCAGCTTGCAAGCGGGCGGTTGCCGCCGGGCTGGGATTGCGCTTGCGGGCCGGCGAAGATGCATAAAAGGTAAAATGGAAGTCGCCGCAGCGTGAATTGACTGTGTGAGTCTCACCCAAGAATTATTTTATGTCACCCATTCCAATAAGCTACTTTGAGAATATGCGACCGGAGATGCTGGCGCAGCTGGCTGCGTTTGTGAGCATCGAGTCTCCGTCGATGGACAAGCCGGCGCTGGACCGCATGGGCGCTGCGCTGCGCGCCTGCCTGCAGCCGCTGGGGGCGCAGGTGCGCGTTGATGAGCAGCTGGAGACGGGCAACAATATTGTGGCGGTGTGGCCCGCTGCGGATGGCAGCACGCAGGGCGGTTTTTTGATCATGTGCCACTTTGACACGGTGCATCCGGTGGGAATGCTGGCTGAGAATCCGGTGCGCATGGCGGACGGGTTGATGTACGGGCCGGGCATCATTGATATGAAGGGCAGCCTGACGCAAGTGTTGTTTGCACTGCGGGCGCTGCGCGAACAGCAGCGCTGGCCGGCGTGGCCGGTTACGCTGCTGCTGACTTCTGATGAAGAGGTGGGGTCGGGCAGCTCGCGGCCGTTGATTGCAAGCTTGGGCGCAGCGGCCGGGCTTGTGCTGTGCATGGAGCCGGCGCTGCCAGACGGCGCGTTGAAGACCGCGCGCAAAGGAATTGGCGGCTTCACAGTGACCGCGCGCGGGCGCGCGGCGCATGCCGGCGCCGACCATGCCAACGGCTTGAACGCAATTGCGGAAATGGCGCATCAAGTGCTGGCGCTGCAAGCGCTGACCGACTACCCGCGCGGCACAACTGTGAGCACAGGCATTGTGCGCGGCGGCACGCGCAGCAATGTGGTTCCGGATGAATGCACGGTCGAGGTGGACTTCCGCGTTGAGACGGAGGCTGAAGGCGCGCGCGTGACGGCGGCGGTCAATGCATTGCAGCCGCAGCTCAAAGGCGCCCGGCTGGAAGTGAGCGGCGGGTTGGAGCGACCGCCCATGCCGCGCAGCCCGGCAATTGGCGCTGCGTATGAACGCGCGTGCGGCATTGCGCGGGCGCTGCAGCTGGAGCTGCGCGAGGGCAGCACCGGCGGCGGCTCGGACGCAAACCTTGTGGCACCCTTTGGCGTCGCCATACTGGACGGCTTGGGTCCGCTGGGAAATGGCGCACATACGCGCACAGAGGCGCTGCGCGTGGAGAAGTTTGCACCGCGGGTGGCGCTGCTGGCCGCAATCCTGAGCGAGTGGGGCGGCGGCTGAAACCTGCAGCGCCGTGGCTTGCCGCCGTGCTGCTGTGGTGGTGGGTGCGGCTGCACAATCTGCTGCAGCTGCCGGCATTTATTGACGAGGGCGCGCATCTGCAATGGGCGCGGCTAGTGTGGCGCCTGCAGCCATTTCATGGCGCCTCTGATGGAAAACTTTTGGGCATCTGGCTGGGTGCTGCGCTTTGGCCGTTTGCCGGCGGACTGTGGCTGCTGCGGGTTGCGGGGCTGCTGCTGGGGGCGTGTGGCTTTGCAGCGCTGCTGGCCACGGCGCAGCGCTGGTTGGGCGTGCGCGCGGCCGGTGTTGCGGCAGCGCTCTTCATTGTTGTGCCGCATGCGCATTTTTTTGAGCGCATGGCAGTTGCCGATGCCATTTCCCCCGCGCTTCTGATACTTGTGGTTTGGAGCAGCTTGCATGCGCTAACCGGGCAGCGCACGCGCACTTGGGCTGCAATTTGTGGCGGGCTGCTGGCTGCGGCCGTGCTCGCCAAGCTTTCCAATTTGGTTTTCGCCGCCATTCCATTTTTGATTGCGCTGGTGTGGCTGCAGCCGACAGCGTGGCGCAGCCAGTTGCTTGCACTGCTTAAAGTTTATTTGGCTGCTTTTATTTTGCTGTTGCCAGTTTGGTTCGCGCTGACGCTTGTGCATTCGGATATGGGGTTTGACCTGCTCGTGCGCAAGGGGCCGCACACGCTGGCTGAGACGATTGTCGAGACCGGCAAGATAGTGCGCAGCTTGCCCAGCATCATCGCGGTGTATTGGACCATGCCGTTATTTGCACTGGCCGGTTTGTTGTGGGTGGCTGGGCTGGCAGGCCGGAAGCGCATAGCGCTGTTTTGTGGCTTTGCTGCGGCTGCCTTTCTGGTGCTGGTGGTTACGCGCTCAACTGATGGCATGTTCGAGTCGCGCTACTTGCTGCCCATGCTGCCGCTGCTGGCGCTGCTGGCGGGCGCGGGCGCAGAACAGCTGCTTGGCGCGGTGCGCGCCCGGGCGCAGATGCTGCTTGCGCTGGTTGCACTCGGCGCGGCTGTGCCCGCGCTGCAGTTTGTGTGGCTTACTTGGGTGGCACCGCAGCAGCTGCCGCTGGGCGCTTTTCCTGATCGCTGGGAGTACATTACGGGCTGGCCCAGCGGCTATGCGCTGCGGGCTGCGGCCGCCGGCCTTGCGGCGCGCAATGTGCCGGTCACAGTTGTGACCGTTGATCAGGGCAGTTGGGAGCGTTTGCAGGCGCACCTGCCCTACGGCTCGCAGGTGAGTGCGGTGGTGCGGCCGTTGCAGGAGTGGCGGGCTGGCATTCTGCCGCCCGGCATGCAGCGCGATGACCTGTTGTTGCTTGACCATCCGCGCGATGATGCGCTGCCGCAGCAGCTGGGTGTGTGCCTGAGCGCTGTGGAAACATACTCCCGGCCGCCGCGCGACGCGGGGGTGACG
>QWRL01000151.1 GCA_003670425.1 Chloroflexota bacterium
TACATCTCCAATGTGGCGTTGAGTGCATCGCGCGGCGTGCCGCCCACAAACGTCACAATCGCCGGCGCAGCAGCCATGGCGAAGCCGCCGATGCCGGCCGTCTCGGTAATGGCACTGTCGCCGATATCGGGGTTGGCATCCGCCTGTGAAAATCCGGAGAAGAACAAGCCCACCGGAATTTCTGCGGGCGCAGTGAACCACTGGCCGGGCAAGCCGCTGACGCGGATGCCAAAGTCTGTGCCATTGCGGGCCATTGCGGTTACCAGCGTGCTGCCGGCAACGCCATGCGCCGCGTCGGTCATGGCCTTGCAGGCCGCCATCACCGGGTTCAGCACACTCAGCGCATTGTCCCCCAAAAACTTGAGCACTTCAGATTGGCTGCCGGCTGCGCCATCCACTTGCGCAATCAGCGGCGCCAGCGCCTTCAAGAACAGCAGCGAGCCGGCCTTGTTGCGGTTGTGGCCTTCATCGCCCATGTGCAGCGCCTCTGCAATCAGGGCGCGCAAATCTATGCCGCCGCTGCGCGCCAGGGCTGCGCCCACAGTGGGGCCAAGCACAGTGTTCATCCAGCGCAGGCGCGCAAGCACTTCTTCGCTGTAGGCACCGTAGCGCAGCACTTTGCCATAGCCTTCGTTCAAGTTGGAGTAGGCGGTGTTGGGGCTGCCTGTGTCTGGTTTGTTTTCCACCACGTACACCAGCATCGAGGCGGAGGTTACGCCCGCCATCGGCCCGACGGTATTGTGTTCGTGGCACGGTTCAAACTGCACACCGCCACTTTCAGCCAGCGCGATCGCCTCGGCTTCGGTGTGCGCCAGCCCTTCAAACAGCATGGCGCCAATCATGGCGCCGCGCAGCGGGCCGGACATGCGCGCCCAGGCAAGCGGCGGGCCGGCATGCAGCAGCAGGTGGCTGTGCATGCCCGGGATCACATCGCGCGCGGCAGCCACCCCGGTCAGCATCGGCCGCGCCTCCATCATGCGCGTGACGGCGGATTGATTGGCCTGTTCAATGTCCATGCTAGCTCCTGTCATGCTGGATTAGTACTGCGCACGCACTCCGTGCGCAAAATATTTGGCCGCCGCAAAGTTTTGCAGAGCATGCAGCTAATGCTTGTTCATCTTCGCCAAAATTTCCGCCAACTTGGCGTTGCCGGCTGCCGGCGGGCGCCAGTCAAGTTGCAAACACTCTGCGCCCTGTGCCGTCAGGCTGTTGTAAAAAGTTTCGACGCCGGCGTTCAATGCCGCCATTGGCTGTGTCAGGGCAGTTAGCTCCACCGCTGGATGCGCAGGGGCGGTTGCGGCGCCAAAGCAGCTGCACACATAACTCAGCGCTGCACTCGGGTTGGTGAACAGCCGGCATCCCGCGGCTTCAAGGCGCTCTGACTGTGATTGCATGTCTTGCGGATCTTCGTCCGTGCCAATCAATATCACCACAAACTCCAGCCCGCTGCGCCGGCATGCAGCGATCACGGGCGCCAGCTCCGCAGCCGGATCCGTGTGCACACCTTCACCCAGCACCACATCCAGCAAAATCATGCCCACCTGCGGGTCCGCAGCCTCCTGCTTGATGCGCCGCAAGCGCAGGTCGTTGTCCAGCAATGGATGCAGGCGCCCCACGGTGAACTCATCGCCGCCCATATCCAGCAGCGTATGCGCCGAGCTTTGCAATGCATCCGCCAGCTGCTGGCTTTTGTGCACGGGCGCATTGGAGAAGAGCGGCTGCAGCGCTGTTTGCAGCACAAGCATGGCTTCATAAGCAAGCGTGCCACCGGAGAATAAACCGCGCAGCCACTTGCCGGTCAGTGCGCTGCCGGCTGGCCGCGCCGGCTGGCTGCTGCCGGCTAGCCGGCTTACCGCCAGCTCTGCGGCTTCATTTAGCGAGGTGGCAAAGTGCAGGTTGCCCAGCTGCCGCGCTGGCGCGGGATAACCAATAAAGTCCACGACCACGGGCTTGCCGCAAGCTTGGGCGGCAGACAGCAGCTGCGCCGCAACTTCCGGCGCGGGCGGCTTGGAGATCAACACAATCACCTGCGTCGCGGGATCACGCGCCAGCAAATCCAGCGCCTGGTGGGCGGTGATGGCACCGACCGCAGCGTGCAGGTCACGGCCGCCGGTGCCCAGTGCATGCGAGATGCCCGCTCCCAGCTGGTGCACGCGGCTGGCCACCGTTTGCAGCCCGGTGCCGGAAGCACCCACAATGCCCACCGCCCCGCGCCGCACACGGTTGGCAAAGCCCAGCCCAATGCCGTTGACGATGGCGGTGCCGCAATCCGGCCCCAGCAGCAGCAGTCCCTGTGCGCGTGCCGCCTGCTTCAGTTCAACCTCTTCTTCCAGCGCCACATTGTCGCTGTAGAGAAACACATGCTTGCGCAGCTTCAGCGCTGCGCGGGCGACACCCGCCGCAAAACGGCCGGGCACAGAAATCAGCACCCAGCCGGCTGCGGGCAGCTGGCGGGCAGCGGCTTCCAGGCTGCGCGGGCGAAACTCAGCGTCAACCGCTGCGCGTTTTCGGTTCAGCAGGGTGTCCACCTGCGCCAGCGCCAGCCGTGCCGCACTTTCACTTTCAGCCTTCACCACAATCAGTGTGTCATCGGCTGTTGCACTGCGCGCACCTTCGGTGAGCAGGCCGCTTTGCTGCAGTAACGCGCAGTTGGCAGGTGTGGCCATCACCACGCCGGCATCGTGCACGCCCGCCAGCTGCAGCAGCGCGCGCTGCAACTGCATCAGCACCACCGAGTCGAAGTAGCTGCCTTTGCGAATTTCGCTTTGAATGTTCATGCGCGGGTGCGCACCACGCGGGCGCGGCGCATGCAGCGGCTGTGTGCCGCGTGGGCAGGCGTTGGATTCATAGTGCACGCAGGCATCAGATTATTTGTTCAACCATCAAAGCGCGCGCCAGCAGCAGCTCGTCCGCCTGCCAGCCGCCTGCCAGCTGCAGGCCCACCGGCAGGCCGGCAATCGTTCCGGACGGCAGGCTCACCGCCGGCATACCAGCATGGGTCCATGGCAGGTTCATCACCGGGTCGCCTGTACTTTCCAAGCCGGCGGGCGCCGGCCCCTGCGCAGCGGGCGATATCCACACATCAATGTGTTCGCGCTCCATCACTTGCGTCAACTCCGTGCGCAGGGCCGGGCAGCTGCGCAGTGCTTGCGACAATTGCGCATCAGAAATTGTTGCGCCGCGCTCGAGCAGCTCCACAGTTTTGAAATGATACAGGTCGCGATATTGTGCAAACCAGCCAGCGTGCACTCGCGCGGCTTCGGCAGCTGTGATGAGGTAATGCCGTTCGCGCAGCGCTGCAAAGTCTTGCAGCAAGTTGACGGATTTCAGCACGCAGCCAGCAGCCGCCAGCTTTTGGGCAGTCGCGCGGAAGTGCGCCAGCATTTCCGGCGTGGCACGTTCCAGATACGGCCCTTCGGGAATCCCAAAAACAGTCTTGTGTGCCACTGCCGTGGTTGTGTTCCAACTGTTTGCCAGCAAGCCCGCTGCGAGCTGCACGCCGGCAACATCAGCTGCGAACACACCCACATGGTCCAGCGATGGCGCGAGCGCAATTACACCCGCGCGTGGGACGCGATCGTAGCTGGGCTTGAAGCCAACCACTCCGCAGTACGCTGCCGGGCGCACGATGGAGCCGATGGTTTGCGTGCCGAGGGTGAGCGGCGCGAGGCCGGCCGCAACGGCCGCAGCGGAACCGCTGCTGGAGCCGCCCGGCGTGTGCGGCTGGCCGGCCGGGCTGTGCGGATTGCAGGTGGCGCCCGGCCCAAAGTATGCGAACTCAGTGGACACAGTTTTGCCGAGCATGAGCGCGCCCGCCTGTTTCAGGCGCATTACGCTGGGTGCCTCTGCACCACGCAATACCTACAACGGCCGCCGGCTTCCACCAGTCGTCGCAAATCCGTCCACCTGACACATATCCTTTATCCCAAGAGCCACGCCAAACAGGGCCGGCCGGGCTGCCGGGTTTGGATGGCGCGCTTCCAGCTCGCGGGCATCATGCCGCAGGCGCTCAAAGCGCGCGGGCTCCGGCATGAACGCATGCACGTCGGCCTCGCGCGCCGCAAACTGCGCTGCGAGGTGCGCAATATAAGCAGGCAGGGGCAGCGCGCCGGACCGCAGGCTATGCGCCAGTGCGGGCAGGCTGGCGGGAATGTTCACGCTTGCGGCGCTGGGGCTGCGGCCAGTAGTTGTTCGGCTGCCAGCAGCGCCGCTGCCACAATATTCTGGTAGCCGGTGCAGCGGCATAAGTTGCCGGAGAGCGCGGTGCGCACCGCATGCTCCGTGGGCGTTGGGTTGTCCTGCAGAAAGGCCGTAAGTGTCATCAAGATGCCGGGCGTGCAATAGCCGCACTGCAGGCCGTGCTTCTCCCAGAATGCAGACTGCAGCACGTTCAGTTTGTCGGGCGTTCCAAGGCTTTCGACTGTGAGCAGCTCATGGCCGTCGGCCTGCACTGCCAGCAGCAGGCATGCGCGCACGGGCTGGCCGTCAAACAATATGGTGCAGGCTCCGCATGCGCCCTGCTCACAGCCCACATGCAGGCCGCTCAGCCCAAGGTCATGCCGCAAAAAATCACTGAGCAGCAGGCGCGCTTCTGCTTGGCGCTCGTAAGCGCGCCCGTTTACGGTGGTTTGAATCAAATGCAGTTCACTCATGGTTTGGCTTTGTATTCCGGATGTGTATGCTGTACTTGGTGCGGAGGGTTTGCAAACTGTGCACCTTCAATTGGCGCGCTGCACAGCAAGCTTCAGCGCCCGCTGCGCGAGCACGCGCGCCAGATGGCGCTGGTATGCAGGTGTGGCATGCACGCTGCCCATCGGTTCTAACTCTGCGGCTGCGGTGTTTGCCGCAGCGGCTAATACAGCGCTGTCCGGCAGCTGGCCGTGCAGCGCTGCGGCTGCGCGCCGCGCACTCATCGGCCGGTCACCGGCGTTTAGAAAAACGAGCCGCACCGCGCTGCATGCGCCGGCAGCATCCAGCGTCACCACCGCCGCCACCCCCATCATGGCGTAGTCGCCGTGGCGCCGCGCAACTTCCATAAAGGCTGTGCCGGTGCGCGCCGGTGGCGCCGGCACAGCCACCTCCACCAGCATCTCGTCCGGTGCAATTAAGGTTGTAAACAGCGATACAAAGAAGTCATCTGCGCCCACCCAGCGTTCGCCGGTGGCGGACTGCAGCCGCAGCCGCCCGCCCAGTGCAGTCAGGATTACCGGCAGCTCGGCGGCCGGGTCGGCATGCGCCAGCGACCCGCCCACGGTGCTGCGGTTCCGGATTTGCGGATGCGCGATGTGCGGCACGGTTTCCGGCAGCAGCGGCCAGTGCGCGTGCACCAGCGGATCACGTTCCAGGCGCTGCACGCGGGTAAGGGCGCCGATGCGCAATTCGTCATCCACCCTGCGCACATAATCCAGCGCGGCAAGTTTGTTCACATCCACCAGCAGCGCCGGACCGGCGATGCGGAAATTCATGGCCGGTATCAGGCTTTGTCCGCCCGCCAAAAACTTTGCCTCGTCCCCGTGCTCAGCCTTGAGCAGCAGTGCTGCGCCAAGTGATGCCGGTGCGTGATAAACAAAGGGCGCAGGTTTCATTGCAGTTGCAGTTACACCCGCAGCAGATGTTGTCCGGCGCAGAAACGAATTGGTGCGGACGTGGACATTGTGCTGCGGCAATTGTAGACCAATTGCCAATGCCGTTGCGGAGCGCGGGATTGCGCGCGCGGTTGGTGTGGCACGGCTGGAGGGGAAGCATCAGCCGGCAGTGGCTGCGGCATTGCCCCAAAGTCCACCGCGGCCCGCATTGCCCTGCAGATGCGCGCGGCTATGCGCCTCCGCAGGGTTGGTGGGTTAACGGCGACGCCCAGGTTTGCGCGGGGCTGCTCTTCTGCGC
>QWRL01000152.1 GCA_003670425.1 Chloroflexota bacterium
ATCACTTCTTGAAGCGGCATACCCAGATTCAGCATCTTGCTCATCGTGGTAATCATATCCACTACCGTCCCGTGCACATTTCCGGTGTGCAAATCAGTGCTGATGGAATCGGGGCTGAAACCACCACCCATGGCAGGTGCTGCATTGCGATACCAAAAGCTGCCGGCCCCATGGCCAAGGTCAAACACCACGCCACGCTTCCGGGCCTCAAACAAGAACGCACTGGGCTTGCCATCCGCACCGAGAACCGGAAACTGCTGCGCAAAAACATGCGTATGAATGTCGCCGGCGCGTAGTTTTGAAAGTATCAATTCTTGATAAGTGCGCAAGGGCGGCCGCGGCCAGAAATCAACCATCAACGGCCGGTTGCACAGCGCAGCTGCCGCAACACCTGCGTCGACTGATGCCCAAGGGGTATGCACTGCGTCCCAGGAGTCGCGGGTCCAATAATGCGCGGTTTTAATCCCCACACATAGTTCTGGGTAAGCGAGTACAGTTGCAGCCGCCAATTCAGGATCAAACGTCAGCGGATCTTGCTCAAAATCACCAAGCATTCCCTGGTCGCAAATATTTACAAATGCCAAAATGCGGGTTTTTTGACGGTCAATACATGTTGATTTAAAGTGCAGAAAGTGGCGCTGGCCGGAAGTACCGGTGTCCACCATCGTGGTCACACCACTCCGGAAGCTGTGCGCATCCGCCACGACACTCAATCCCTCTGGCTCCCCTTGGGGCGCCCGAGTGTGATACACATGCACATGAATGTCCAACAAGCCCGGCGTTACAAAATACCCGCCTGCTTCAATCACGTGGTCAGCAAGTGCAGGGTCTATATCCCTTGAAACCGCGGCCACCCGGCCATTCGAGATTGCCACGTCATAATGGCCATCCAAATTATTTTTCGGGTCGATTACATGCCCCCGCTTTAGAAGCAGGTCAAAGTTCTGCGCGCGCATCGCGGCGAAAGTGTAAATGCTTCTTGCATCCATGTCAAACCAAAGCGCCAACATCACCGGGAAATTTATTTTGGCAATATATCTTTAATATTCTTCAAGCCGAAGTGCATTCAGACGCTCTGCATGGTTTTGGTGCGCATGCGAATGAACTGCAGAAAGAGCGGTGGCGAAAGGGAATGGACAATTCACTGCTCCCCCACTTAGCGCTTGTGGTACTATGCTGCACTGTTCTTAGTTTTGGCTAGATAACTAAACTCAAAATGTCAAGCTACGCGAAGTCCGGACACCTTTTTGCGCGCGCACAAAACGTGCTGGCGGGCGGAGTTTCGAGCGAGTTTCGCAAATTCAGTCAGCCCCATCCATTATTCTTCTCGCATGCAATCGGCAGCCGGATAGTGGATGTGGATGGAAATGAATATCTGGATTTTGCCCTTAGTCAGGGACCCGTCACCCTTGGCCACAGCCATCCCGCGGTGCAAGCTGCAGTAAACGCTGCGGCGGCAAAGATCCAGTTGGGGGGCGCGCTGCACACGGACGAGATTGAGCTTGCCGAGAAACTCCAGCGGCTAATTCCGTGCGCAGAGCTTATGCGCTTCAGCGTAACAGGCTCCGAGGCTGATCACGCAGCCATCCGCACCGCCCGGGCAGTCACCGGAAAGAACAAATTCTTGCGGTTTGAGGGGCACTATCACGGCTGGTTTGACAATATGGCCTATGGAGTCGGGGGAGTTTCAACCACGGCGATGGGCACCCGCGAACACCCCAATGCAACGCCTTGGACGCAGGGGCTGCCTACCTTCGGGCGGGATGAATGCATTTTATTGCCATGGAATGACTTGGAACTGGTTGAGCGCACCGCCAAGGACAACGCCCGTGATCTGGCAGCGATAATCACGGAGCCAATCATGTGCAATAGTGGCTGTATTGAGCCGCAGCCTGAATGTCTACAGGGCTTGCGCTCTATTTGCGACAATCTGGGGATTGCGCTAATCTTCGACGAAGTCATTACCGGTTTTCGCGTGCATCTTGGGGGGGCGCAAGCTTACTACGGGGTCACACCAGATCTGGCTATATTTGCCAAGGCCCTTGCTAATGGCTATCCGCTTAGTGTAATTGCCGGGCAGCGCAAGTGGATGCAGCCAATTGCAGCGGGCACCGTAATTCACGCTGGCACAACAAATGCTGGCAGCCCGAGTATTGCGGCCGCATTGGCCACCGTCACAGAGATGGAAATCGGAAACGTGCACGCCAAACTGCACCGTTTGGGCCTGCGCCTGGCTGCCGGCCTGCGGGCAGCAGCCCGCGATATGGGCCAAGACATGCTCGTGCAGGGTCCGGGGCCAATGCTGCAAGTGGCCTTCGGTCCCGGTGGGCCTGCGCGTGATTATCGCGATATGTTGAATTTTGATAAATTGCGCTTGAGTAGATTTGTTTTCGCCCTTCAGGAACGCGGCATTCGCATCCTCAGCCGGGGTCTCTGGTATATCTCAGGCGCCCACGATGAAAGTGAAATTGACCACGCCGTAGATACAGTGCGTGCTGTGCTGGCAGAGTTATGAGCTGCGCAAGCAACGCCCTACGATGACACACATCGAAGCCATCCGCGCGCACGAAGTTGTGGTTGGCGGCCGCATCGGTGTCGTCGACAGCCCGGCATTGGGGCGCTTTGCCGACGCATGGGACGAGCAGCCAATTGTGCTGCTTGAATTCTGCATGAGTGATGGCATTCTGGCGCTCGGGGAAGTCGGTCGTGGCCCGGGCATCAAAGACATACACGCTGAGTTGACGAGCTTGGTCGGCTTGGAACTACGCGGCCTTGATTTGGGGGTTCTGCCGCAACAGTTCCGCACCGGCTATCAGTGGGGACTACTTACCGCTCATCCACCTGCACTATATAACTCACCGTCGCCTGTCACCTATGCATTTGAGATGGCCTTATATGATTGGGTGGGGAAAAGTGTAAATTGTTCCATGGCAGACTTGCTGGGTGGACCGGTGCGGCAGCGCGTGCCTGTGGATGCGTGGTGTGGCCGGCAAACTCCAGATGATCTGAGGCGAATTGTTGAGCAGGCGCGCGAGCGCGGGTTCCACGGGATAAAGATGAAATCCAAGCTGGGCGATCCAACCATCGAACAAGTTCGCGCCATCAAGCAGGCCGGTGGCGATAGCTTTGGCATCACTATTGATCCAATGTGGCAATGGCTTAGTCCCCATGATGCGCTGCATATGCTTGCTGAACTAGAGCCGCTGGCAAACAACCTGCGAATTGAAGATCCGTTCCCGTGGGAACAGCCGGAAATGTGGCAGCGCGTGCGTCAGGTCACCACTATTCCGCTGGTGTTGCATACCCGCACCATGGCAGTGCTGAAGCACGGCTTGCACCACAAGTACGCGGACAACTTCAACTGCAGTGGATATGTTGCCGAGTTCAGCGCCCTTGCGCACGCGGTCGAGGTGGCGGGATACTGTTGCTGGCATGGCTCATCCTTGGAGTTGGGCGTGGGTCAAGCTGCCGTTCTGCAAGCCGCAGCGGCAACACGGGCCTGTACAATGCCTTCTGACTTGCAGAGCGCGACTATACGCGAGCACACGCTGGTTACCTGGGACTGGCCCTACAATGATGGCAGCTTGCCGCTGCCTGAAGGGCCAGGCCTTGGAGTGGAACTTGACGGCGATGCACTAAAGCACTATCGGCGCGCAACTGCGGAATACAAATAAACCCCATGCATTTTGGAGATCTAACCTGGGTCGAATTGCGGCAACATACCGCCAAGGTCGTGGTAATGCCAATTGCCTCGCTGGAACAACATGGTCAGCACCTGCCGCTGCTGACGGACACAATGATTGGCGGAGAAATTGCCCGGCGGGCGGAGGCGGAACTTGCCGCTGAGGCCCTGTTTCTGCCGATGCTGTGGATTGGTTCCTCCCACCATCACCTTC
This sequence comes from Chloroflexota bacterium, assembly GCA_003670425.1. Lineage (GTDB taxonomy): Bacteria > Chloroflexota > Anaerolineae > Anaerolineales > UBA11657 > BD1. The sequence continues at coordinate 3,897 of QWRL01000152.1, forward strand.
CTTTTGCCACCGTCAGCCTGAGCAGCACTTTGTATATCGCGGTGCTGAAGGAGATGATCGAGTGCGTGATGCACGCGGGTTTCACGCGTATATTTCTACTCAATGCACACGGTGGCAATGAGGGACCGGGCACGCTGGCGTTGCAACAACTGCAGCTAAAACATTCCGGGGACAATCCTGATTTATGGCTGGCGTTCAGCAGCTGGTTCGGCGGCATCGCCCGCGTCCAGATATCCCAGATTGAGGCGTTGGAACAAAAATTTGTGACGCATGCCTGCGAGCTTGAAACAAGCGCGGTGTTGCGCATGCGGCCTGAACTCGTGCACATGGATCTGGCACACGGTACAAACTTTGAATTTGACTCTGAGTTCCAAACGCCGGATGCCAGCGGCCCAAGCCGGGTATTTGTGCCCCGCTCCTTCGACCAGATTACAAAGTCCGGTGCACTTGGCCACCCCGAAACCGCAACAGTAGAAAAGGGCGAAGCTATACTTCAGGTTGCGACACGTGAAGTGGTGGCTTTTGTGCGCGAATTTAAACGCTGGCCGGCGCGAATAAAACTGCCGGAATAATTCAGGAGTTCAAACAAAATGGCAATCACAACAGCTGATATCAACCGGCCCGAAAAATATCTCATCGAAGGCCTGCGACACATTGGCAGCGCAACCGCCAGCGGCGAACTACACCGGCTTGGCTTGCGGAACCCCGTCATGCTGGGGCCAAATCCATGGACCGCGGGCAACTCAGTGGTTGGCCCGGCGCTTACTTTGCAGTTCATGCCAAAGCGCGAAGATCAATATGATGTCGACGAGTATGCAGATCCCGAGTTGCAGCTCCACCGCCATGTGCTGTACCACACTCAGGCGGGTGATGTGGTCGTGGTGGATGCGCGCGGCGACCTGACGAGTGGAGTCTTCGGCGAAATGATGCTGACCTTCTTTAAAGGGCGCGGCGGAGCAGGCGTGGTAATAGATGGCTGCATCCGCGACTACACGCACGTGCAGCATCTGGGCCTGCCCCTTTGGCTTTGCGGAGTAACCCCCAACTTTCACACGCAGACAAACATTGTGCCCTTTGCAGTCAATGTGCCCATTGCGTGCGGCGGCGTGCTGGTAATGCCAGGCGACATCATCGTTGCAGATGACGACGGCGTGGTCGTGGTGCCGATAAAGCTCGCTCCGGAGTTGCTCAAGCGAGCAAGCGAGCATTCGGAGTGGGAGGAGTTCGCGCGCCTGAAACTGGCTGAAGGCGGCGACCTGCGTAAATATTATCCGCTCCGCCCAGACGCGCAAGGTGAGTATGAAACCTGGCGCAAAACACACAAATCGGGTTGACCAAACATGTCATACTTTTGTATCCTTTCAGTAAAGTAATTAAACAAATACGCTTGCCTCAGAATCAATGTGTTGCGCCATTGCTTCTTTGATGCGTGTTACAACTCGGCGATGAGAGGTTTTTCTCTGGCGAAGTGCCCCCGTTTGCTTGTAATTGCAGCGGCTGCATTGTGCGCAACAAACTGCACTCCGTCCTCAAAACCAGTGGCTGTTGCGATTGGCGCAGGTCCGGCCACGGCGATAGTAGCCGCCACGGCTGCTGCGATCCCAACTGCATTTCAGGCGCAAACTCTGGAAGCAGCCGATACCGCCGGGGCGCCCCAAACCCCTATTCCGCACGCTTCGCAGACGCCAGCAGTGGCTGCAAAATCCACCGGGAACGGCGATGCACGCACTGCCGTTGAATCACAGCCGGTCCCGCAAGGGCCCGTGCTACTCCGGTCTGGAATGCAGTTGCGCAAAGTTGCTGACGTTGGCACAGGAAACATCCGGCTTGTCCACAATCTGCAAAATGACAAAATATATTTCCTCAATCCGGCGGTGGGCGTGTTCCATGTTGACCTGGCAACCGGCAGCTCAGAGATTGAGGCGCCTCTTGCCGAAATCGCGGAGGGTGGCACCCCGTCCGGGATGGCTTGTGGCCCTGACGGAT
>QWRL01000153.1 GCA_003670425.1 Chloroflexota bacterium
GGCAGGCTCGAACTAGTGGACTGCTAAATCAGCAGCGTCTGGTCCGCCTGTTACGCGCATCAAATCTCTGCGAACACCGAACAAAAGCGTTCTTTGGCCTGGAGTTAATGGTTGGTTGGGGTTAGCACAAAGTAGTACTTGACGAGAGTGAGATAAGGGTGTTGTGTGTCCACGCGAATTGGGGATCTAATTTCGTATCCTTATGGGCCATCCGGCCTGGGGCCGCGACGGGTCTGCGTTTCTCGACGCGCTGAACTTCGTGGAGCTAACGAATGCCAGCTAAATCCAAGGCTCCTCCCCGCCTCGCGGACATGCTCCGCGAGGCTATCCGCGCATCGGGCCTGACCCACTACCGGCTCGCCAAGGATTGCGGCTTGAGGCACCTGATTATTGACCGCTTCGCCGCGGGTCTGGACATTCGGTTGGCCACGGCAGGAAAACTCGCCGAAGTGCTGGGCCCGTCGCTCCGCTGAAAATGTCCCCGCGTTTCATCGCTTCCGACCTTTCACCCCTGTTCCCCGGGAGCTGCATGCGCTTCCCGTTCGACCTTCGTCCGGGCTTGGTCCGTTCCCTTAAAGTCTGGAGAATGTAAGACATCATCATCGCACACGCCTATGAACGCGACGCGCGAGGCAAGCAGCGCCGCGCCGCAAGCAAAAATTGCAGAGGATGAGCCGATGGCGAGCGTAGCGCCAGATTAGCGCTGTAAAACTGCAAGCGGGCGGCTGCGCAGTCTGGATGGGGATGTACGCACCGGTGACCCAGATGCGCGCTGCCGTCGAAGTTGGGCAGGGCGTTGTAGTTGATATCCCCGTCGAAAAAATTGCGCCCACGCAATTTGCTGTAATTTATCTGCATAAGCAACCCAATCCGCATTGCATAATTCGGTAAGAGAACCTGACCTGATGGCTACGCACTCCCTCTTCAAAGTGTGAGACAATTGCCCTGTGGGGTTGACCTGATTTGCAGTTAAGTGCTCATGTTTAAGAAATTTGTTGCCTATCTAATTACTTGCGTTGCCATTATTGCGCCCGCAGCATGGCTCATTTTCTTCTACTTTAATCCCCAAGCAGACGCCACCTACAGTATTCCGATTGCGCATTTTTATATAGTCACCTTCACTACGTTTTCGGCCGCGGTACTGTCTATTCTGTTGCTGTCGTCGCTTGGGGCTGAGGCCAAGCCGCGCCATCTGTTGGCCGCCGCCGCTTTTGCGGTGATTGGGGGCATCTTTTTCTCACATGCGTTAGCCACCCCGGGCGCAATAATTGATCATGCCCATCCCGCTATTTCGTGGTCGGCCTGGCTCACGTTGTTTGGGAGTGGGGTGTTGTTTGCGATAGCCGGACTCGATAGCGCGCGCTCTAGGCCGAATTGGTTGCCCGTGCGCCCGCTGATTGTCATCGCGTTCTTGGCGGTCGTCGGCTATTCGGCGGTTGCGGGCTTTACCCCGGCTCTGTTGACACAACTCGAATCTGCCGGCAACCCTTGGATGCGCGATGCGATTTTCTATATCTCGCTGGCGTTGTGGATTTTTGCTGCCGCGCGGTTAGCTTTTATCTGGTGGCAAACCCGGAGCCGCATTGATGCAACGTTGGCGGTGGTTGCCATGTGGCTTGGCACAGCAACCGTGAGCATGCACCGCTTTGCGGTGTGGCATTACGGTTGGTGGGTTTATCACGTCACGCTGCTCATGGCGTTTTTGGTTGCCTCCTTTATCTTCGCCGCAGAGTACGAGCAAGTGCGCCAATTCCGTTTAGTACGCTATTACTTAGCGTTATCGCTGGTCGTAACCGCTTTTTTGGCGTTAGTCGCCTCGGCATTTTTCACCCAGTTTTCGTATAACAACTTGGTCAGTGAAATTGAGTCGGCCTCCAGCGCCTTAGCCGAGAATGTGTCGCATCACCTTAGCCAGAATTTGACGGATGTCACCGCTCCCGAAGATTTAGAGCAATTACCGGGCCGCTCCGTTACTCGCGGCGCCTTTGCGAGGGCGATTGAAGAGATGCCCATCGTGCACCTCATTCTTTATCGCCCGAATGGCATCTCTGCGTATGCGACCGAACTGGAATGGATTGATGTGCGAGTGGTAGACACGGCCGCGTTTGATAGGGCGCTCAAGGGCGAGGTGATGGCGATCATCCGTGAGCCGAGTGCCGCGGTTGCCTCGGGTCATGGTCCGGCCTCCAGTTTCCATCTCATTCTGACTTATGTGCCGTTCTACCCTTCAGATAAAGTAACCACTGTGGTGGCAACGCCCCGGTTGTCAAAGGGCGGGGGCGGAAATGATCCTTATGCTAGTGACGCCGAAGCACCGACGGCTACTCCGGCGCCTACCGCCACGCCTGCACCCGCCCCGGCCGCCAGCCAGGTCGCCCGTAAACCCATTGGAGTGTTGATGACGGTGCAGGAAGTGCCTTCTTTGCAACTCACCACCATTGATGCGCGTATCACGGGCTTGCTGACGGCTGCGGTAAGCATGGGCTTATTATTCATCGCACTCTTTATAGTTGTTGGTCGTGCCGATGGCATTATCACCCTTCGCACTAAGGAACTCCGGGCCGTTTCGGCGCGCCTTAAGACTTATTCCGAATGGTTGCTTGGCAAAGAACTCTTGGAGCGTCTGTTGGAGGACCCCAACGCTCTCAGCCTCATCCGCAAAGAACGCACCGTGGTCTTTATGGATATTCGCGGCTTTACTCGGTGGAGCGAAGCGCGCACGCCGGAAGAAGTCGTTTCGATGCTGAATCGCTACTACAATGCGATTGAACAGGCGATGACAAAGCACGGTGCGATTAAGTTTAAATTCGCCGCCGACGAAGCGATGGCTGTCTTTAGTGAAGCGGTTATCGCTGCCCGTGCCGCCAAAGAAATGTTCGACGATGTGGATAAAGTGTTAAGCCCACAAGACTTGGGCGCTCGCGTCGGCGTGCACACGGGCCCACTTGTCGAGGGCCTGCTGGGCAGTATGGATGTAAAGTTTTACGACGTGATCGGCGACACCGTCAATACTGCGAAGCGCATCGAAAGCGCCGCCGCGCGCCGCGAAATTTTAGTCTCTGAAGCGACCCGTCATGCGCTTGGAACCACGGCGAAATTTGGCGAACCGCATCAAATCGCCGCCAAAGGCAAAGAAGATCCGTTGACGGTTTACCCACTCAATTAAAATATTGCTCAGCTCGCCTCCAAAATAGCTACATATCAGGACGCCTTGATGGGCGTGTCTTCACGTAATCTTTCAACCACTGCGCGCAGTGCAGCGCGCAACCGTGCGCGCGCACCAGCACTACCTGCGTTTATTTGAACCTGAAGTGGATAAAGATGCGCCCGAAATTTTTGTCGTCTTTTTCAACGCGGTGGTAGAGCTGGCGGATATGGCCTTGATTCAGGAAGCGCAGCACAGTCTTCTTTAGCTGGCCACTGCCCTTGCCGGGAATGATTTCAACCAGCGCAATCTTCTTTGCCAGCGCCTCTTGGACAATGCGATTGAGTTCAGCATCAATCTGTCCACCGCGGTTGTAAATGTCGTGCAGGTCCAGCTTGAGTTTGGCCATGATGGCCTGATGCTACCGCATTGCGGGTGCGGGTGCCTGCTGCGCAGCGCTCCGTGGGCAAAGGGAGTGCCAGTGGCGCGGGCAACTGCAGGGGCAGAGTAGACTGGGGCCGCGGCATTCGCTGCCGCGCGATGTATGCTGCGTAAATTTACACTTGGCTGCGCTGCGGTGGGGCTCGCAGCCATGGTGCTGCTGCTGCTGTTTGCTGCATTCATGCAGCTTTATCTGCTCAATTCTTATCCGCCGGGCCTGGACCCGGATGCAGCCGCGTACGGCTTGAATGCCCTCAAACCGCTGCGGTACGGCTTCCTGCCATTCTATGACTACAACAACGGCAGTGCTGAGCCAATGTTTATTTACTCCGCCAGCGTGGCGGTGTTTTTGTTTGGTCCCACGCGCTTTGCACTCAAGTTGCTGTCTGCATTTTTTGGCATCGCCAGTTTGGCCATGCTGTATGCGTGTCTGTGCGAGCTGGGACGCACGGAGTTCAAAGCTGAAACGCGCCGGGCGATTGCGCTGCTGGCAGTGGCAGCGCTGGCCACCAGCCAGGTGGTTGCGTTTCTTTTTCGATTTGGAATGCGCTTCAGCACCAGTAATGTTTTCCAGATGGCAGCTGTCTGGGCGCTGGCGCGCGCTGCCCGTACCGGCAAGCGATCTGCCTGGGTGCTAGCTGGCTGCCTGGCTGCAGTCACACAGTACACGTACCTCAGTTCGCGCGTGCTGCCGCTGCTGTTGTTGCTTGTGCTGCTGCTTAAACTACCGCCGTGCTGGTGGAAAGACAAACAGGTTTGGGGTGGCCTGTCCGCCTTTGGACTGGGTGGGCTTGTGCTGCTGGTGCCGCAAATTGTTTGGTATGCGCGCTATCCGGCAACTTTTCTTTCGCGGACAAGCCAGACCGGCATCACGCAAAATCCCATGTATGCGCAGTTGGGATTGGCGGGCACCGTGCTGGATAAGTTGAACAAATACTGGCTGGCGCTGGGCTGGGTTTGGAACGGCCAATACAACCAGATCAAGGAGCCGTTGCTGGCCCCGTTGTTCTTTTATGGTTTTGTGGCGGGCTTGGTGGTGAGCGTGGTGTACTTTCGCCGGCGCTTTGCGCTCATTCTGCTGTGCGGCATTGCCGTGATGGTGTTGCCGGATCTGCTGGCTGGCGACCGCGATTGGCCGCATGAGACGCGCATCATCGGCGTTTTCCCGTTTGTTGCTGCGCTCTCCGGTTTGGGCATCGCTACAGTGTTGGAGTGGTTGACTCCCTGGCGCAATCTGAAGCGGGTTGCGGTGGTGATGCTGTGCGCTGCGATCGGAGTTAATATGCAGTCGCAAGTGGCGGAGTTTTTCGGTGCGGAGAAAAATCTGGGCCGGATGCATTGGGGCGGCAACACTCAGCTGCGCCGGGTGGATGCAGGTGTGGCTGAGCTGATTGTCACAGATGAACAAAGCTATTTGGTGCCGCTGTCTAATTACGCCGATGCGGTGATCAAGTACCTTACGTCCAAGCGGGCGCTGCAAGTGCGCAGTGCAGTGGATGCGCAGGGCGCGCTGCTGCCGGTGCTGCGCCAGGGGCGGGCAACGCTGGTGCTGCCGCTGGCGGATGACGGTCAGCCGTGGCGCGGCAACCCAACGCAGTGGGTGCTGTTCGAGGGCGGCGCAGCTTACGTTTTGCCGCCGCGCATGGACCTTACGGTTTTGTTTCCGGTGCTGGATGAGGCCAGCGTGATCTTTGGAAAGGGGATTGACGACAATGTGCGCCTCGGCCATATTGCGAGTGTCGATGCGCGGCAGGTTATGCAGCAGCTTGTGCCGGCTGCAGCGTTCCCGCAGGCAGCCTGCTTCAATAATGGCATCTGCCTCAAAGCAGTGGGGTACAGCCGGGCGACGCTTGTCGCGGGTGAATCGTTTGAAGTGGATCTGCACTGGACCGTCCAACATGCGGTGACTGATGACTACATTATGTTTGTGCATTTGTTGGACCATACGGGCCAAGCTGTTGCTGGCGTGAATGCTTACCCACTTGAGCATGCATACCGCACCTATGAATGGAAGCCGGGCGAAACGATTATCACAAGCACTGTGCTTGATATCCCGGCCAGTGTGCGGGCGGGGGCTTACAGTTTTGAGCTGGGAATGTATTCCCCATTTGACTTTGAGCGCATACCGACTGTGGATGCAGGCAACTTGGTAAATGGTGATCGCATACTGTTTGGGCCGGTTAAGCGGCCGCGCCCCGCTGTAAAGCCGCCGGCTGATTCTGTGCCGGTGGAAATTGTGTTGGGTGATGAGCTTGATCTGATTGGCTATCGCATCGACGCATTGCC
>QWRL01000154.1 GCA_003670425.1 Chloroflexota bacterium
ATCACCGAGCACGCGCTCCAATGCGCGACCCTTGTTTTCCCCGTGCCACTGCGCATTCAGTTCGTCTGTTTCAGCCGGAGTAATATTGAGGTAGCGTGGCTTGCCGCCTTGCTTTGCGCGCGCCAATGCCAGCACGGCTTCTGCGTCCCACGCTGCCAAATGGGCAAGCTTGTCGAGCAGGCTCCATTCGCCAGGGACAGAGTGCTCCAGTTCAGCGGCGGACAGCAGTGCAAGCCGCGGTTCTACGCTAGCACGCCACTGCTCCAGCTGTATAAGAAATTGCTCTGTATTCAAGAAGACCTTCGAAGGCCCGAGTAAATGTGAAACCAGCCCAAGTTAAGCGCCAGCCACAAGCAAGCACTCAACCAACTAGCACACAGTATGCCAGTCTGGCATGCAGCGCGCCGCAACTATGATTTCGAATCAGAACTGGTGCCCTTAACCTGCCGGTCGAGGATTACAAACAAAATTGCCAAACCGCCCGCCAGCGCAACCACCGCAATCAGAATTCCAGCCCCTGCGGCCACCGTCAGCAGTGACACGAGGGTAGCCGGTGCAAGGCTTGCAAGCCATTTTGAAACGTCCGGCAGATTGATTGGCGGCAGCCAAGCCACCGATGGAGAAGCTGCCGCTACAGACAGTGCCGGCAAAACTTTGGGCGCTGGCACCGGCAACTGCTTGCCAAACATAAAAGTAGTAACCGCACCGGCTGCAAACAGCATCACGATTGCGACCCACCCGCTGATTTGTGAAAGTCTGCTGGTCATGCTGGTGTTGGTATTACTAGCACAGACCTGCCACAATCTTGTCAAGCGTGGAACGCGCCGGCCGCAGCTTTTCATCCGGCAGTAAAGCCAGCGCGGTGGCAACCATGCGCTCCGAATCTTGCACGGTATCGCGGTTGGGGTTGTAGTACAGCAGGCCGGTGGTCAGCACATTCTCGGTACGGCCGCGCTCCAGCAGGATGATGGCTGCCATGCGGTCCGTTGGATCGTGTTCTCCCGCCAGCTTCTTCAGCACAATCTGCGCGCCATCATGCATGGTCACTGCCTTGGTTTCGCCGGGCTCATAATCAACCGTGATTTCTTCGCGCTGCGGCACAAAGCTGATGTCGTGCAGCGGGGAGTCGTGGTCGCGCACCCACTCATAGCTCTTGTTGGATTCCGGATTGTTGTTAAACGTGACACACGGGCTGATGATATCCAGCACCGCCGTGCCCTGGAAACTAAACGCCGCCTTAAGCAGCGGGCGCACCTGTTTGGGATCGCCTGCAAATGAGCGCGCCACAAATCCACAGCCGCTCACAATCGCTTCCATGCAAAGGTCCACCGCCGGATATTCATTGTCTCCATAGTACTTGAGTTTCTGGCCTTCATCCGAAGTCGCGGAAAATTGGCCCTTGGTCAAACCGTAGACGCCGTTGTTTTCAATCACATAAACCATCGGCACGTTGCGCCGGATGATGTGCTTGAACTGCCCGAGGCCGATCGATCCGGTGTCGCCGTCGCCGCTCACGCCGATCGCAGTCAAAGTGCGGTTTGCCAGCATGGCGCCGCTGGCAACCGAGGGCATACGCCCGTGCACTGCATTCAGCCCGTGCGAACGATTCAAGAAGTACGCCGGGCTTTTGCTGGAGCAGCCAATGCCGCTCAGCTTGATAACGTTTTCGGGCTTAAGCCCCAGCTCAAACGCAACTTGAATAATTTGCGCCGAGATCGAATCGTGGCCGCAGCCGGCACACAGCGTCGAGGGATTGCCCTTGTAGTCGCTCTTGTCCAGGCCAATCAGATTGAGTTTGGAGGTTGCAACCGTGGCAGTAGCCATATTATTTCTGCTCCTGTGAATTGATCTGGCCCATGATCCATGCGGCCGTAAATGGCATGCCGTCCAGCATGCACACCGAACGCAAGCGCGCTGCCAGTTCAGGCATCTCCAGCTGCAGCACCTGGCGCAGCTGGCCATCAGCATTTATTTCCACAACATACACGCGCGCATGGCTCCGCACAAATTCCAACACACTGGCCGCGCACGGCAGCGCGCGGATGCGCAGGTAACTTGTTGTAAGGCCGCCCGCCGTAAGTAAGTCGCGCGCCTCTATGATGGCCGGGTCAGTTGAGCCGAAGCCGATGATTGCAACTTTGGCACCGGCCGTCAGTTCCACTACCGGGGCGGGCAGATGCTCGCGCGCAAGCTCAATCTTGCGGCGCAGGCGCTCGAGATTATCGCGATATTTGTCGGGGTCTTCCGTGTAGCGTGCATCCGAATCATGGCCGCTGCCGCGCGTGAAGTAGCTGGCCCGCGGATGATTGGTGCCGGGCAGCGTGCGATAAGCAATGCCATCACCATCAATATCGGCGTAGCGCCGGAAGCCGTTCTGCTCTACCTGCGCAGCCGTCAGCACCTTGCCGCGATTGATGGGCTCGGCTGGATATTCAAACGGCTTTGTCATCCACTGGTTCATGCCCAAATCCAAATCACTGAGCACGAACACGGGAGTTTGATATTGTTCAGCAATGTCGAGCGAGCGCCAGCCGAACTCGAAACACTCGTTGACAGTGCCCGGCAGCAGGCAGATGTGCTTTGTGTCGCCATGGCTGGCGTAATAGCACGCGAACAAGTCACCCTGTGAAACGCGCGTTGGCATACCGGTGCTTGGCCCCACGCGCTGAATGTCCCAAATCACAGCTGGAATTTCCGCGTAATAGCCGAACCCAAGGAACTCCTGCATCAGGCTGATGCCCGGTCCGGACGTGGTGGTCATGGCGCGCGCACCGGCCCAGCCTGCTCCAAGCACCATGCCAATCGCAGCCAGCTCATCCTCGGCCTGCACAATCGCATAGTTGGCCTTGCCATCTGGATCGCGCCGCAGGCTGCTCGCATACTCGGACATCGCATCTGCCAAGCTGGTGGATGGTGTAATTGGATACCATGCAGTCACCGTCATGCCGCCGTACACACTGCCCAGCCCGCCGGCGGTGTTGCCATCTACGAGCATGTAACCAGCCGTGGCATTCATGCGCTCCACGCGATACGGATCGCGCTTTGCAATATTGGCGGCTGCCCAGTCGAACGCGGCTTTGATTGTCGGCAAGTTGGCATTCACAAGTTTGGTGCGGCCGCCAAACTGCCAGTCAAGCGCTGCCTCAAGCGCGCTCATCTCAATCTGCAGCACCTGGGCCAGCACGCCCACATAAACCATGTTGCCAATGTAGGTGCGTAAATGGCGCGGCACCTCCGGCACAGAAGTGAGCATTTTTACCGGCATCGGGTAGTAGGTCACATCCTGCCGGCTCAAATCCAGCTTGAGGTCATCGGGATAAAAGCACACGCCCCCGGACTCAAGGCCTGCCAAATCCTTTACGGCTGTGTCCGGATTCATCAGCACCACCACCGGCGAGCTGGGCTGGCGCGCAACATAGCCGGCGCGGCTGCAGCGGATTGTGTACCAAGTGGGCAGCCCTTGAATGTTCGACGGAAACAAATTCTTGCCGCTAACCGGGATGCCCATGCGGAACAGGGCGCGCACGAGCACCATGTTGGACGTCTGGCTGCCGGAACCATTTGCAGAGCCAATCTGGATCGAGAAGTCGTTTACAACTTCGCCCAGATTCTTACCGGAAAGAATGTCCACCACCTTCGATTGAATCACGCTCATGATCTCCGCTCCCGTCTAAGATAATATACTAACCGCGGCTGCGGGCAGTTGCGCCGCAAGGCACGTGCTGGCGTCCGCAGGCAAAGCTGCCGGTGCTGGTTTTCATTGCGGCGAATCAAACCCGGTCGCGCAATAATTGCGCATGCTCCACCAGCAGCGCCAGCCCCTCATCCAACCGCTCCGCACAGATGCATTCAACAATGCGCGCATGGTAATCCCAGACGCGCTCCAAATACTTGTAGTCAGAGAACACATTTAGCTCAACTGCCTCGTACGCTTCCCAGTACGCTTCCAACAGTCCAATCACAAACGGATTCTCGAGCCGGCGGAACATTCCAATGTGCAGCTGGCGATGCTCCTGATGCGGAATGCGAACAGGATGGCCCTGCAGCTTCTCCTGGGCAGCCGCCACCAGAGAGCGCAACTGCTGCCTGTCTGCAGTCGTCAGCCGCGCCACCGCTTCTTTAAAAAAGCCAGCCTCCGTGTGATTGCGCAATTCGCCATATGCCTGAAACAAATTGGCGTTGAGCGCCAGCCCAAACAGCAGGCTCTGCCTGATTGCGGGTAAAAAGTTGTACTCGACACTTTTTATTCCGGAGCGCGGGCGCACTTCCACAAGGCCAAGCTGGCGCGCCACCTCAAGCTGCTCGCGCAGTTTCGTAACGCTCAAGCCCAGCTCGCGGCTCAGTACGTCCAGCGGCGGCACTCGGTCGCCCGGGGTGGCGGCATGGGTAGAGATGAACTTTAGAAGTTCCGAGTCCAGCCGATCTGCGACGTGGCTGTGCGTAGCGGTCTGATTGCTAATCATCAAATGATTACCATTTATAAATCTAATCAAATTTTACGCACCGGACAAAACTTTGTCAATTCCAGATAAATGCCAAATCGGCGGCCAGATTACCGCCGATTTCAAGCAATTGCCGACGCTAAATTGGATAAAGTGAATTTTCGAGACAGTTATCAGTGATAATGCGCAGGGTGCGTATAACGGATTAGGCCGATGCTCATACCGGAGGCTGAGTTGGCTCGCTTGCTTCGACGAAAGAAGCAGGAACAAATTGGACGCGATAGGCGGGTGAAATTAGTTAGCTGGTTTTCTTTGCGCCGCAGTCGCAGCCCCCGCCCTCATGCTTGGAGCAGCCCGCAGCCGCCTTGCGCTTGAGTGCCTCGAGTTCCTCCAGCGGTTGCAGATCTTCGCGGGTGACTTCATAGCGCTCGCCTTCCACATCCACCACGGCCAGGCCGCGCAGCGGCTGCACGTCGATCACGCGCCCAATGCCATGCGGCGTGCCAATGCGCTTGCCCATTTTTGGCAGGCCCTTGCGCGCCTCCACATACTGCTCATACTCATAAATCAGGCAGCAGCGCAGCCGGCCACACATGCCGGTGATGTCTTCTTGATTAAGTGATATGCCTTGCGCCTTCGCCATCTTAATCGAGATCGGACTGAACTCGGTCAGGAAGGTGGAGCAGCAGCGCGGGCCGGAGCACGCGCCATAACCGCCAAGCAGTTTGGCAACATCGCGCGGGCCAATCTGCTGCATGTACACCGTTGCATTCGGATAAATCTGCTCCAAGTTCTGCGCCAGCCGGTCCAGCTTGACCGGCGGTTTGTCCTCGTCCTCGTTGTAAAAAATGGAAAGCTGCGAACCGTCGTAGTTGTACTCAGCCTTAATAAACTTGACGCCCTTGATGCCGATGCCAGCGGCATTCTCACGGCAGTTAATCAGACAATCAAGCTCCTGGGCCTGCCATTCTTCGCGCATCATTAAGTCCGCAGGATTCGCGGGGCGCACAATTGGCTTGTATGTCATGCCGCGCGGTGCCGGCCCGGCCGCATCCACAATGCTCACAACCTCGCCGAGCTGCCGTCCGCGTTTGGTATCCACAATCACGCGGTCACCCTTACCCAGCAGCGGATGCGCTGCGGAGTCAAAATGATAAACCTTGCCGACCTGATAAAAGCGCACGCCAAGCACGCGCGTAGCTGTTGGTGATTCTCGCATGTTCTACTCTACCACGTCTACTGGGATAAATTCATTGGCCTGCTGCGCAATTTGCGCATCCGCTGCTGCAACCATGCGCAGCGCAATCTGCGTCAATGCCATGCCCGTGGCGGAGTTGGGCGCAGAAATAACAATCGGGGTTCCAGA
>QWRL01000155.1 GCA_003670425.1 Chloroflexota bacterium
GCTCTACGCGGTGCTGGCCGCCGTATTCTTAGCAGCGCCGCGCAAAAAAGAATTGGCGGCTCCGGGCAGCTAATGCGCGTCTTGCATGTTGCGAAGGTTACCGGTATTGCGGGGGCTGAAAACCATTTGCTGGCACTGCTGCCGGCGTTGCGCGCACTGGGCGTGGATGCAGAGGTTGTACTGCTGCAGGAACCTGGTCGGCCGGTTGCGCAGCTTGTGCGGGCGTTTCTTGCCGCTGGCGTGCCGACGTTTGAGCTGGCAATTAATATGGATCTTGATCCGTGGTTGGTGGGGCGCCTGGCGCGCCTGGTGCGCAGCCGCGGCGCGCACGCAGTGCATACGCACGGTGTGCATGCGGATTTGTACGGCCGGCTGTGCCTGCAGGGACTGGATGGCGTGCTGCTCTTGCAGACGCGCCACAATGATGACCGCTTCCGGCGCCTGTGGATAATGCGTTTACTCAACCAGTGGCTCGCCCGGCGCTGTGTCCGGATTGTTGCCATCTCCGACGCGGTGCGCGAGTTTGTATGCGCCGTTGAAGGCATTCCGCTCCGGAAGGTTGAGCGCATTTACTATGGGTTGGATGCAGCGCCCGCACCACAAAACGTGGTGGACCTGCGCACAGAGCTTGGCTGGGCCGGCGCACCGCTGATTGGTTTTGTGGGCCGGCTCACCGGGCAGAAGGGTGTGGACGTTCTGCTAAACGCGTTTGCGATAGTGCACCGCGCTCTGCCAACGGCGCGCTTGTTGCTGATTGGAGATGGACCGCAGCGCGCTGCGTTGGCGGCGTTGGCGGGCGGGCTGCAAATTTCAGCGGCCGTGCACTTTGCCGGCTGGCGGGAAGATGCGCGCGCGCAAATGGCTGCGCTGAACGTACTTGCGATTCCCTCGCGGTGGGAAGGCTTTGGTTTGGTGACGCTGGAGGCAATGCAGGCGGGAGTTGCGGTGGTTGCCAGCCGGGTGAGTGCGCTGCCGGAAATTGTGCTGGATGGCGAGACCGGCTTGCTGGTGCCGGCAGCCAACGCCGCCAAGCTGGCAGCTGCTTTGTTGGCGTTGCTGCAGGATCCGCAGCGCGCAATGCAGCTTGGGGAAAATGGGCGGTTGCGCGCTGCCCAATTGTTTACCGTTAAACAAATGGCGGTGCAGCATGCGGCGCTTTATCTATCTCTCGCAGCGCCGGCTGCCGCTGCTGGCCGCGCGGGTAAATGATAATGGGGTGTTGTAGAGTTTTGCCGGGGTCAAAAGGAGCAGGCACGTGACAAGATATCTGGTGACGGGGGGGGCTGGTTTTATCGGCTCGAATATTGTGGAGGAGTTGGTGCGGCGCGGCGCCAGTGTGCGTGTGGCCGATAATTTTTCCACCGGCCGCATTGAAAATTTGAGCGGGCTGGCGGACCGCGTGGAGCTGCTGACGGGTGATTTGGCGGAGCTGGATTTTGCGCGGCATGCAATGCGAGATGTTGACTATGTACTGCATTTGGCTGCCATACCCAGCGTGCCGCGATCGGTGGCGGACCCGCTGGCGAACAACCGCGCCGGCGTGGTGGCCACGCTGAACGTGCTGGTGGCCGCGCGCGATGCCGGTGTAAAGCGCATGACGTATGCATCTTCGTCGTCTATTTATGGCGAGGCGCAGGATGCCAACTCCAAGAGCGAGGCGATGCTGCCAGCGCCACTCTCGCCGTATGGTGTGAGCAAGCTGGCTGCTGAGCAATACTGCATGTCGTTTCATGCGGTCTATGGCTTTGAAGCAGTGGCGCTGCGCTACTTTAATGTTTTTGGGCCGCGCCAAAATCCGGACTCGGAATATGCGGCGGTCATTCCGCGCTTTGTGATGTGTGCGCTGGAGCGCAAAGCCGCCACTGTGTTCGGCGACGGTGGCCAAACGCGCGACTTTACCTATGTTGGAAACATTGTGGATGCCAACTTGCATGCGCTCACGCACCCCGCTGCGCCAGGCCAAATATTTAATATTGCGATGGGCACGCCGCACACGCTTAACGATGTACTGGGCATGCTGCGTGAGATTACCGGCAACGACGTAGCAGCGCAGCATACGGCCGGCCGAGTGGGGGATATCCGGCACTCGTGCGCGAATGTGGAGAAGGCGCGCCAGATGCTGCAGTTCACGCCGTCCATCAGTTTTCGGGAGGGTTTGGAAAAAGCGACGGCGTGGTACCGGGCCCAGGCCGCCTAGCTTGCAATGGGGCGCGTCAAGATTCTGCGGGTGATTGCGCGCCTCAACATCGGCGGGCCGGCGGTGCATGTGATTAACTTGTGCGCGGGGCTGGACGCGCAGCACTTTGAGACCACGCTGGTGTGCGGCGACGTAGGCTTGCACGAAGGCGACATGGGGTATCTGGCAGTGGCCGCAGGCGTGCAGCCGGTGGTGATGCCCACACTGCAGCGCGCGATTGCGCCTATAACAGACTTGGTGGCGCTGTGGCAGTTATTCCAGCTGGTGCGGCGCATCCGGCCGCCAATTGGGGCCACTCACACCTTCAAGGCCGGCGCGCTGGGGCGCGTGGCTGCTTGGCTCGCAGGAGTTCCTGTGCGCCTGCACACTTTTCATGGCCATGTGTTTCAAGGCTACGGTGGCGGGCTGCAATCAATGCTGATCGTGCAGTTGGAGCGCGCACTCGGCCGGCTGACGACCCGCGTATTCGGCGTTAGCCAGCTGGTGAATGCTGAGCTGCAGGCGCACCGCATAGTTCCGGCAGCAAAGCTGCAGGTGTTTCCGGTGGTGCTGGATCTGGCACCATTTGCAACTGCTGCACGGCGCGGTACTTTCCGCGCAGAGCTCGGCATTGATGCGGGCACTGCACTGGTTGGCAATATCGGGCGGCTGGTGCCGATCAAAAACCAGGCGCTGTTTCTTGAGATTGCCGCGTTGCTGGTGCAGCGCGGCTTCGGCGGAAAGTTTGTGCTGGTGGGTGACGGCGAGCTGCGGGTTGAACTTGAGCAGCGGGCGCAAGCCCTAAAACTAGCGGATCGGATATACTTTTGCGGCTGGCGACGCGATCTTGCCGGCGTCCTCGCGGATTTAAATGTGATGGTAAATACATCGTTGAATGAAGGTACCCCGGTGGCAATAATCGAGGCGATGGCCGCCCGCGTGCCCGTAGTGGCGACAGCGGTGGGGGGCGTTCCGGATCTTGTAACCCACGGCAGTACTGGGTTCTTGTTGCCGACAGAAAGCGCTGCGGCTGGTGCCGATGCGGTTGAAGCGGCGCTGCGCGCTGACGTTGCGTTGTTGGATCGCGCCCAGCGCTTTGCGCTCGAAAATTACAACCTGCAGCACAGCTTGCGCCGTGCTGAAGCACTTTACCGCTCCCTGCTGCCCAACTTCGAATGACACCTTTGCACCCCTTGATGCAGTATGCGATTGTGGCAGCCGCTGCTGCGCTGATCGCGTTTCTGGGCACGCCCGTAACGCTGATGGTTGCGCGGCACCTTGGCTTCACTGACCAGCCCAAGGCGCACAAGTTTCACTTTACGCCAGTGCCTTTGTTGGGCGGCGTTGCCATCTGGGCGGGCTTCATCGGTGGCTTGATGGTGTGGGGCGGCGCCCCAGAGTTTTTTGAGCTGGCTGCAATTATGGCCGGTGCAACTGCGGTAGCAATTTTGGGATTGATCGACGACCGCATGAACCTCAGCCCGCGCGCCAAGCTGCTGGGCCAGGCGGCGGCGGCAGTGGCAGTCAGCGTGGGTGGCATTCATGTGCAGCTGTTTGCGCAGCCCCTGTTTAATTTGGCGCTGACTGTGCTGTGGATTGTGGCCATCACCAACGCCATGAACCTGCAGGACAACATGGACGGCTTGGCAGCCGGCGTGGCAGCCGCAGCTGCGGGCAGCTTTTTGCTGCTGGCCGTGCTCAACGGGCAGGTGCTGGTGGCGGGGCTTGCCGCCACAATTCTTGGAGCGTGCCTGGGCTTCCTGTTTTATAACTTTCAACCGGCCGTCACATTTATGGGCGACACCGGCTCGATGCTGCTGGGCTTTTCGCTGGCGGTGCTGGGCATCAAGCTTAGCTTTGACGGCTTGCACACTGACCAAAGCTGGATGGTGCCGGTGCTGGTGCTGGGCCTGCCATTGTTTGATGTGGCGCTGGTGGTTGTTTCGCGCTGGCGGCGCGGCGTGCCGTGGTGGCGTGGCGGCGTGGATCACACATCGCACCGGCTGGTGCAGATGGGTCTCAGCCATCGCCGCGCTGTGATTGCCCTTTATGTTGTCACTGGCGTGCTCGGCCTGCTGGCAACGGCGGTTGCGTACGTCGTCACGCGTCCGCTGGCATGGATGTTGGCGCTTTCACTGGGCGGTGTCGGGCTGCTGCTGATTTATTTGCTTGAGCATTTGTGGCCCGGTGCGCAGCCGGGTGCGTGGCGTGTGAATCTGCGCCTCGCGGTGATTGGCGGTGGCGCGGAGTTCTTGCCGGTGCTGGAAGCCTGTGTGACGCTTGGACGGCATGTAGCCGTGTTGCTAACCCCGGCCGGCAACAATACGCGCGGCTGGCGCGACATTGACGGTGAGCGCTTGCAGCAGCTTGCAGTGCGGCTATCTGAGGCGCCCTCCGCAACGCAGTTGTTGGTTCAGTCAGCCGGCAAGCTGGGCAGTTCACTGCGCGACCAGTCCGAAGTGCTGAACAATGCGCTGCGTATGCGCGGGCGGCTGCTGGCCAATCAGATTTCCACAGACTCCGCCGGCCCGGTTCTGACAGCCAGCGCGGATGCTATACAAGCGCTGCAGGAAACTGATCTGATTGTGGTGTGCGGTGACCTGCATGAGAACGTGCTGGCTACGCTCAGCCTGCCGGAGGTGGCGCGGGAGCTGCGCCGCTCCAAGCGCCCGCGGGTGCTGGTGCATGCCAACCCGCTGGCCGCGCTGGCGCTGCTTAAAGCTGCGGGTGTGGCAGATGTAATCACGCATGCGGTGGCACCCGGGCAGCTGGGCGGGCCGTGGTATCCCGTGGCAGATGTGTCTGACAGCGCCCAGGTGGCGCAGGTGCTGCATGTAATTTGGGTGGAGTGCACAAAGGTGCGTGGCACGCCGCAGCCGCTGGCAGGCTGGGCGCTTGGATAGCTGGATCACAGAGCGGCGCCTGACGGCGGCCGACTATCTGGCGGGGCTGGCCGGCTTCGGGCTGCTCTTCGCCATCTACTTCTTCACAGCTTCGCTGCGCTTCGAAACCGGCGATGAACTGTTTATGTACGACACCGCGGTTGGCTTTAGCCGCCGTGGCAGCGTGCTGCGCAGTATGACCGCCGACATGGACTGGCCGGGTGAAACTTATGTAGAGCCGGCGCAGCCTGTGCTGGCCGTGCCGCTGATTTGGCTTGCGGACCAAAGCGACCGCATTGGAAATGCGCACGCGGCCATGCTCTTCAATCCGCTGGTTACCGCCGCCACCGCTGTGGTGTTGATGCTTTATGTACGCCGCCTTGGCTACGGCATGCATACGGCGGTGTTCAGTGCGCTGCTTTTTGGTTTAACCACAATCGCCTGGCCGTACACCAAAACTTTTCATCGCGAACCACTCTGTACGCTGGGCTTGCTGGTGGCGGCGTATGGCTTATTGCGCTGGCGCCAGAGTTGGTCTGAGCCGGGCGCTGCAGTGCTGCCCTGGCTGGCGCTGGCACTTGTCGGCGGTGCTGCAAGTGTGCTCGCCAAAGAAGCCGGCCTGATTGGCCTGCCATTATTAATGTTGATTCCCTTGCTTGGAAGGCGCTTTATGCCACGCAGTGGGG